>NZ_JBEOYE010000183.1:0-8851 GCF_040296945.1 Streptomyces sp. NPDC001941 | reverse complement strand
GGGGGGGGGGGGGGGGGCGGGCGGGCCCGCGCCGGCGCCCCCCCCCCCCCCCCCCCCACGTCCGGCGCTCAGTCCCGTACGAGCAGGCCCTCCAGGAGCGGGCGGAAGTGGTCGAAGCCGGGGGTGGGGTGCTCGGGGTCCTTGGCCCGCTCGTCCCAGCGGCGTACGAGCACGGCGTCGCGCGCGCCGTCCCGCTCCTCGAACCGCCCCGCCTCCTCGGGGGACATGGGCCCGCCCTGGACGCGCAGGGTGTGCACGGAGGCCTCCGAGAGCAGGCCGAAGTAGCCGGGCTCGACCGCGCACAGGTAGCGCTTGGCGGCGACGTGGAGGCGGACCGGCTCGGTGACCTCGGGCCCGAAGTGCCGGGCCAGCCAGTCGGCCCCGGTGTGGCTGTGCCGGTTGTCCAGGCCGCCCTCCATGAGGTCGCGCCCGGTGACGGTGCCGTGGAAGTGGCCGATGTCGTGCAGCAGCGCGGCGGCGACCAGGTGGGCGGGGGCGCCCTCGGCCTCGGCGAGCGCGGCGGCCTGGAGCATGTGCTCGGCCTGGGTGACCTCTTCGCCCAGGTACTCGGCGCCGCCCTCGCCCTCGAAGAGCGCGGCGAGTTCGTCGACGGGGTTCACGCGGCGGCCCCTTCCCGGCGCAGCACTGCGAGCGTGGAGAGCAGCGAGTCGAGGTCGGCGTAGGTGCCCTGGAGGTGGCGCTCCCCCGACTCCTCGAAGGCCGTACGGGCGTGCAGCAGACGGGTGTTGTCGAAGACCAGGCAGTCGCCGGGGGCGAGCCGGAAGTCCAGCTGGAGCCCGGGGCGCAGCAGGATCGCGGCGAAGCGCCGGTAGGCGGCGTAGAAGGCGTCGAGCCGGGCGGCGTCCAGGCGCAGGGTGCCGATGGAGCGGTTGTTGAAGCGGACCTCGCGGACGCGGCCGAGCGGGTCGGTCTCGATCAGCGGTCGTTCGGCGCGCAGTTCGGTGCGGGCGTCACGGAAGGCGAACGGCACCGGGGTGGCGGTGAGCACGGCGAAGTCCCCGGGCGCCTCCTCGCGCAGCAGGGCGGCGGCCCGGAAGCCGTCGACGAGCCCGGAGTCGCCGCCGCGTGCGGCGTTGGCCAGGCAGTGCAGGAGCTGGAGGGTGGGGACCGGGTCGCGGTAGGGGTTGTCCGTGTGCGGGGTGATGTGCTGTCCGGTGAAGGCGAGGTTGTTGGGGTCGCGCTCGACGCGGACCTCGAAGAGCTCGCCGTAGTTGGTCTCGCGGACGTAGCCGAACGATCGTGCCACGTACAGGACTTGGCGGTCGCGGCACGGCACGCCGCGCAGGACGACGAAGCCGAGGCGCAGGACCTGCTCCAGGGCGCGGGCCCTGGTGCCCGCGTCGGTGCGGTATGCGTCCCAGTCGGCCTCCGGGAGCCGGTCCCGCAGCGCGTCGGCGGTCCAGGTCTCCTTGTCGGCCTCGGTGCGCCCGTCGCCCGCGGGGGCGGCGGTGAACCACTCCTCGGGGTAGTGCGAGACGTGGCCGTCGGGCGCCCAGACGACCTCGCGGGCCGGGGCGCCGGAGGGGGTGCGGGCGGGGCGCTCGGCGGCGACGGCGAGGTCTTCGGGCAGGTCGGTGATCTGGAAGAGCTTCTGGCCATTGCGCGGGTCGCGGCAGTCGGCGCAGGGGCAGTTGTCGCGCAGCCAGTAGGCGGGGGGCGGCGCGGGGGCGGTCGTGGCGTCCATGGGGCACTCCTCGGCCGGGCGCTCCGGGCGCCCGGACGTGCAAGTTGTACAGACAGCTTTCGGTGTGCCCCGAGCCTCACAGCCCCCGGTGACGCGGGGGTGAAGCCCGGGTGACCAGAGAGCCGGTCACCCGCGCCCGCTCGACCTGGGGACCTGTCCGCCCGCGCCCGCCTGACCCCTTGTGCGCCCCCGCCTGACCCCTTGTGCGCGCGCCCGCTTCAGCGTCTTCCGTACGCGCCCGCTTCAGCGCTCTCCGTACGCGCCCGGGTCCCGGTACACCGCGTCCAGGGCCAGGTACGCCCCGCCGCGCGCCGCCGCCGCGAAGCCGAGGGCGGAGAGGCGGACCTCGCAGCCGCCCGCGTCGGGGGCCATCACGCGGTCCCGGACGACCTCCTGGACGCGGGGCAGCATCAGGTCGCCGAGGTGCGTGAAGTAGCCGCCCAGGACGATCAGCCGGGGGTTGAGGACGTCGGCGAGGAGGGCCAGGCCGAGGCCGAGGTCGTCGGCGACCCGCTCCAGGGCCCGCAGGGTGCGCGGGTCGCCGTCCCGGGCCCGCTCGCGCAGCCGGGCCAGCCGGGCCTCCGGCGCGACGCCCGGGTCGTGCGGCGCGTCGCCCTCGTCGGCGGCCAGGCGCAGGACGGCGTCCAGGCCGACCATGCCCTGCCAGCAGCCGTGCCGGCCGCAGACGCAGGGGCGGCGCTCGGGGTCGAGCGGCATGTGGCCGACCTCTCCGGCGAACCCGGTCGCCCCGCGCAGGAGTTGGCCCGCGCTGATGATGCCGGCCCCGACGCCGCGCTCGCCGGTGACGCACACCATGTCGTGGACGCCCTCGTCGCGGTCGAGGAAGTACTCGGCGAGGGCGGCGAGCTTGGCGTCGTTGTCCAGGGCGAGCGGCGGGTGCGCGGCGCCGAGCCGGGTGCGCAGCCCGGCGAGCACGGGGACGTCGCGCCAGCCGACGCCGGGGGCGTGGACGACCGTCCCGTTGACCGTGTCGACGACGCCGGGCGCGGCGAGGGTGAGGCCGACGGGGCGCACCCCGTCCCCGGCGAGGGCGTCGAGGCAGTCGGTGACGACGGCGGCGGTGCGGTCCAGGACGGCCCCGGGTCCGGCCTGGGCGACGGCGAGGGGTTCGCGGTGCTCGGCGACGACGTCGCCGCGCGGGGTGAGGGCGAGCAGGTGGAGGTAGCTGGTGCTGATCTCGACGCCGACACCGGCGAGGCCCCGGCCGTCGAGGTGGACCAGGGTGCCGGGGCGGCCGACGGCTCCCTCGCGGCGGGCGGGACCCTCGCGGAGGAGCCCCCGGCCGACGAGTTCGGCGACGAGCGGGGTGACGGTCGGCTTGGGCAGGCCGGTGTCGGTGGCGATCTGGGCGCGGGAGCGCGGTCCGCGGTCACGCAGCAGGCGCAGGATGGTCCCCAGGTTGGCGGGGCGCAGGGAGGCCCGTTCGCGGGGGCGGGCGGTCCCGGCCGGGGCGGCCGCGGAGGGGTGGGTCACGGGGTCCTCGTCTCTGCGCGGGGGCGGTCGGGGGCAACTGCGCGGTGGTTCCTGGGCACATGATGGCAAGCAGCGCCGCGGGAGCGATCTCGGCCGGATGCCTTGACAGGTCTTTCTTTAGTTCGGATTCTATTCAAACTAATAGGCACCCGGCAGTGAACCCCCTGAACCACCCGGATCCACCGCTCGGAACCACCCCTCGGAACCACCGCTCTCCCCCCCCCCTTCGAGAGGAGCACTGTGCCCGCCCCCACCCGAAGCAGGACCACCCGGAGCAGGACCGCCCGCGCGCTCGCCGTGACGGCCGCGCTGCTCGTCGGCGTACTCCCCGCCACCGGCACCACCGCGACGGCCGGGACCAAGGCCCCCGCGCTCAGCGTGAAGATCGGCGCCAAGGGCCCCTGGAACAACCCGGACGACACCCCCGCGGCCACCTACACCGACAAGAACGGCGTCTTCTACTACCAGTCCGCGCACGCCCTGTACGGCGCCGACGACGACCGGTCCTGGGGCTTCTACACCGGCAAGGACCTGGACACCGCCACCCGCTCCGCCGCGCTGAGCGACGCGGTGAACCCCGCCAACCCGGACGACCGCAACAACGACACCACCTGGCGCTGCAACAACAGCCCCACGGGGCGCGAGGCGTCGTACGCGCCCGGCTCCTCGTCGTACGCGCAGAAGAACTACTGCGACCTGATGGGCGTGTGGGTCGACCCGGACACCGGCGACTGGTACGGGCTCGTCCACAACGAGTTCACCCCGCAGCCCTTCGGCGACGGACTGCACTACGACGCCATCGACCGGGCCGTCTCCAGGGACCAGGGCCGCACCTGGACCATCAAGGACCACGTGCTCACCTCGCCGTACAGCACCCGGCGCGGCGACAACACGGCCTTCCCGAACGACACTTACCACTACGGCAACGGCGACGCCCGGCTCTTCGTGGACACCGCGTCCGGCTACTTCTACGCCTACTACAACTCCCGGGTCATCCCGAAGGGCGGCGTCCCCGGCGGCTGGACCGACGGCAGCCGCGCCCACGTGGCCCGGGCCCCGATGTCCGGCAAGATGGCGCCGGGCTCCTGGCGCAAGTGGTACGACGGCGCCTGGTCGCAGCCGGGCACCGGCGGCCTGGAGAGCAACATGGAGCCGGTGGACGCCACCCACACCACCGGCTACACGCCCGTCGCCCACGACTACTCCCCCGCCAACGACGGGACGATCGCCGAGCAGCAGGCGGCCGGGAAGCTGCCCGCCAAGTCGGACCTGCTCACCATGAACATCGCGTACAACGCCTACCTCGGCCTGTACGTCGGCGAGCCCGAGGCGGTCGTCCAGGACGGCTCCGAGCCGCAGCGGTTCTACGTGACCGACGACCTGGCCACCCAGAAGTGGCGGCTGGCCGGGGACTCGGGCGACTACCGCACCGGGTCCTGGTACCGCTGGATGCTGGACGCGGTCAACAAGACCGGCTCCACCATCGTCGGCAAGACCTTCCGCTCGTACTGCTCGTTCTTCTGCTCGGGCGGCAAGGACGGCGAGTACTACGACACGGTGATCGACACCAGCGCCCCGGCCGCGCCGGTCACCTCGGGCGGCTCCTACACGATCGGCGCGGGCAGCCGGCTGCTCTCCCAGGTCAGCGGTTCCAGCGCCACCACCTCGGGCGCTTCGGGCGCCAACTCGCGCCTCGCGCAGTGGGTGTTCACCTCCAACGGTGACGGTTCCTACCGCATCGCCAACGCCTCCACCGGCCGTCTGCTCGGTGTGGACGCCGGCGGCAACGCGGGCCGCGCCTGGGGCGCCAGGCCGACGGTGACGGCCGCCCCGGCGGGCGGGCCGACGGTGGGCCAGCAGTGGTTCGTCGTACGGAACACCACGACCGGCGGCGCGCCCACCGGCACGTACCGCCTGGTCAACCGCTACAGCGGCCTGGTCATCGGGCTCTCCGCCACCAGCGGGCGGCTCGCCGAGACCACGCCCACCCGGGCCTGGACCGACACCAGCGGCAGCGCCGTCGGCGGCGCCCGCACCACGGCCGAGCAGACCCTGAAGCTCAGCCCCGCACCGGCCCGCAGGCCCTGACCCCACCCGCGTGTTCCCCGGGGCCCTCGGGCCCCGGGGAACACGCCCCTCCACCGACACCGCGCGAAGAGGCCCCGCCCGTGCCCACCCGGTACCACCTCAGGTTCCAGCTCCACCCCACTCCTGCCGCCGAGCGTCAGACGGCCGAACTGGCCGCGTTCTGCCGCGAGTCGGGCGTGTCGGAGGTCGTCCTGCTGCTCGCCGCCGAGGAGTTCCACGACGGGCATCCGACAGGCGCCGACGAGGACGGCCTCTACGCGACGACCGCGGCGGCCACCGCGGTCCTGCGCGACGCGGGCCTCGACGTGAGCCTCAACCCGTGGGTGACCACCGGGCACGCCGACCGGGGCCGCGTGGACCGCCTCGGCTTCCACCCCGTGGTCGGCGCCGACGGCCGCACCGCGCGCGCCCAGGCCTCCCTGGCCTGTCCCCGCTGGCGCGGCTGGCTGGCCGCGCACTACGGACGGTTCGCCCGGCTGGCCCCGCGCACGCTGTGGCTGGAGGACGACTTCCGCCTCCACAACCACGCGCCGCTCGCCTGGGGCGGCGGCTTCGAACCGCTGATGCTCGACCGCCTCGCGGCCCTCGTCGGCGCGCCGGTGACCCGGGAGGACGTGCTGGCCGCCGTGACCGCGCCCGGCCGGCCGCACCCATGGCGCGCACTGCTCCGACAGACGTGGCGCACCGCCCAGTCGGAGGTCGCCGAACTGGTCGCCCGGACGGTCGCCGAGGAGTCGTCGGGCCGCACCCGGCTGGGCCTGATGACGTCCGACCCCGCCGCGCACGCGGTCGAGGGCCGGGACTGGGCCGCCCTGTTCGACGCGGTCTCGATCGGCGGCGAGGCCGTCCACCGCCCGCACTTCGCCCCGTACGAGGACGCGCCCGGGCGGAGCCTGGGCCGCTCGGTGTGGACGCTCGACCACCAGCGCACCCTGCGCCCCGCCGGGGTGCGGGTGGAGCCGGAGATCGAGAACTGGCCGCACACCGCGTGGTCCACGTCCGACACCCAGACCTGGTCCGAGCTGGTGACCGCCCAACTCTCCGGCGTGGACGCGCTGTTGCTGAACCTGCTGCCCGTGCCGTCCGGGCACGCCGGGCGCCACCCGCGCGTCGCGGGACTGCTGCGCCGGGCCCGCCCGGCCCTGGACCACGTGGCCGACCGCGCGCACCGGGACACCGACGGGGTCGCGGTGGTCACGCACCCGGACGCGCCCGCGCACGTGCGCACGCCGCGCGCGGGAACGCCCGGCGACCTGGCCGTGGACCCGGGGCCCTGCGCCGGCTTCCTGCTCGGGTACGGGGTGCCGGTGACCGCGGGCGACGCGCCGGTGCGGGCGCTGTTCGGCCAGGGGGCCCGCGCCCTGGACGACGCCACGCTGCGGCGGCTGCTCGGCGGCGGGCTGCTGCTCGACGGGGTGGCCGCCGCCGTCCTCGCCGAGCGCGGCTTCGGCGAGCTCACCGGTGTGGCCGTCGAGGGGGTCGTCGAGCGCGACGCCCCGGCCGCCCCGGGCCCGTACTCCCTGGAGCGCGTCCTGGGCGGCTGCCCCGTCGCCGAGGACGGCGTCGACCTGTTCCTGAGCGTCAACATGCAGCCCCGGCTCGCCCGGCTGCGCCCGCTGCCCGGCGCCGAGGCGTGGACGGAGGTGCTCACGCCGGACCTGCGCCCGTGGGGCGCGGGACGGTGCGTGTACGACAACGCGCTCGGCGGCCGGATCGCGGTCCTGGCCGCCACGGACCCGGCCGCCCTGCCCCGCGACGACGACGGTCAGCGGCTGCTGCACGCCCTGGTCCGCCGGGTCGAGGGCGAGGACTCCGAGCTGCCGCTGGTGTCGGGCGGACCGCACCTGGTGCCACGGCTGGCCCGCAACGGGGGCGGGCGGCAGCTGGCCGTCGCCAACGGCAGCGCCGACCCGGCGCGCCCCCGCGTCACGCTGCCCCGGGGGGCGCGCCTGGCGGAGGCCACGCTGCTCGCACCGCTCGCGCCGCCCGCACCCGCGACCCTCACGGCCACGGACGGAGTACTGACGCTCGATCAGGAGCTGCCGCACCGGGGCTGGTTGCTCCTGGACCTGGACACGGACTGACGGCCGCCGCCGCGACACGCCGGGCGGGCGACGGTCCTCCGTATGTCCCGCCAAGTGCCCCCTTCCAGGTGAAAGGGAGGGCCAGGCGGAGGACCCACCACGAACGCGCGCAACCTCTGCGGGCAGTGACCCTCCGTCAGGTACTTCTCCCCGAGTCATCTGGAGACCCATGTCCTCCCAGCTCATCCGCCCCGCCGCCCGTCTGCGCCGCGCCGCCGTGCTGGCCTGCGCCGCCGTCGTCGCCTCGGCCGCCGCCGTCGCGGGACCGGCCGCCGCCGCGTACGCCGCCCCCGCCCCGGCCGCCGCCGTCGCGGTCGCCCCGGCGGACACCCCCGTCGTCAACGGCGACGTGACGCTGGCGGTGAACGGCGACCTCGGCATCACCGGCCAGGTGTCGCTCCAGGTCGGCGGCGGCACCCTGGACGTCTCGGACGGTCAGATCCACGGCGGGACCATCGACCTCACGGGCCAGGTCGTCCTCGGCGCGGGCGCCAAGCAGGCCGTCCTGACCGGCGTGAAGATCGACGTGGCCACCGGTGACGTCAACGCGCAGATCAACGGCAAGGCCGTGGTCCTCGGCCACGTGGACACCAGCTCGGTGCACCTGTCGTCGAAGGCGGGCGACCGCACGCTGACCGTCGACATCGGCGTCTCGGACAGCAACAACATCCAGCTCAGCGCGGAGGCCGCGGCCGAGCTCAGCGCCGACCTCGGCGTCGTGGTCGACGCGGGCGCCGACCTGTTCACCGGCGAGGTCGACGCGGGCGTCCTGCTCGACGCGGACCTGGCCGCCGCACTGGACGTGGACGTGGACGTCCTCGTCGACGCGGACATCGACGTCGACGTGGCCCTGGACGCCGTCATCGACCTCGGCCTGGACCTGGACCTGGGCCTCGGCATCAGCCTGCTCTGACGCCGACGGCCCGTGGGGGTGGGGCGCCGTGGCCCGGCGCCCCACCCCCACGGGCCTCACCCGTGCGCCCGCAGCCAGCGCCGCAGCACACCGAAGTCCCCGACACCGAGCCCCCGCCGCGCCTCGACACGGTGCAACAACGCCGCACCGGGGTGGTGCCGGGCCACCCAGGCCCGGTCGGCCGCACCGATCTCGTCGTCGACCCAGACGAACGGCCGTCCCCCGGCGGTCCCGACGAGCGTCCGGGTCTTCCAGTGCCGCCCGGACACCTCGTCCTCCTCGTCCTCGTCCGGCCAGTCGACGACGGGCAGCGGGGGCAGTCCGAGCCAGGGCGCCACGGAGTCGTTCGCGTCGTGCGTCCACGTCGTGGCCCACACGAGCCGGCAGGGCAGCTCCCGCAGGAGGGGTCCGAGAGCCGGGTCGATGCGGGAGATCAGCGGGTTGCCGTCCGCCGCGCGGGGCGCGTGCACGGACTCGTACGTCGGATGGCCTCCGGGCAGTTCCCGCGGCGGGGCGCCGAAGGGGATGAGCGGGCCGTCGACGTCGAGGAAGAGCAGGGGAGGTCCG
>NZ_JBEOYE010000182.1:0-8916 GCF_040296945.1 Streptomyces sp. NPDC001941 | reverse complement strand
CCCCGCGCCGCGCCCCCGCCGCCGGCGGGGCCCCACCCCCCCCCGCCCCCCGGCGCCAGGGGACGGCTCGGCCCGCCCCGAAGGCCGTCTCGGGGAACGCTTGAGAAGCGGTGCCGGGGCGATGCCGGGAAGGCCGGGCCCCGGCTGAGGAAACGGATCGACATCCGGGTCGTCTGGCAGGATCGGATCACGCCGGAAAACGGGATTTCCCGAAAGTGCGGGGGAATGGTGAATTCCCCTGACCACGGCGACGCGTGACCCATTTCCTCCGCGCGGGGGTTCAGCCCGGCCGATCGAACCGGCCCTGACATCCACGGAGTCGACGTGACCAGCACCGACCTGAAGCCGGTGGCGTTCCCCACCGAACGCACCTGTCCCTTCAGCCCTCCGCCGAAGCTGACCGCGCTGCGCGACGAGCACCCGGTGAGCAGACTCGCCTATCCGGACGGCAGCACGGGCTGGCTGGTCACCGGCAACGCGGCGGCCCGCGCCGTGCTGACGGACCCCCGGTTCAGCTCGCGCGGCGAGCACCGCAAGATGGCGGTCGGCGAATGGGTCCCCCAGCCGACCCGGCCCGGCGTCTTCATCTTCATGGACCCGCCGGACCACACGCGTTTCCGCAAGCTCTTCACCGGTGAATTCACCGTACGCCGCATGAAGAACCTCGAACCGCGGATCGAGCGGATAACCGCCGACCGGATCGCGGCGATGCGGGAAAAGGGTTCTCCGGTGGACCTGGTGCAGGAATTCGCCCTGCCCATTCCGTCCCTGGTGATCTGCGAACTCCTCGGCGTCCCCTACGAGGAGCACGCGTTCTTCCAGAAGCACTCGGAGCGCATGCTCGACCACGACCACTCGGTGGACGAGGCCTACGAGTCCATGGGGCTGATGGCGGAGTTCCTCACCACGCTGATCCGCCGCAAGCGCCGCGCCCCGCAGGACGACCTGCTGAGCAGAGTGGCCACGTCCGGCCTCACCGACGAGGAGGCCTCGGGCTCGGCGATGCTCCTGCTCTCGGCGGGGCACGAGACCACCGCGAAGATGCTGGGCCTCGGCACCTTCCTGCTGCTCTCCCGCCCCGGGCAGCTGGCGCTCCTGCGCGAGCGGCCGGAGGCGGTCAACGGCGCGGTCGAGGAGATGATGCGCTACCTGAGCATCGTCCAGTTCGGCATCGTCCGGGGGGCCACCGAGGACGTCGAGCTGGAGGGCCGGCGGATCCGCGCGGGCGAGGTGGTGACCGTGTCGCTGTCCACGGCCAACCGGGACCCCGGGTTCTTCGACGACCCGGACGTGCTCGACCTGGGCCGCAGCGCCGGACGGCACCTGGCGTTCGGCTACGGCGTCCACCAGTGCGTGGGGCAGCAGCTCGCCAGGGTCGAGATGCGCGTGGCGTTCGGCCGGCTGGTGAGCGCGTTCCCCGACCTGCACCTGGCCGCGGCGCCCGAGGACATCGAGACGGCCCAGCTGTCCTCGATGTACGGCGTGAAGCGCCTGCCCGTCGGCTGGTAGCGGCGATGCGCGTGGAGGTCGACCGGGACAGGTGCTGCGGCGCGGGGATGTGCACCCTGACCGAACCCGAGGTGTTCGATCAGAGCGCGGAGGACGGCACCGTCGTGCTCCTGACCGCCCGTCCGCCACGGGAGTCGTGGGACGGCGTCGAGGAGTGCGTACGGCTGTGCCCCTCGCAGGCGATCAGCCTCGCGGACGGCGGGGACTGACCCGGCCGGAGGGCTCACGGGCGCCCGCGCCCGCCGGGACCGCGGACCGGTCCGCGCCGCCACCGCCGACCGGTCGCCCCGAGTCCCGACCCCCTTTCCCCGTCCGCGTGCCGACCCGTCGCACCCGCCGTCGGCGTCCCGCGCGGACCGCCGCGTCCTTGCCTGCCCGCACACGGGACCGCCGCGCCCTTCACCCGCCCGAATTGAGGATGCGTGATGAACGCTGACGACATTGCCATCATCGGACTCGGCTGCCGCCTGCCCGGTGGGATCGACTCCCCCGAAGCCCTCTGGCAGGGCCTGCTCGACGGGGTCGACGCCATCGGCGAAGTGCCCCCGCAGCGGTGGAGGGCCGATGACTGGCACGACGTCGACCCCTCGGCTCCGGGCCGGATGACGACCCGCTGGGGCGGTTTCCTGGACGACGTGGCCGGGTTCGACGCCGAGTTCTTCGGCATCTCCCCCACCGAGGCACGCCAGATGGACCCGCAGCAGCGGCTGGCGCTGGAGGTCGCCTGGGCCGCGGTCGAGGACGCCCGTGTCCGCACCGACCGGCTCGACGGGTCGGCGACCGGGGTGTTCTTCGGGACCATGTGGCAGGAGTACCACCTCGCGACCGGGGCCCGTGCCGAGGAGATCCGCACCCACACGGCCATCGGCACGGACACCTCCATCATCCCGGCCCGCATCGCCTACGCCCTGGGGCTGCGCGGTCCCGTGATGACCATCGGCAGCGGCTGCAGCTCCTCGCTGGTCGCCGTGCACCAGGCGGTCCGCAGCCTGCGCTCGGGGGAGTCGGACCTGGCGCTGGCCGGCGGTGTCAGCTTGATCCTGCACCCGCACACCACCGTGGCGATGGACAAGTTCGGCACGCAGAACCCCGAGGGGCAGTGCCGCGCCTTCGACGCCGACGCGGCCGGGTACGTCCGGGGCGAGGGCTGCGGCGTGGTCGTGCTGCGCCGGCTCGCCGACGCCCGGCGGCACGGCGACCGCGTCTACGCGGTGATCCGCGGCAGCGCCGTGAACAACGACGGAACCACCGACGGCCTGGCCACGCCGGGGGCCGAGACGCAGGCCGAGGTGCTGCGCGCGGCCTGGGGCGAGGCGCGGACGGACCCGGGCCTGGTGGCGTACGTCGAGGCGCACGGCACGGGGACCCGCCGGGGAGACCCGGTCGAAGCGGCGGCCCTGGGCCGCGTGTTCGGCGGGGACCGGCGCGAACCGCTGCGGATCGGTTCGGCCAAGACCAACTTCGGCCACCTCGAACCGGCCGCGGGCGTGCTGGGCCTGCTCAAGACCGCCCTGGCCCTGTTCCACGGCGAGCTGCCCGCCAGCCTGCACTTCCGGCGCCCGAACCCCGACATCGACTTCGCCGGGACGAACCTGGCCGTGGTCACCGAGCGGCAGCCCTGGCCGCGCGGGCCGCGCCTGGCGGGCGTCAGCAGCTTCGGCTACGGCGGCACCAACGCGCACCTCGCGCTGGCCGGCCCGCCCGCCGACGCGTCCGACGACCCGGACGCCACCGGCTCCTCCGATGCCCGGGAGGACGCGGGACCGGCCCGCCTGCCCTGGGTGCTCTCGGCACGCTCGGAGCCCGCCCTGCGCGAGCGGGCCCGCCGGCTCGGCGCCCACCTCGCCGCGCACCCCGGCCCCTCCCCCGCCGACGTCGGCTTCTCCCTGGCCACCACCCGCGCCGACCACGAGCACCGGGCCGTGGTCCTGGGCCGGGACGCGTCGGAGCTGCTCCGCGGCCTCGACGCGCTCGCGTCGGGACGGCAGGCGCCGAACGTGGTCACCGGGTCCGGCAGCGGCCAGCGCCCGGTCCTGATGTTCGCCGGGCAGGGTGCCCAGTGGCCGGGCATGGCGACCGAACTGCTCGCCTCCTCCCCGGTCTTCGCCGAACGGTTCGCGGCGTGCGAGCAGGCGCTGGAGCCGTACGTCGACTGGAAGCTCGGCGACGTGATCGCGGACGCCGAGGCCCTGGAACGCGTGGACGTCGTACAGCCCGCCCTGTGGGCGGTGATGGTGTCACTGGCCCGGCTGTGGAACCACTTCGGCGTCGACCCGGCGGTCCTGCTCGGCCACTCGCAGGGCGAGATCGCCTCCGCCTGCGCGTCCGGGGCCCTGTCCCTGGACGACGCGGCGGCCGTGGTGGCGCTGCGGGCGCAGGCCATCGCCCGGGACCTGGCGGGCCGGGGCGGCATGGTCTCGCTGGTGTGCACGCGCTCCGACGCCGAGGCGCTCATCGGACGGTGGCCGGGACGGCTGTCGCTGGCCGCGGCCAACGGGCCCCGCAGCACCGTGGTGTCGGGCGACCCGGAGGCGCTGGCGGAGCTGATCGCGCACTGCGACGCCGAGGGGATCCGGGCCAAGCGGATCCCGGTCGACTACGCCTCCCACTCGGCCCAGGTGGAGGCCGTCCGCGAGGACATCCTGACCGCCCTGGCGGGCATCCGGCCGCGTCCCGGGGTGGCGGGCTTCTTCTCCACCGTCGACGTCGGACGGATCGACACCGCTTCCCTGGACGCCTCCTACTGGTACCGCAACCTGCGCTCCACGGTCGAACTCGACGCCTGCGTGCGCGAGTTGGCAGCCGAGGGCCACCAGGTGTTCGTCGAGTGCACCCCGCACCCCGTGCTCACCATGGGCGTCGAGGAGAGCGCCGACGTGCGCACCGTCGGGACGCTGCGCAGGCAGGAGGGCGACCGGTTCCTGACGGCACTGGCCGAGGCGTACGCCTGCGGCGTGGACGTCGACTGGAGCCGTGCCTTCGGCCGGGCGGACACCGTGGACCTGCCGACCTACCCCTTCCAGCACCAGCGGTACTGGATCGACGCCGGGGCACACGGCGGCGGGCCGGCCGAGGACGCGCCGTTCTGGGACGCCGTGGGCCGCCAGGACGCCGACGAGGTGGCCCGGACCCTCGGCGTGGACCGGGGCGCCCTCGCCCCCGTACTGCCCGCCCTTGCCTCCTGGCGCAGGCGGCGCACCGCGGACTCCGTCCTCGACGAGCGGCAGTACCGGATCCGCTTCGACAAGGTCCGCCCGGGCACGGTCCGTGCGGGCGACTGGCTGGCCCTGGTGCCCGCCGGTGACGCCCGGGCGCACTCCGTGGCCGAGGACCTGACCGGGCAGGGACTGCGCCTCACGGTCCTCGAGGTCGGCCCCGACGACGACCGGGCCGCGCTCGCCGCCCGGCTGCGGGGCGCCGCGTACGACGGCGTGCTCTGCCTGACCGCCCTGCGGGAGGGCGCACACCCCGCGTACCCGGGTGTTCCGGCGGGCTACGCCGCGACGCTCGCCGCCGTACAGGCACTGGGCGACGCGGGCGTGAGCGCGCCGCTGTGGTGCGTGACGCGCGGGGCCGTCGCGGTCGCGGACGAGGCGGTCGCGCCGGAGATGAGCCTGGTGTGGGGCCTGGGCCGGGTCGTCGCCCTGGAGCACTCGGCGCGCTGGGGCGGTCTGGTCGACCTCGGCGACGCGTACGACTCCGGGGTGCTGGCGGGGATCGTCTCCGCCGGGTCCGGCGAGGACCAGGTGGCCCTCCGGGGCGAGCACGCGTACGGCCGCCGGCTGGTGCGCGCCGCCGGCGGCCCGGCCCGCGACTGGAGCCCCCGGGGCACGGTCCTGGTCACCGGCGGCACGGGCGCGCTCGGCTCAGCGATCGCCCGCCGCCTCGCCGCGCAGGGCGCCGGGCACCTGGTACTGGTCAGCCGGAGCGGCCCCGACGCGCCCGGGGCGGGCGCGCTCGCGGAGGACGTCCGCGGGCTCGGCGCCGGGGTCGAGGTCGTCGCCTGCGACGTCGCCGACCGGGAGGCGGTGCGCGCGCTCGTGGAGCGGACGCGCCCGTCGGCCGTGGTGCACGCCGCCGGAGCCCTGCACGACGGGCTCGTCGAGGACCTCACGCTCGACCGGGTCGACGCGGCACTGCGGGTGAAGGCCCTGGGCGCCTGGAACCTGCACGAACTCGCCACCGGGCTCGACGCGTTCGTGCTCTTCTCCTCGTGGGGCGCGACCGTCGGCGTCCCCGGGCAGGGCAACTACGCGCCCGGCAACGCGTACCTCGACGGCCTGGCCGCGCTGCGGCACTCCCGGGGACTGCCGGCGACCTCGGTGGCGTGGGGCCCGTGGGACGGCGACGGCATGGCGCGGGGACCGGTGCGCGAGGTCCTGGACCGGCACGGCGTACCACCGATGGCGCCGGACCTGGCACTGCACGCCCTGGACCGGGCCGTGGCCGCCGCTGAGCCCTGCGTGACGGTGGCGGACGTGCGGTGGGACCGGTTCCGTACGGTGTTCACGGCGGCCCGGCCGAGCCCGCTGCTGGCCGAACTCCCCGACGGCGCGGGCACCTCACCCGCGCGGGCGTCCTCCCTGCGCGAGCGGCTGGCCGGCCTGCCGGCCACCGGCAGGCCGGGAGCCGTGCTCGACGAGGTCCGGACCCAGACCGCGCTCGTGCTCGGGCACGCGGGCCCCGAAGCGGTGGACGCAGGCCGCACCTTCAAGGAGCTCTCCTTCGACTCGGTGCTCGGCGTCGAGCTGCGCAACCGCCTGGGCGCCTCCACCGGACTGCGCCTGCCCGCCACCCTGATCTTCGACCACCCCACGCCCGCCCGGCTCGCCGACCACCTCCTGCGGGCGTTCGGCCTCGACGAGCCGCTCGACGGGGCCTCCCCGGTGGAGTCCGTGGAGTCCGTGGAAGACGCCCCGGCCGCAGGAGCCGGCCCGGAGGGTGCGGCCGAGCCCATCGCCGTCGTCGCCATGAGCTGCCGGTTCCCCGGCGGGGTGCGCGACCCGGAGGCGTTCTGGCGGCTACTCGCCGAGGGCGGCGACGCCACGACGGAGTTCCCCGGGGACCGGGGCTGGGACCTGTCCGCGCTGTACCACCCGGACCCGGACCACCCCGGCACCAGCTACGTGCGCCGGGGCGGGTTCGTGGAGGCCGACGCGTTCGACCCGGCGTTCTTCGGGATCAGCCCGCGCGAGGCGCTGACCATGGACCCGCAGCAGCGGATCCTCCTGGAGGGATCCTGGGAGCTGTTCGAGCGGGCCGGGATCGCCCCGGGCACCCTGCACGGCAGCGACACCGGCGTCTACCTGGGCACCAACGGCCAGGACTACGCGTCCCTCGGCACGCCCCACGGTTCCGAGGGCTTCGGGCTCACCGGCAGCGCCGCCAGCGTGGTCTCCGGCCGCGTCTCGTACGCCCTCGGCCTGGAAGGGCCCTCGGTGACCGTGGACACCGCCTGCTCGGCCTCCCTGGTCGCCGTCCACCTCGCCGCGCAGGCCCTGTCACGCGGCGAGTGCGCGCTGGCCCTCGCCGGGGGCGCCACCGTGATGGCCACGCCCCGGCTGTTCGTCGGCTTCAGCCGCCAGCGCGGCCTCGACCCGGGGGGCAGGGTCCGCGCGTTCTCCGACGAGGCCTCCGGCACCGCCCTGTCCGAGGGCAGCGGGCTGCTGCTCCTGGAGCGCCTCTCGGACGCGCGGCGCAACGGGCACCCCGTCCTGGCCGTGATCCGGGGCTCGGCGGTGAACCAGGACGGCACCTCCAACGGCCTGACCGCGCCCAGCGGCCGCGCCCAGGAGCGGGTCATCCGCAAGGCCCTGGCCTCGGCCGGGCTCGACGCGCGCGACGTGGACGTGGTGGAGGCCCACGGCACCGGCACCACGCTGGGCGACCCGATCGAGGCGCACGCCCTGCAGGCCACCTACGGCGCCTCCGGCAGGCCGGTGTGGCTGGGCTCGGTGAAGTCCAACATCGGCCACACACAAGCGGCCGCGGGCGTGGCGGGCGTCATCAAGATGGTGCTGGCCATGCGGCACGGCGTGGTGCCGCGCACCCTGCACGCGGACACCCCCTCCCGGCACGTCGACTGGTCGGCGGGCTCCCTGCGGCTCGCCACGGACGCCGTCGCCTGGCAGGCCGAGGGGCCGCGCCGGGCGGGGGTCTCCTCCTTCGGCATCAGCGGCACCAACGCCCATCTGATCCTGGAGCAGGCCGCCGAGGCCGAGGAGCCGGTGTCCGGCCCGCACCCCGGCGTGCTCGCCTGGCCCCTCTCCGCGCGGAGCCCCGAGGCCCTGCGCGAGCAGGCGTCCCGACTGGCCGCGCAGCTGGCCGCGGAACCCGGTACGGACGCCGCTGACCTGGGCTTCTCCCTGGCCACCTCGCGCACCGCCTTCGCGGAGCGCGCCGTCGTCGTCGGCCGGGACGGCGCGGACCTGCTGGCCGGGCTGCGGGCGATCGCCGAGGACGCGCCTTCGGCGTCGGTGGCCCGGGGGGTGGCGGACGACGGCCGGACGGCGTTCGTCTTCGCCGGGCAGGGCACCCAGCGCGTGGGCATGGGAGCCGAACTCCGGTCCGCCTACCCGGTGTTCGCGGCCGCGTGGGACGAGGTCTGCGCGGTACTGGACCCGCGGCTGCGGCTGCCGGTCGCGCAGGTCGTGGACGACGCGGAGGCGCTGCGGCGCACCGAGTTCACCCAGCCCGCGCTCTTCGTCTTCGAGGTGGCGCTGTTCCGGCTCCTGGAGAGCTGGGGCCTGCGCCCCGACGTGGTGCTGGGCCACTCCGTCGGCGAGCTCGCCGCCGCCCACGTGGCGGGCGTGCTCTCGCTGGAGGACGCCTGCGTGCTGGTCGCGGCCCGGGCCCGGCTGATGCAGGCCCGGCCGGACACCGGGGTGATGCTCGCCCTGCGGGCCACCGAGGAGGAGGTCGTCCCGCTGCTGTCCGGGCGGGTCTCCCTGGCCGCGGTCAACGGGCCGCGCTCCGTGGTGGTCGCCGGTGACGCCGACGCGGTGGAGGAGCTGGCGGCGCGGTTCCCCGGGCGCCGTACCAAGCGGCTCGACGTGTCGCACGCCTTCCACTCGGCGCACATGGACGGGATGCTGGACGACCTCCTCGCCGTGGCCGGGCGGCTCACCTTCCACCCGCCGCGGATCCCGCTGGTGACGAACCTGACCGGGCGGATCGCGACCGGCTGCGACGCCGGGCACTGGGTGCGGCAGGTCCGGCAGCCGGTGCGGTTCGCCGACGGGATCCGTACCGCGCTCGCCGAGGGCGCCACCCGCTTCGTCGACATCGGCCCGGACGGGACGTCCGCCGCGATGATCGAGGACTGCCTGGACCGCGAGGCCGTCGTCATCGCGGCCCAGCGCGCGGAGCGTCCCGGGCCCGGGACGCTGCTGCTCGCGGCCGCGCGGG
>NZ_JBEOYE010000181.1:0-9050 GCF_040296945.1 Streptomyces sp. NPDC001941 | reverse complement strand
TGGTTGGCGCAGCTGTTGCCGGCCGCCGGGCTGAGCAGCCCCGCCACGCTGACGGTGTTGCCGCACACGTTGACCGGGACGTGCACCGGCAACTGGACGGTGTTGCCGGAGATCAGCCCGGGGGATGCGACCGCACCGCCGGTCGACGTGGAGTCGGCGTGGGCGAAGCCGCCCGCCATCACCAGCGCGCCACCCGTGACCACCACAGTGGCCAGACCATTGCGGCTCATGTGCCTCATGGGGTTTCCTGCTTTCCGGAGGTTTCACGGGCAATCGCCCGCACCGGAAATAACGCGATTCGGCCATTGAGGTTATGACTCATACGCCTTTCACCCCATCGAGCGAGCGGCTAATCGAACCCTGGACGGGGTGAGTCCACGGCCCTCTTCCGCCCCGCTCCGGGGCCGGGTATCCCTTCCCCATGACGGACCCGAGCACGGACCCCAGCACGGACTCACTCACGGACCCCGGCACGGACCCCCGCACGGCTCCCGGCACCGGCCTCCCGCTGCTCCTCCTCGACGTCGACGGCCCGCTCAACCCCTATCGGGCGTGGCTCCCCCGGCTGCGCGGCTACACCGCGCACCGGATGCACCCGACGGTCTGGCTGGCCCGCCAGAGACCCGGATCCCGGCGCCACCGGCGGGGCCTGCGGGTGGTGCTCCACCCGGGCCACGGGCGGCAGTTGACGGACCTCCCTTTCCAGCTCGCCTGGGCCACCACCTGGATGCACCAGGCCAACTCGCTGATCTCCCCCGCCATCGGGCTGCCCCCGGACCTGCCGGTGATCGAGTGGCCGGAGCTCTTCGCCCGGGACCCGGACGGCCTGTACTGGAAGACCCGGCCGCTGCTGCGCTGGGCGGCGGGCCGCCCGTTCGCCTGGGTCGACGACATGATCACCGCACGGGACGTGGCGTACGCCGAGCGGCACGACGCCCCCGCCCTGCTGCTGCGGATCCACCCCCGGCGCGGTCTGCGCGAGGCGGACTTCGCGCGGCTGAGGGCCTGGGCGGGATCGCTGTAGCCCCCGGGGGCGGGACTCGGGCCGCAGGGCCCGGGGCGCGGGAGCCGAGGCGGACTCGGGTGGACCCCGCCCGCGCCGCCCCGGTCAGGCCATCGAGCCCAGGGCCAGCACCGGGTCGTCCGAGGGGGTGCCCCGGGGCCACCAGTCCTCGCGGTCCGGGTCCGACTCGTACCCGTACCACAACCCGTCCTGGCCGAGCCGCAGTTGCAGGGAGCGGGACGACAACCGGTTGCGCCGGGGCCTGAAGTGCGGGTAGTCCGCCGCCAGGAGCGCCGGGCGGGCCTTGTCGAAGGGCCCGGCGGGCGGGTCCCAGGGCTCCTCCAGGACGGTGAGCGCGGCCGGTCCGCCCTGGCGCCAGGCGGCGACCGCGCGGGCCAGGTCGGTGGGGGTGCGCCCGGTCGCGGCGGCCAGGTCCCGGTAGAGCGCCCGGGTCGCGGCGGTCAGGCCGGTGCCGGGGTGGGCGGCGGCCAGCCGGACGGCGTCCTGCCAGGGGGTGAGCGCGGCGACCGGGTCCTCGCCGGTCTCCAGGAGCGCGAACGCCCGGGCCGCGGCCTCGCCCGCCAGCAGGTCGAGCGCGAGCGGGTCGGGGGCGCCCGGCGCGTGCGGATAGGCCGGGGGGCGGCCCGGGCGGTCCAGGTGCGGCAGTGGGGGCGGCAGCGGCAGCGGGTCCTGGCCGTCCAGCACGGCGCGGGCGGGCGCGGAGGGCAGCGCGGGCTCGGCCCCGGGCGCCCCGGCGGACTCCGAGGCGGCACGGGCCGTGTTGCGCCGGGTGAGGGCGGCCAGGATCTCCTGCTCGCCGCGCCCGCGCATCAGGAACAGCACGAACGGGTCCTCGTCCAGCAGCCGTGCCGCCTGGTAGCACAGGGCGGCGGCGTGCTTGCAGGGGTAGCCGTCGTCGGGGCAGGAGCAGTCCGGCACCAGGTCGCCCGCGGCGGGCAGCAGGTCCATGACGGCCGCCAGGGCGTGCGGCACGTCCTTGTCCAGGAGCGCGGCGATGTGCTCGGGGCGGGCCGCGGCGGCGTCGAGGAACCGCTCCCAGTCGTCGTCCCCGAGGACCTTCAGCCGGATCTCGGTGCGGTACGGGCGCACCCGCGTGCCGTGCACGTAGGCGACGACCCGCCCCGGGGTGACCGTGATCGCGTCGACGAGCCCGCGGCCCGCGTACGCCCGGCCCCGGTTCAGCCGCGCCTGGTCGAGGGCGGTGTCCTCCAGCGCCTCCACCCAGGCGTTGCCCCACCAGGTGGCCGCGAACGCCCCCTTGGCCGCGGGCTGCCCGGTGAGCTGGGGGAAGGTCCGCCGGCGGTCGTCGTGGCGGAGCCCGTGCGCACGGTTCACGCCCGCCTCCCCCCGCCGCCGGGCCGCGCCCCCGGCCCCGGCGCTTGCCCCTGCCCCTGGGCCGCTCCGTGCCGCGTTCACGCCTGCCTCCTCAGCGACACCAGGTCGGCCAGTTCCCGGTCGGTCAGTTCGGACAGGGCCGCCTCTCCGGAGCCGAGGACCGCCTCGGCCAGGGCGCGCTTGGCGGCGAGCATCTCGGCGATGCGGTCCTCCACCGTGCCCTCGGTGACCAGCCGGTGGACCTGGACCGGCTGGGTCTGGCCGATGCGGTACGCGCGGTCGGTGGCCTGCTCCTCGACCGCCGGGTTCCACCAGCGGTCGTAGTGCACCACGTGTCCGGCGCGGGTCAGGTTGAGCCCGGTCCCCGCGGCCTTCAGCGACAGCAGGAAGACGGGCACCTCGCCGGACTGGAAGCGGTCCACCATCCGCTCGCGCTCGGCCACCGGCGTGCCGCCGTGCAGCAGTTGGCTGGGGACGCCGCGCGCGGTCAGGTGCGCGGAGAGCAGCCTCGCCATGGACACGTACTGGCTGAAGACGAGCACCGAGCCGTCCTCGGCGAGGATCGTGTCCAGGAGTTCGTCGAGCAGGGCGAGCTTGCCGGAGCGGCCGGTCAGGCGCACCCGCTCGGCCCGCCCGCCCTTGCCCCCCTGCTCCTTGAGGAACTGCGCGGGGTGGTTGCAGATCTGCTTGAGCGAGGTGAGCAGCTTCATCACCAGGCCGCGCCGGGCGATGCCCTGGGCGCCCTCGATCGCGCCCATGGTCTCGCGGACCACCGCCTCGTACAGCGAGACCTGTTCCCGGGTGAGGGGCACCGGGTGGTCGGACTCCGTCTTGGGCGGCAGCTCGGGCACGATGCCGGGGTCGGACTTGCGGCGGCGCAGCAGGAACGGCCGCACCAGCCGGGAGAGCCGCTCGACGGCCTGCTCGTTCTCGATGTCCCCGGGACCCTCGTGGTTCTCCACGGCGCGCGCGTGGCGGGAGCGGAACGCCTTGAGCGGGCCGAGCAGTCCGGGGGTGGTCCAGTCGAGCAGGGCCCACAGCTCGGAGAGGTTGTTCTCCACGGGGGTGCCGGTCAGGGCGACCCGCGCGGGCGTCGGGACGGTGCGCAGCGCCTTGGCGGTCGCCGAGTGCGGGTTCTTCACGTGCTGCGCCTCGTCGGCGACGACCATGCCCCAGGGGTGCCCCGCGAGTTGCTCGGCGCTGGTGCGCAGGGTGCCGTAGGTGGTGAGGACGAACCCGGCGTCCGCGCCGTCCAGGGTGCGGTCGCCGCCGTGGAAGCGGCGCACCGGCACGCCGGGCGCGAACCGGGTGATCTCGCGCTGCCAGTTGCCGAGCAGGGAGGCGGGGCAGACGACGAGCGTGGGCGCGCGGTGGGCGCGGTGCAGGTGCAGGGCGATCAGGGTGACGGTCTTGCCCAGGCCCATGTCGTCGGCGAGGCAGCCGCCCAGGCCGAGGGAGGTCATCAGGTCCAGCCAGGCCAGGCCGCGCAGCTGGTAGTCGCGCAGGGTGGCGTCGAGCCCGGGCGGCTGGGGCACGGGCACGGCTCCGGCGGTGAGCCGGTCGCGCAGCGCGGCGAGCGCGCCGACGGGCACGGCCTCGACGGTCTCGCCGTCGACCTCGGCGGTCCCGGACAGCGCCACGGCCAGCGCGTCGACCGGTTCGAGCAGGCCCAGTTCGCGCTTGCGGGCCTTGCGCACCAGGTCGGGGTCGACGACGACCCACTGGTCGCGCAGCCGCACGACGGGCCGGTGGGACTCGGCGAGGGCGTCCATCTCGCGCTCGGTCAGCGGGTCGCCGTCCAGGGCAAGCTGCCAGTTGAAGGAGAGCAGTTCGGCGCTGTCGAAGAACGGGGTGCCGTCGGTGGCCGATCCCGGCGCGGTCGGGCCGCCGCGCACGACGGCCGTCGCGGACAGGCTGCGGGCGAGTTCGCGCGGCCAGTGGACGGCGACCTGGGCGTCGGCGAGGGCCGTGGCGGCCGGGCCGAGCAGTTCGTACAGCTCGTCCTCGTCGAGGCTGAGCACGTCGGGCGCGTCCCGCTCCAGGAGGCGGCCCAGCGGCGGCCAGACGCGGGCGGCGCGGCGCAGGGCGAGGACGGCGTCCACCCGGGCGCGCGGCCCGAAGTGCTCGTCGCCGTCCCCGGCCCACAGGCGGGCGGCGTCGATGACCAGGGTGGGGTCGGCCAGGCTGTGGACCTGAAGCACGCAGGCGGCGGCGCCACGCTCCCCGGCGCGCTCGGGCGAGGTGTCGAACAGTTCGTACGCCGACAGGTCCAGGCGCAGCGATACGCGCACGCCCGCGTCCATCCCGGCGGCGGCCTCGGCGGCCCAGGCGCGCGCCCCCGGCAGGTGCTGGGCGGTGGCGGCCGCGAACGGGGCGCCCGCGGCGTGGGCGGCGGCCGGGGTGCGCGGCAGCGTGTCGGCGACGGCGTCCAGGAAGGCCCGCACCAGGGCCTCCGGCTCGGTGAGCCGCGGCGGCCTGGCCCCGGGCACCGGCACCGGGTGCCCCTCGAAGGGCAGCGCGGCGGCGACGGCCCGCAGGTGCGCGATGTCGTCGGCGTCCAGCGGGCCCGCGCGCCAGGCGTCGTGGTCGTCGGCGGTCAGGCCGGGCAGCATCCTGCCGCGGGCGACCAGGTGCAGGGCGTGCAGCGCGGCGGCGCCCCAGGCGGCGGTGGCGGGGTGGGCCGCCGGGTCGTGCCGGGCGCGCACGAGCAGCGGCAGGGCCTCGGCGACGGTGAGGATCCGGGCGGGCACGGTGCGGGCGGCGACGCCCCGGCCGTGCCGGCGGACCACGGTGAGCTCGCCGGTGGTCCCGACGACGGGCAGGAAGCCGCCGCCCGGGGACCAGAAGGCGATCCGGCCCTCGCGGGGCAGGGCCCCCGGCACGAACACGGCCGGGCACACGATGACGTCCATGGCCACACCCCCTCCCTTCCCGCCGGTCGCGGACGTTTCCTCCACTGCTCCACGACCTTACGGGCGGGGTCTGACAACGACCCCCGTCCCACCCCGCCCCCTGGCGAGCACACGCCACGGAAACGGCCCGGGACCACGGATGCGACGCCCTGAATCAACGCCTCGGACCACGAAAGCGACGCCACACGTCCCGCCCCGGACCCCGCAAGCGACGCCCCCCATCAACACCCCGAGACCCCGCAAGCGCCCCAGCACACCAACACCCCGGACAACGCCCCGAAGCGCTACCGCACCCCCTCCCACAGCTCCCGCTCGCGCCCGCGCGGATCCGCCACGACCCCCGGTCCCGCGCCCCCCGGCCCGTCGTCGAAGACCATCGTCGCGCGAGTCTCCGTGTCGTACGGCGCCCAGCCCGGGTCGCCCGTCGTCGCGAAGGCCACCCACGCCCCGTGCACGGCGTCCGCGAGCGCCTGCGGCGCCCGCTCGCCGATCATCGGCGCGTACAGCGGGTCGCGCAGGCGGTCGAAGACGAACGGCAGCTCCACGGCGTGGCAGGCGCCGAGCCGCCCGTCGAAGCGGGGCGAGCGCCAGGCGAACTCGTACGCGTACGAACCGGGCACCGACTCGGCGAGCCGGATCGCCGGGATCCGGTAGAACCAGTCGGTGGCGACCGCGTCCAGGAGCTCCCCGGCACCGGCGCCGGGCCGGGCCTCGCGGTAGACGTCGAGCCCCTTGTCCGGGTCGAGGCCGTAGGCCAGCGCCATCGCCCGCAGCTTGTCCTCGGCGAACGCGTCCAGGCGGCCGGTGGGCACCAGGAACAGCCGGTACTCCTCGCGGTTGCTGCCCACCAGCAGGCGCACCCCGCACTCGGGACCGGGCAGCGCGGGGCCCTCGGTGACCGGCTCGAACGGCATCGCGTTCAGCGCCGCCTCGCCCCACAGCCGCGGGTCCGGCCGGGCGCCGATCTCGCCGCGCAGCTCCCCCTGGGCGGCCAGCAGCTCCGGGTACCCCGCCCCGGCGATGCCCTCGGCGGTCGGCGGGACGCCGAGCTTCTCGGCGAGCCGCGCGGTGATCAGCCGGGCGGAGGCGGGGCGCAGGAAGTGGTGGGCGGCCCCGCTCTGCAGGATCGCCCGGTGGAACAGGCCGCGCGCCCGCTCCTGGCCGAGCAGCACCCCGATGGCCATCGCCCCCGCGGACTCGCCGAAGAGGGTGACGCGGTCCGGGTCGCCGCCGAAGCCCGCGATGTTGTCGCGCACCCACTCCAGGGCGGCGACCTGGTCGAGCAGCCCCCGGTTGTCGGGGACGCCCTCCAGGTGCGCGAACCCGTCCGCGCCCAGGCGGTAGTTGACGGAGACGAAGACCACGCCGTCGCGCGCGAAGGCCGTGCCGTCGTACGCGGGCGTGGAGGAGGAGCCGTTGGCGAAGGCCCCGCCGTACAGCCAGACCATCACGGGCAGCCGGGCCGCGGGCCCGGGCGAGGGCGTCCACACGTTGAGGCTGAGGACGTCCTCGCCGGGCACGGAGTGCTCCGGCAGCAGGGCGTCCATGGGCGGCTGATAGGCCGCCTTGGGCGGGGTCGGGCCGAACGCGACCGCCTCGCGCACGCCCGTCCACGCCTGCGGGGGCGCGGGCGGCGCGAACCGCAGCGGCCCCACCGGGGGCGCCGCGTAGGGCACCCCCAGGAACGAGGCGACGCCCCGCTCCGAGAGCCTGCCGCGCACCCTGCCGTACGCGGTCGCCGCCTCCGGGGCCGCGCCCGCGTCCCGGTCCGGCCCGCCGCCGGGGCCCCTGTCCTCGTCCCTCACGTCGTCCATCCGCCGTCCGCTCCTCGTGTTCCCCGTGGTGCGCCGTGGCCGGTGCCCGCGCACCGCGCGCCCCGTGCGGGGCGTCCCCCTCTCGTACCCCGCCGCGCCGCTCCCCGTAAAGACCGCTACCGGTCCCCCGGGCGGCCCACCCCCGGATGCCGGGGTCCGCGGGCGCGGGCAAGGTGGCGTGCACGAGACCCCCGCAGAGACGAGGACCCGCTCATGTCCGATCACCGGCGTCACCGGCGCCTCGGCATCGCCGCCGGGGCCGCGCTCCTGACCCTCGCCGTCGCCGGCTGCTCCGGTCTGGGACGGACGGCGGTCGGCCCGGTCACGTACGAGACGGAGAAGGACGCCGTCGTCTCGGTGATGAGCCCGCCGGTGAAGGGCTGCCACCGGCTCGGCGCGACCGGCGCGAAGAAGGTCGAGAACGGCACGCTGGTCGACCTGGTGCTCTACCGGACGCCCGACTGCCGGGGCGGGGACACCACCTACCTGGCGACGCGGCTGTTCGACGAGATCGTGCCGGGTACGGAGCCCTGGCGCAGCTACTCGGTCGTGCACTGATCCCGTCGCGGCCGTACCGCCTCAGCGCAGCAGGAACTCCTCCGCGGCCCGGGCCCCGGCCTGGCTGCGGCTCTGGACCGAGTGTCCCGCGCCCTCGATGACGGCCAGTTCCGCCTTGGTCGCCGCGGCGGCCACCTCCCTGGCCCACTGCACGGGCGTGGACAGGTCGCGGTCGCCGGCCAGCAGCAGCGTCGGCACGGTCAGCGGCCCGCCGTGCCCCGGCGCGGGGTCCGGGCGCGAGGCGGGCCAGGGCAGGCAGGTGCGGGCCAGGCCCTGCTCGGCGGCGGTGGCGGGCTCGAACGGCCACACCCGGGACGGCTCCAGGCGCGCCACGGCGTCCCGCAGCGCGTCCTCGCGGCCCTCGACGGGCGTGCCCGCGTCGCCCCACGGCCACGGCGAGTCGGCGCACAGCGTCGCCGCGTGCAGCCCGGAGCTGAAGCGCTCCTTGGGCTCGCCGTCGGGCCCGTAGTAGTTGGCGACCAGGCGCTCCAGCGGGCCGGGGTCGCCGTTCGCCGAGGCGTGCAGCGCGCGCAGCACGCCCAGCCGCGGGTCCGCGAGGCGCGGGTCGACGATGCTGGCGACGACGAGCAGGTTGAACACGCCGACGCCGTTGTGGTCGCGGCGCACCACCCGGGCCAGCTCCCCGGCCGGGTCGTAGTCGCAGCCCTGCTCCGCGCAGGCGGCCCGCAGCACCCGTCCGGCCTGCGCGAACGACTCCTCGTACAGGGTCGCCGCACCGTCCAGCGGCACGACCGAATCGAGGACGAGGCGGCGCACCCGCTCGGGGTGGGCCAGCGCGTAGCGGCCCGCGGTGAAGCTGCCGTACGAGACGCCGTCCAGGGTCCAGCTGGCCTCGCCGAGGGCGGCGCGCAGGTCCTCCAGGTCGGCGACGGTGTCGGAGGTGGTGTAGAAGTTCCGCCGGGCGCCGAGGCCGTCGGCGCAGCCGCGTACGGCCGCCGCGCTGGGGGCGACGGTGTCGCTGCTGCCGACCTCCCGCTGGAGCAGCGGGCAGTCCAGGGCGGTCGCACCGGTGCCCCGCTGGTCGATCACGGCCAGGCGGTACCGGGCGAGGGCGCCGGGCAGCCGCTTGCGGACGGTGCCGAGGAAGGGGACGCCGGGCTGGCCGGGGCCGCCGGTGAGGAAGAGCAGGGTGCCGCGCGGGGCGTCGGCGTCACCGACGAGGGCGACCTGGAGGGCCAGGGTCCCGGGGTGGGCGCCGGTGCGGTCCAGGGGGACGGCCAAGTCGGCGCAGACGGCGTCCGCCTGGCCGGGGCAGGGGCGCTGTCCGGTGAGCCGGGGAGGGTCCGCGCGGCCCGGGCCCGGGCCCCCGCACCGGCAAGCGGTTATGCGCGGAGGAGCTCGGCGACACCACCGCCGAGGTCACCGCCCTCGCCACCTTCTAAATAT
>NZ_JBEOYE010000180.1:0-9189 GCF_040296945.1 Streptomyces sp. NPDC001941 | reverse complement strand
GAAGGAGCCCGCGGTCATCACCACGTACTCGCACTCGCCCATGGCCGTCAGGGCCTCCGCCACCGGTCCGAGGTCGCCCTCGACGTGGATGCCCAGATCTCGCGCCCGAAGGCCCTCACCCCGGCCGTCCACCGCTTGTACTCCGCGGTGCCGGTCTCCGGCACGCGCCCCCAGTGGTCGTACTTCGTCCGGTCGATCACGCCGACGGCCCCGGCGTCGAGGCAGTACTTGGCCTTCTCCGGGGTGGACACGACGGCGATCGGGCGGCCGCCCAGCTGCCGCGTCAGCGAGATCGCCATCGAGCCCAGGCCGCCGGAGCCGCCCCAGATCAGGACCGGGTCACCGGGCTGGACCGTGTGCGGGGCCCAGCCGTTCAGCTGGCGGTAGGCCGTCGCGCCGGTGAGCAGGAACGCCGAGGACTCGGCCCAGCCGAGCCGGGCGGGCCGGGGCAGGCACTGGAAGTCGGCGGCCAGCGCGAACTGCGCGAAGGAGCCCCAGTTCGACTCGTAGCCCCACGCCTGGAGGGAGGACGCGAGCATCGGGTCCACGCCGAGCATGACGTCGGGGTCGTCCCGGTCCCACAGGCCGGCCGAGACGATGACCTCGTCGCCCACCTTCACCTGCTTGACGCCCGCCCCCACCTTCCAGACGATCCCGGAGGCGTCGGACCCGCCCACGTGGAAGTCCTCCTGGGCGCCCTGTCGTTGGCGCGCCCCCACGACGTCGACCGGGTGGCCCTTGGCGGCCCAGACGTTGTTGTAGTTGACGCCCGCCGCCATGATGGCGACGAGGACGAAGCCGGGCGGGACCTCGGGCACGTCGACGACCTCCGTGCGGAAGGCCGTGGCCGGAGCGCCGTACCGGTCCGGGCGGATGACCGACGCGTACATGGAACGCGGCACGGTCCCGAGCGGGGGCAGGTCCCCGACCTCGTAGAGGCTGCTGGTCGTCAAGGTGTCCAAGGTGATCTCCGGTGTCGAGTGGTCGGTTGGTCCCTGGTCACTGCCAAGTGCCGCCCGGCGCCGGAGGGTTGCCGTGCCGGTCGGTGGTGCCGGTGCCACGGTGGTGGCGCTCCGGGTCCGCGCCGGTCAGACCCCGGCGGTGTTCGCCGGCCGGGGCGCCTCGGCGGTGGCGGCGTGCTCCAGCATGTAGCCGCGCCCCCACACGGTCCTGATGGACAGGTCGAGGGGCTGGAGCCGGCGGCGCAGCCGCATGATGTGCAGGTCGAGGGAGTTGCGGTTCAGCGTCAGCGCCTGCCGGGCCGCGCCCCGCTCGAACTCGGTGCGGTGCACCACGTCGCCGAACCGGTCGATGAGGAGCCGCATCAGCTCGGCCTGCGTGCTGGAGACGGTGAGGGAGTGGACGCCGAAGGCCACGGTCCCGGTCGAGTCGATCGTCGGCACCCGGTTGCTGTCGAAGCGGTTCTGGAGGACCGCGACCCGCGCGTACAGGTCGTCCCGGGAGACGGGCGGGCGCACCCAGTCCTCGACCGGGTCGTTGCTGATCGGCGGCTGCGCGCCCGCCTCCACGACGAGCAGCCGGGGCGTGCCCTCCCTGCGGCAGCGGGTGCGCAGCTCGGCCTGCGCCGGCCATCGGACGAAGACGACGTCGGAGTTTCGACCGCCCACAGCACAGCCTCCCTGTACGTCCCGCGTGCATCCCGGTCCGTCCACGAAAGTCCATGGGCCTCTCGGCGCGGACGGGCCCCGGACGCGTCCCGGTCGAGTCCCGGGGGAGGGGCGTCGGTCGTCCGTACGGGCAGGACGGCCCGGCCGGTGTCGCCTCAGCCCACGGGCGCCGTCCCGCGCAGGACGCGGGGCCGCAGGTCGAGCCAGTGCTCCTCGACGTAGGCCAGGGCCGCCGCCCGGTCCGTGAGCCCTGCCACGACCCGCCAGCCGGCGGGCACGTCGGCGAACGCGGGCCACAGCGCGTGCTGCTGCTCGTCGTTGACGACGACGTGGAACGCGCCGTCCTCGTCGTCGAACGGGTTCACTGCCATGTCCTCTCCCTCGTGGTCACCGTCGCTGTTCACCATCGGTCCGTTCCGGTGCGGGGAGCGCGGCGCGGTCGACCCCGCCCCGCGCGTCCAGCGGCAGGCGCGCGAGGACCACGACGTCGTCCGGCACCAGGTGCGCGGGCAGTTCGTCGGCCAGGTCCCGGCGCAGGGCTCCCGGCAGCCTGGACGCCTTGCGGGAGGCCACCGGTACGTTGGCGAGTGCCCGGGCCCGGGTGTCCAGCGGCCGGTACACGCCGCCGTACCGGCCCGTGCCGTCGGCGGGCACGAACACGGCCTCGAACCAGCCGGGCGCCTCCGCGGACCAGGTGCACAGGACGGTGCGGCCGTGCTGCGCGCTCCAGGACTCCAGCACGGCCGGGTCGAGCGAGGTCTCGCCGCCCGTGGCGGGCACCCCGCACTCGGCCGCCTCGCGCGCCAGCCTCCCGTTCGGGATCCGGCTCACCCTGAACCCGCCCTCGTGGCGCGCCAGTTCGTCCTCCAGGCCGGCCACGTCGGCCACGTCCGTGCCCCAGACGACGGTCGGGACGCGCGAGACGTCCACGACGTGCGCGGCCCCGGTCCCGCGCTTGTGCAGGACGACTTCATAGCGGTGGCGTGTGAGTTCGTTGCCGTCCGCGCCGGGCTTGAGCCGTACGTCCACGGCCGCGACGTCGCGGTGGGCACCGGCCCACTCCGCGAAGAAGCCCGGGTCCAGGCAGAGTTCGCTCTCACCGGCCAGGGCGCGCGCCACTGCCGTACGGATCGCCGCCGGGTCGCCGTCCGGGCGCTGGGCGTACTGCACGGCCGTCAGGAACTGCCGCAGGGTGCCCAGGTTGCGCACGTCGCCGAGGACGATCCGCCCGCCGGGGGCCAGCCGGGCGAGGGCGACCTCCAGGACGGCCGAGAGGTAGCCGGCGTCGGGGAAGTACTGCACCACCGAGTTGAGGACCACCGTGTCGAAGTGCCCTGTGGGCAGCCCCTCGTCGGCGTCGGCGGGCAGGCACCGCAGCGCCACCCGGTCGCGGAGCCGCGGGTCCGAGGCGACCTGGCGGGCGAGGCGCTCGATGACCGGCCCGGAGAAGTCGGTGCCCCAGTACTCCTGGCACTCCGGGGCCAGCGGCCCGAGCAGGAGGCCCGAGCCGACCCCGACCTCCAGGACGCGGCGCGCCCCCAGCCCGCGCACCCGCGCCACGGCGGACGCACGCCACGCGCGCATCTGCTCCAGGGGGATGGGCTCGCGGGTGTACGAACTGTTCCAGCCGGTGAAGTCGTCCTCGACGCCACCGGTGTCCACGCTCCCCGGGTCCGTGGCGCCGTACATCGAGTCGTAGACGGCGCGCCACTTCTCCACGTGCCTGCTCACGTCCGCCCGGGGCACCCGGGGCACCACGTACGCCACCAGGCGCGGCTCCCCGGGCCGGTCCTCGCGGGCGACCACGGCGGCGTGCGCCACGGTGTCCCGCGCCAGGAGGGCGGCCTCGACCTCCTCCCGCTGCTCGCTGGACCAGCTGCGCTCGTGCGCGTACGTGAGGGGCGCCATGCTCCGTGAGCCTTTCGGTCGGTCGGGAAGGGGTGTCCGGAGGGGGCGGGGCGTGCGGGCGCCCGTCAGGCCCCGGTCGCCGGGGCGAGTGCCGCGACGGCCTCGCGGACCGCCGCCGCCAGGTCCGCCGGGGCGCTGCTCGGCAGGTCGTGGTCGCCCGGCAGCGACACCACCCGGAACGGGCCGGTGGTGAGCGCCCCCCAGGCGTCGATCTGGGCGGGTCCGACCGTGTGGTCGTCCAGGCCGTACACCGCGACCGTGGGCACCGCGACGGGCGCGGCGCCCCCGCGCTCGTACAGCCCCAGCTCGTGGCTCTCCAGGAGTTCGTAGTCGGCGCGCAGCGCGGGCTCGACGATGTCGAGCAGCTCCTCGTTCGCCAGCAACTGGGCCGGGAGGTAGCCGTCCTTGACGACCTGCTGGAGGAACTCCCGTCGCGGCAGCGCCCACGTGGGCTCGCGGCGGACGCTGCCCGGGGCCGGGTGCGAGGAGACCACCAGCGCCCGCACCAGGGCCGGGCCCAGCCGCCGGGCCACCTCGAAGGCGAGCGTCGCGCCCGCGCAGTGCCCGTACAGCACCACCGGACGCCCCTGCGCGTGCGGGCGCATCTCGGCGGCGAGCTTGTCGGCCAGGTCGGGCAGCACGGTCTCCAGCGGCTCGCCGAGCCGGGACTCCCGGCCCGGCAGGCGCACCGCGAAGGACTCGAAGGCACCGGAGAGTTCGACGCACAGCTTGCGCACCGTGGTCACCCCGGCGCCCGCGTGCGGGAAGGCGTACAGCGCGTAGTCCCTCGGGCCTTCGTGGGGGACGCCGACGAACCAGCGGCTTTTCGTGTTCGTTGCCATGTACGTGAGGATGACCAGTCACCGCGGCCCGCGGCCGCCGATCCTGAATGACCTCTGAAAGATTCTCCGGTGCGTGCCGACGGCCGCCGCGAGACTGGCGTCCGGTCCTCCCGCCCGTCCCGGCCGCGGCCCCTGGCCGCCGCCGCCCGGGTGGCGGGAGCCGGTTGGGCCGGCAGGGCACCCAGACGCGACGCGGGAGACACGGTGGACGATTTCGGATCGGTCGGGGCAGCGCGTACGGACCACGCCGGGGACGAGGGCCCGGACCTGGGACCGCTGCGCGCCCGGGTGCGGGAGCAGTGGGCCGAGGTGCTGGAGCACGACGAGTTCGGCGACGACGAGGACTTCTTCGAGGCGGGCGGGGACTCCCTGCTGGTCGCCGAGGTCATGGCCGCCCTCGGGGCCCTGCTGGGCGCGCGGCTGCCCCTGCGGCTGTTCTTCGAGCACCCGACGGTGAACGAGCTGACCGCCGCCCTGGCGGCCCACGAGGCCTACCGGGCCCCGGCCCTGTGAGCGCCCGGCCCGCGTCCGTGCAGGACGCCCCCTGGAGCGCGTGGAACGACACCGCACGACCGTTCCGCGACGACGCCACGCTTCCCGCCCTGGTCGCCGAGGCCGCACGGCGCGACCCGGACCACCCCGCGATCGTCACCTGCGACAAACGGGTCCTCACCCACGGCGAACTGGACCGCCTCACCGACCGGTTGGCGCACCTGCTGCGCGAGCTGGGCACCGGACGCGGCTCCACCGTCGGCGTCTACGGCACGCGCGACGCCCCGGCGCTCGTCGCCGTCCTCGCGATCGTCAAGGCGGGAGCCGCCTACGTGCCGCTCGACCCGGCCTGGCCCGCCTCCCGCGCGGTCGGGCTGCTCGACCAGCTCGGGGTGACGACCGTGGTGACGGACCGGGCCTCCCTGCCCGCCGTGCAGGAGTTCCGCTGGGAGGTGCCCTCGCTCCGGCACGTGCTGTGCCCCGACATCCCCGAGGAGCACTCCTGGGCGGCCACCTTCCGGCGCGAGCGGATCGCCGACCTCTTCGACCACCTGTCCGGCTCCCCCGACCCGCTCGAAGCCGCGGGCTTCAACACGCGCCGCGACGCGGAGCGTCCCTACACCGCCGACGACGTGCGCGGCTACCAGGACCACGTGGCGCGGCTCGTCCGGGCCGCCACGCCGGTCGAACGCCCCGCGGTCCTCGAGGTCGGCTGCGGCTCCGGGCTGATCGTCGAGGCCCTGGCCCCCTCGTCGTCCCGCTACGTCGCCGTCGACGCCTCGCCGGTGTCCGTGGCCCGCAGTGAGGAGACCGGCGCCCGCGCAGGGGGCGCGGTGGAGGGCGTGGTGTGCTTCGCCCACGAGGTCGCCGAGCGGGTGAGCGGCCCCTTCGACGTCGTCGTACTGGCCAGCACCGTGCAGTTCCTGCCGGACCTCGACCACCTGACCGGCGTCCTCGACGGCCTCGCCGGACTGCTCGCCGACGACGGCGTCATCGTCCTCGCCGACCTCCTCGACCCCGGCGCGGGCACCCACCCCGGCCTGCGGGTACCGCCCCGCTACGTCGAACGGCTCCCCGAACTCCTGCCCGCCCTGTCCCGCGCGAGCGTCCACCGCCGCGAGGCCGGGGACTTCGCGGGCGAACTGGCCGAGCGCTACGACGCCGTCCTGCGCGCCGTACCCTCCCGCGACTCCCACGGCCGCGCGGCGCACGCCCGCGAGCCGCTGTGGACCGGCCACCACGTCGCGCTGCGGCCGGCCGAGCCCCTCACCACCGACCCGACGGCCGACGACGCCGCGTACACGATCTTCACGTCCGGCTCGACCGGCGCGCCCAAGGGCGTCGTCGTCACCCACCGCTCGGCCGTCAACCTGGTCGACTGGGTCAACCGCACCTGCGGCGTCGGCCCCGCCGACAAGCTCCTCTTCGTGGTGTCCTTCTGCTTCGACCTGTCCGTCTACGACATCTTCGGCACGCTGGCCGCGGGCGGCACCCTGCGCCTGGCCTCCACGGCCGAACTGGCGGAGCCGGACGCCCTGGTGGACGTCCTCGAACAGGAGGGCATCACCATCTGGAACTCCGCGCCCGCCCTCCTGGCCATGGCCGTCCCCTTCGCCCAGGCCCGGGAGCCCGCGGGCCGCGACACGCTGCGCCTGGTCATGCTCAGCGGGGACTGGATCCCGGTGCCGCTCCCCGACCAGATCCGCGAGGCGTTCCCGAACGCCCAGGTCGTGGCGCAGGGCGGGACCACGGAGACCACCGTGTGGTCCAGTGACTACCGGGTGGGCGAGGTCGACCCCGCCTGGCCGAGCATCCCGTACGGCAAGCCCATGCAGAACGTCCGCTACTACGTGCTCGACGCCCGGCTGCGCCCCTGCCCGATCGGCGAGGAGGGCGACCTGTACATCGCCGGCACCTGCGTGGCCATGGGCTACGCAGGAGCGCCCCGTCTCACCGCGGCCAAGTTCCTGCCCGACCCGGGGGCCCGGCACCCCGGCGAGCGCATGTACCGCACGGGGGACCGCGCGCGCTGGCTGCCGGACGGCGAGGTGGAGTTCCTCGGCCGCCTCGACGACCAGGTCAAGGTGCGCGGGTACCGCATCGAACTCGGCGAGGTGCAGAGCGCGTTCCTGCAGTGCCCGGGCGTCCGTGCCGCGTCGGTGGTGGCGCCGATGGGCCGCAGCGGCCGCAGCCTGGCCGCGTTCTACGTGCCGACGGCCGCGCCGCTGCGCAAGCCCGAGATCGTACGCGCCCTGCGGGACCTGCTGCCCTCGTACATGATCCCCGGCCGCATCGTGGCCCTCGACGAACTGCCCCTCACCAGCACGGGCAAGGTGGACCGGGCGGCGCTGCTGGCCAGGCTCTGAGCGGGCGCCCGCGCGGCCCGCGCACTGCCCCCCGGCTCCCCGCGCCTCAGGTGCGGGGAGCCGCGTTCACCTCCAGCGCGACGCGCACCGCCGACTCCAGCGCCCCCTCGATCCAGGCGGGCTTCAGCGAGGTGTGGTCACCGGCGAAGTGCAGGGGGCCGTGCGGGGTGCCGAGGTCGGGGAACAGCTCGGTGTGCTGCCCAGGCAGGAGCACGGACGCCTCGCCGTAGGCGTACGGGTCGCGCAGCCAGCTCTGGGTCTGCCCGGCGCCGGTGTAGAACACCTCGATGCGCTGCCCGTACACCTCCTGGAGCCCGCGCAGGGCGCGGGGGTAGCGGTCGTCGTCGTCCATGCAGTCCCAGCGCACCGCGTCGTCGGTCCAGCTGTACGACGCGAGGACGACCCCGCCCCGGCTGCCCGGCACGGGGTGGGAGGGGTGGAACATGAACCGGTTGGTGTTGTCGGCCTTGGACCCGCCGCCGAAGGTGCGCGAGGCCTCCGGCTGGTCGCGCTCGACCCAGCGGTAGGCGGCGTAGTACGTGCGCTGGCCGTCGGAGATGTGCCCGTGCGGTACGGAGGGGTGGGCGCCCAGCAGCCTGCCGGTGTTCTCCACGTCGGCCCCGCCCTCGCGGTAGGCCGCGTACAGCCCCGGCTCGACGGCGTCCAGCTCGCGCCGCCAGGTCGCCTCGTCCCACTCCCACCAGCGCCTGCTGAACTCCAGGAGCACCTTCGTCGCCGCGTCGTAGTGCAGCTCGATGATCCCGCGCCGCTTGGGGTAGGGCAGCGGCGGCGTGATCTGGACGTGGCGCAGTGCGGGCAGGGGCACGGTGAGGATCGCGTAGTCGGCGGTGAACCGCTCCCGTACGACCGGTCCCTCGCGGCCCTCGGAGACCGTGTCGAACCGGATCCGCCCGGCGTCGGCCGCCCGTCCGGACGGCTGCGGGCCCCGTGCGGGCTCCGGTGCCCCATAGTCGATGCGCGTCACGCGGCGGTCGAACCTGACCCGGTCGGCCACCGGTCGCAGCAGGGCGTCGATGAGGGTCGCGGTGCCCCCGGCCAGCTCGTGGAAGGCGGTGGACGGGCTGATCAGCGAGGTGGAGATGAAGCTGTGCAGGAAGGACAGCGGAAGCCTGGAGGTGAGGTTCTCCAGCGTGCCGATCAGGTCGATGGTCCGCTCGTCGAGGCCGACGTGCTCGCTCAGGAACCGGTAGAGGGAGTACTCGCCGAACTCCTCGACGACCCGCGTCCACCCGGCGACGGCCTCGGCGGTCGGCTTGGTCCTCCGGGTCCCGTCCGCCCCGCGCGTGCTGAACTCGTCGCGCACCGGGTCCATGGCGTCGGCCACGATCCGCGCGGCGGGCACGTCCCAGTACTCCTCGGGCACGCCGAAGGACTTGTTGACGACGCGCGGGTCCCGGGCGTACGCGCTCTGCCGCACCCGGACGCCGTTGACCAGGAGCCAGCCGTCGTTCGTGACGTGACCGCGCGCGTCCTCGACGACGAGCTTGAACGGCTGCTTGCGCAGGCCGAGGTCGTCGATGAGCGCCATGACCAGCGGATGGTTGCCCGGCAGGCGCATGGCGCCCGCCTCGGCGTACTGGGCGGGGTCGGAGAAGGGCTGCTCGGCGCGCTCGTGGCCACCGCTGCGGAACGTCTTGACGCGCCCACCGGCACGGTTGCCGTTGGCCTCCAGGACGGTCACCCGGTGTCCCGCGCGCCGCAGCAGGCGCGCGGCGAGCAGCCCCGAGGGGCCCGCGCCGACGACCACCACGTCGTGCGGCCCGGTGCGGGTGCGCGGCAGCCCGTCGCGCAGGACCGCCAGACAGGCCGGGGTCAGCGGCTCGTCGTCGGCGTCGAGCCGCAGCACGGCCCGGGCCACCACCCCGGCACGCTCCGCCGCTGCCGCGTCCTCCCGCCGGGTCGTCCGGGGGCGGGCCGCGGCCTGCGCGGTGT
>NZ_JBEOYE010000179.1:0-9195 GCF_040296945.1 Streptomyces sp. NPDC001941 | reverse complement strand
CAGGTGCTTCATCACCACACCCGCCGGAGCGTCCAGCGTCGGCACCTCACGGTGGCGGAAGACCGACACGATCTCCACCTCGTGCTCGACCGCCAGGGCCTCGGCCAGGTTGAACGTCGTCCGGATCGTGCCCCCGATCCCGTACGCGTTGTGGAGAAGGAATGAGATGTGCATGCGGTCGCGCTTCTCCCCCGGGGGTGTCTTCCGTCGTCAGCCATGGACTGTACTTGGCTCCGCGGGCGCCCTCGGTCAGGGGCGGTAGCCGAGCTGGGGGACGACCGCGCAGTTCCCGGTCGTCCCGCCCTGCGGGACCCAGCCCCGGCCGTCGCGCCAGCGGGCCACGGACAGACAGGTGCGCCGCTCCTTCGGCGGCGTCGCGAGCTTCTCGTACGTCACCGGGAGCAGCAGCCCGCGCGCGGTGTAGGGCTGCGGGCGGTTGACGTACGCCTCCACGCACGCGCGCGTGACGTCCGCGCCGCAGGAGCGCACCGCGTCGGTGAACCACATGGCCGCCGCCCAGCCCTCCAGCTGCCACTGCGACGGCGTCCGGCCGCGCAGGGCGGCGCGGAAGGCGCGCACCTGGGGGTCGGCGGTGTCGTCGTAGGGGCGGCTGGAGCCGGTGACCCACAGGGCGTTGCGGCAGACCGGGGCGTCCGCGTAGTCCTTCTGGACCGCCGCGTTCCAGTTCTGCACATTGGTGACCTTGGCGGCGACGCGGACGCCGAGGGCGTCCATGGCGGCGCACAGCCGGGAGTTGCCGTGCGCGTCGAGCGCGTCGAGGACGAGGTCCACGCCCTGTCCCCCGAGGTCGGCGGCCACGGCGCGGAAGTTGGGCAGGGCGAAGTCGACCTGTTCGGCCACCACCCGGTAGCCCTCGGCCCGCAGGCCCGCGGTGACGAGCCGGGCGTAGCCGGCGGAGGCCGCCTGGTTGTACGAGACGACGGCGGCCGTGCGGGCCCCCAGGTGCTGCCGGAACCAGCGGTAGACCTCGGTGCCGCCGTAGAGGGTGCCGCCCCAGCCGGGCGCCCGGCCGTCGCGCGGGGCACTGCTGCCGTAGATCCCGTACAGGTGGGGGTAGGTGTCGTAGGCGGGCCCGATGGGCTGGCCGCCGATGTCGGGGACGCCCGCGGCGGAGACCAGGGGCGCCCCCGCGTAGTCCAGGGCGGTGGTCGCGACGAGGGCGAACACCTTCTTCTCCTCGATGAGTTGACGGACGCAGGCGGTGTTGCCGACCCCGCTGCCGCCGTCGTCGCAGAGCGAGACCTCCACGCGCCGTCCGTCGATCCCGCCCCGCGCGTCGAGCGCGTCGAACCAGGCGCGGGCCCCGTCGCGCGGCCCGGTGAGGGCGTCGCCGCCGACCGGGCTGGTCGCGCTGGTGACGATGCCCACCCTGATCGGCCCCGGGCCGCCCCTCGTGGGCGTCGCGCGGCGCTCGAAGTCCCGCTCGGGCAGCCTGCTGCCGCACGCGGCGCAGAGCACGAGCAGCACCGCGAGCAGCAGGGTCTCAGCAGCCCGGAGCGGCCGCATTCCCGCTCAGCTTCACCAGGGCGCAGAGCGACTTGACGGACACCTTCCAGGTGCCGCCCTGGAGCACGGAGGTGCCCTTGGAGCCGGGCAGCGCGGGGTTGCCGCCGACCATCAGGTCGTAGGTGACGGCGGCCTCGGTGGCCGAGGTGAAGTCCACGGCGGTGACCTTCGCGGAGGACCGGGCGGCGTTCTTGTCGCCGCCGAACGCCGCAAGCAGGGGCCGCATCACGTCGCCGTCCTCCAGGACCCCCGCCTTCTGCTCGGTGGTGGCCTTCGGGTCGAAGAAGGTCGTCCAGTTCTTCTCGACCTGGGCCTTGGCGGCGGCCGGGTCGGCGGGCCCGCTCCCGGTCGGTGACGCGGCGGCCGGCGGCGACTGGGCGGCGGACGCGGACGGCGGCGTGCCGCCCCCGCCGTCGCCGCCGTCGGAGCAGCCCGCGAGCGCGGGCAGCAGGGCGAGGGCCGCGGCGGCCGCCCAGGCCGTGGTCCGTGCGTGCCTCGTCCGTGCGTGCCCCAGGGGGTGCCTCGCGGGGTGCGTCATCCGGCTCACCACCAACTGTCGCGGTACGGCGTCGGTCGCCACCGCGCATGGTCCTAGGAATCGCGCGGGTCCACCAGACGCGCGACCGGACCCGCGTCCGGGCGCGCGACCGTGCGGGCCGGACCGGCGGACGGCGCCGCGGGTCTTGCGGCGCGCCGGGGGCTGGGCTGTCCTGGACTCCCGCCCCGGTGCGGTCCGGGGCCCGGTGGGCGCAGGGGGCTTGCTGGTGTCGGCTTCCCGGTGGGTGTGGTCCGGTCTCGCGGCGGCCGCGTGCGGGGCGGTGCTGTGCGCGGCCGGGTGGTACGGCGTCTCCGGCGAGCGCTTCCTGGAGCGCCAGGTGCCCTACCTCGCCTCCTGTACGGTCCCGGGGGCCGCGCTGCTCGTCTGCGGCGCCGTGCTCGCGGCGGCGGGCCCGCGCTCCGGGCCCCGGCGGGCGCGCGAGCGGCCGGACGCGGCGGCGTTCGTGCCGGTGGACGACGGTCCGCCGCTGCGGGTGCCGGGCGGGACGCTGGCGCACCGGCCGGACTGTCCGCTGGTGGCGGGCAAGGAGGGCGCCGAGCCGGTCGGCGAGGGGGCGGCGGAGCCCTGTCCGGTGTGCGAGCCGTGGCGTCCCTGACGTACGAACTGGCGCTGGCCGGGCTCTCGGTGGGCGGCGCCGCCGCGCTCACCGGGCTCGGCCTGGTCGTCACCCACCGGGCGACCGGGGTGCTGAACCTGGCGCACGGGGCGGTCGCGATGGTCTGCGCCTTCCTGCTGCGGCAGCTGGTCGTCGACGCGGGCTGGCCGCTCCCGGCCGCCGCCTGCCTGGTCCTCCTGGTCGTCGCGCCCGGCATCGGACTGGCCCTGGAGCGGGGCGTGTTCCGGCCACTGGCCGCGCCCGGGCCCGATCCGGCGCGGGCGCTGGTCGCCTCGACCGGGGTGTTCGTGCTGCTCGTCGGCGGCGCGGCGCTGCTGTGGGGCGAGGGCGCCAGGGACGACGCCCCGGTGCTCCTCGGGGACGACCCGTGGGCCCCGTCGGCGGTGGCGGTGGCGCTGGCCCTGCTGGTGGCCGCCGCCACCCGGTGGACGGGCCTGGGGCGGCGGCTGCGGGCGGTGGTGGACGACCGGGAGCTGGCGGCGCTGGGCGGGATCGACGCGGACCGGGTCGCGGCGGCCGGGTGGGCGTTCGGCTCGTTCACGGCGGGCCTGACGGGGGTGCTGCTCGCGCCGTACGTGCGCCTGGACCCCTACGGCCTGCCGCTGCTCGTCCTGGAGGTCGTCGCGGTCGCCGTGGCGGCCCGGATGCGCAGCCTGCCGCTCGCGGTCGGCGCGGCCCTGGCGCTCGGGGTCGCCCAGGCCCAGCTGACCCGGCTGCACCCGGAGGGCTGGGCGGGCCCGCTGGTCCGGGCGGTGGGCGCCAACCTGTTCGTGGTGGCCCTGCTGGTGGCGGCGCTCGTCCTGCCGGGCGTCCGGGGCGGGAGCGGCGCGCCCGGGCGGCCGGTGCGGCCCGCGGGCCGGGTGCCCGCCGGGCTGTGGGCGGTCACCGGGGTGCTGTTCCTGCTCCCGCTGGCCCTCTCCGGGGACGACCTGCGCACCGCGGTGCGGGTTCCGGCCCTCGCGGTGGTGCTGCTCTCGCTGGTGGTGGTCACCGGGCGGGGCGGCCAGATCTCGCTGGGGCAGACCGCGTTCGCGGGGCTGGGCGCCCTGTTCACCGGGCTGCTGGGCGCGGAACTCCCGCCGCTACCCGCGCTGTTCACGGCCGTGCTGCTGGTGGCCCCGCTGGGGCTGCTGACCGCGTGGCCCGCGATCCGGCGCCGCGGCCTGGCCCTGGCGCTGGCCACGCTCGCGGTGGGCGTCGCGGTGAGCCGCTTCGTGCTCGACCAGCCGTACGCGACGTCGGGCCTGGTCCTCGGCCGCCCGGCGGGCTTCGCCTCCGACCGCCGCTACTACCTGCTCGAACTGGCCCTGCTCGGCGGCTGCCTGGCCCTCGTCGCCGCCCTGCGCGCGGGCCGCACCGGCCGGGCCCTCGCGGCGGTGCGGGACCACGAGGAGGGGGCCGGGGCGGCGGGCGTGCCGGTCCCCGCCCTGAAGGTGCTGGCGTTCGTGGCGGGCGCGGCGCTGGCGGCCCTGGGCGGGGGCCTGCTGGCGACGGGCGCGCGGGCCTTCGACCCGGCGGAGTACGACCCGGTGCGGGGCCTGCTGTGGTTCGCCGCGGTCGTGGTCCTCGGCGCGGACCACCTGCTCACCCCGCTGGCGGGGGCGGCGCTCCTGGTGGGGCTGGACGCGGGGGCGCGGGGCGGCACGGCGGCGGCCCTGGTCGGCGTGCTCGCGCTGCTCGTGGGACGCGTACCGCCGCTGACCGGCCTGCTCCCTGGGCGGTACGGGGACGAGGGCACGGCCCCCGCCCGTACGACGCCACCGCCCCCTGCCGCACCCGGCCGCCCGGCGCCCCGTACGACGGCCCGGCACCTCCCCGCCCCCGTCCTGCGCGTCGAGGGGCTCACCGTCCACCGCGGCGCCACCCCGGTCCTCCTGGACGTCGGCCTGGTGCTGCGCCCGGCCCGGGTCACCGCGCTCGTCGGGCCCAACGGGGCGGGCAAGAGCACCCTGTTCGACTGCCTGGCCGGGACCCTGCGCCCCGGCTCCGGGCGCGTGCTGCTCGGCTCCGCCGACCTCACCCGGCTGCCCCCGCAGGCCCGCGCCCGGCTCGGGGTGGCCCGCACCTTCCAGCGGATCGCGGTCTTCCCGAGCCTCACCGTCGAGGAGAACGTCCTGGTGGGCGCCCCGCCCGGCCGGGGCGGCGTGGAGCAGCAGCTGCGCCTGCTCGGCCTGCACGGCCCGGTGCGCCACCTCCCGGCCGCGGACCTGCCCACCGGGACGCTGCGCCGCGTGGAGCTGGCCCGGGCCCTGGCCGGGCGTCCGCGCGTGCTGCTCCTGGACGAGCCCGCCGCGGGCCTGGACGCCGCGGAGGGCGCCGCGCTGGCCCGGCTGCTGCGGGCGCTGGCCGCCGACGGCACCGCGGTGTTCGTGGTGGAGCACGACCTCGACCTGGTGGCCGGGACCGCCGACACGGTGCTCACCCTGGAGGCCGGGAGGCTGCGCCCGTGACCGCGGAGATCGCCCTGCACGGGGCCCGGGTCCGCTACGGCCCGCTGGAGGCGCTGCACGGGGTCACGCTGGCGGCCCCCGCCCGCACCCTCACGGTGCTGCTCGGCCGCAACGGCTCGGGCCGCACGACCGTGCTGCGCGCCCTCGCCGGGACCGTGCCGCTGTCGGGCGGGCGGGTGGTGTGGCGGGGCGCGGACGTCACCCGGCTGCGGCCGCACGCGCGGGCGCGCCGGGGCCTGTGCTGCGTACCGTCCCCGCGGGCGACGTACGACTCCCTGACGGTCGCCGAGAACCTGGAACTGGCGGCCGGCGGGCGGGACTTCGGGGCGGCCCTGGACGCGTACCCGGAGCTGGCACCGCTGCTGGCGCGGCGGGCGGGCACCCTGTCCGGGGGCGAGCGGCGGATGCTGGCGCTGTGCCGCCCGCTGCTCGCGCCCGCCCGGGTGGTGCTCGTCGACGAGCCGGTCCTCGGCATGTCCCCCGCGGTGGCCGCGCGCACCTACGCCCTGCTGCGGGCGCTGGACGCGGCGGTCGTGGTGGCCGGGCAGCGGCTGCCGCCCGGCCCCGCCGACCGCACCGTCGTCTACGGGCTGCGGCGCGGGACCGTGGCGTTCGCCGGGGAGCCCGGCGAGCTCAGAGCCGGACCCACACCCTCCTGGAGTCCTTCGGGATGAGCAGCGCGGTGCCGACGTTCAGCCGGTCCGGGTAGCGCCCGATCATGTCCTTGTTGAGCTTGTAGAGCGCCTGCCAGCCGCCCTTGACGCGGTACTTGAGGGCGATCGAGCTGAGCGTCTCGCCCGCCTGGACGGTGTGCACCCGGCCGCCGAGCCGGTAGCGCTTGGAGCAGACCGGCCAGGCCTCCCAGCCCTGGGTGCGCAGCACCTCCTGCGCGACCTTGATCTGCTCCTCGCGGGTGGCGAGGTCGGCGCGCGGCGCGAACTTCAGCCCGCCGTGCTCCTCCCAGGTCGGCTGCCAGAACTGGAGCCCGCCGTAGTAGTCGTTGCCGGTGTTGGTGTCCCACACGCCGCTGCTCTCGCACTCCGCGAGGCACGACCAGGGCCACTGGCTCGCGGCGCAGCCGTACGGCCCGAACCCCCGGTCGGCGAAGGGCGTCCCGGGGGCGGGCGGCGGGGCCTGGAAGGCGCTCGCCCCGGCCGGGGCGAGGGCGAGCAGCGCGGCGGCCAGCGCGACGGCGGACCGGAGGCGGGGCGTGGCCGGACGGGTCTGGGACCGGCGGAGCCACGGCAGACGGATCTTCGACATTCGCCCCACGCTGGCAGGGCCGCCGCCGCGCGCGCCGTTGCCGCGCGGGCGGACGGCGAGCCCCACCCGGTCGGGGGACCTGGTCAGCCGGTGGTCAGCGCGAGCCGCTGGCCGGGCAGGATCAGGTCCGGATCGGCGCCCACGACGGCCCTGTTGGCGGCGTACAGGGCGCGCCAGTCGGTGTGGTGGGCGGCGGCGATGGCACTGAGGGTGTCACCGGCGCGCACGGTGTACGTACCGCGCCCGTCGCCCCGCGAGGCGCGCGGGGCCGCCGGGGCGGCGGGGGCGGCCTGGGGTGCGGCCGCGCGGTTCTTCGCGGGCTCGCGGTTCTTCGCGGGCTCGTGGGACTTCGCCGGCTTGTGGGACTTCGGCTGTCCGTGGGTCTTCGTGGACGTGCGGTTCTTCGCGGGCCCCCCGGCCGACGGCGCGCTGCCGTACGCCCCGGCCCGGGCGGAGCAGGTCGGCCAGGCGCCCCAGCCCTGGGAGCGCTGGACGCGCACGGCGACCGCGATCTGCTGGGCGCGGCTGGCCCGGTCGGCGGTGGACGCGTAGGCCCCGCCGCCGTGGGCGCGCCAGGTGCCGGCGGAGAACTGGAGCCCGCCGTAGTAGCCGTTGCCGGTGTTGATGTGCCAGTTGCCACCGCTCTCGCACTGGGCGATGCGGTCCCACACTCCGCTGTCGGCGGCGCCGGACTCCCCGGCCGCCGTGACGATCAGTGCCAGGGGCGCCACCAGGGCGGCGCCGACGCGCATCCGTGTGGTGCGGGAACTCGATGCCATCAGATCCCTCTCGCGGGACCCGGGCTCCCCCTGCGCGGTGCGTCCTCGGGCGCGTCCGGCGCCCTCGGTGCGCTCCGCACCCGCCCGCCGGGACGTTCGCTCGTTCGCTGGCCTTGCGGTCGGCGGGCTGACCCGGGCGGTGCTCGCTGCACACGGCCGAGGAATCTAGGCAGCGGCGGGGCACGGCATCAACCGATTGCCCGTCATTCCAGGCCAGTTGCCGGTTACCCGGAGTATCGGCGATTTCCGGACACCCACTTGATTCGCTGATTTCGGGATTTGTCGACCCGCGACCCGGTTGATCTGTGACTCAGCTCACCCGCCCAACTTCCTTTGATCTCCGAGGAGTTGGCAGGGAGTGAGGGATTCCGGGGGCGCGTTCACCGTGCGCGGCCGATGGGTGGATTCCGTTCCCCTCTCCGCGTGACCCCGCACACAGATCACCCGTTGAACCCTTTATGAGACGAGCCGGGACCCGCCCGGCGTCACGCACACCTTCCGAGGAGCCACCCGTGCCGCGCATGCTCGACGTCAGCGAGGACGTACGTGCCGAGATCGGCGACGAAGAAGCCGACCGGCTGCTCGTCGGCGAGACCGCCCCGGGCAGCTACGACTGCACCTCCTGCCGCACCCCGGGCGACTCCGAGCAGGAGCGCACCAGCACCGTGCTGTTCGTCGGCGACGAGACCGCCGTGCTGGCCTTCGCCCACGCCACCTGCATCCCCTCCCAGGTCGTCCAGGTCCCCGAGGCGCAGCTGCAGGGCGCCGTGCGGTCCATCACCGGCGAGGAGGCCGGCGGCGACCTGCCCGAGCAGGCCGTGCTCGGCGTCACCAGCGGACTCGTGCTGATCAACGGCGCGCTGCACCCGGCCCTGGTGGTCGAGCCGACCGGACCGATCGCCCGCCCCGGCTCGGAGGCCGACCGGGACGACTTCCTGCCGCTGCTGATCGAGCAGGGCTTCCTGCCGGTCGCCGAGGTCGACCGGGAGCCCTCGGTGCTCTCCGGCTGGTCCGTCCTGGTCGCCATGGGCCAGCTGCACGCGGTGCTCCAGCCCGGCACCGGCGGCGGCAGCCCGGTCGCCTGGTGGCAGGCCCACCAGCCGCTCCAGGTCACCGACGGCTGGCGGGCCGCCGCCAACAAGACCCACCGCGTCCTGGTGTTCGCCGCCCCGGCCGGGTCGATCGGCCACCAGCCCCGCGAGGACCTGCTGCGCGACGCCCTGGAGAAGGCCGCGGCGGGCGGGCGCCTGGTCGCCGCCGCCATGCCGCTGGCGGGCACGTGAGGGACCCCGGCGCGGGCGGCGCCCCGGCCGGCGCCCCGGCGTCCGCCGGGGGCGGGCGGGCCGTACGACCGGCGTACGTGCCGCGGGCCGCGCCCGCGGTGCGCACCGTCACCGCCGCGTTTTATCCGGCCCGCCCGCATCCGGAGACCGACGGGGTCGTTGGCACGTACGTGCACTCATACGACCCCCACCAGCCCTACCAGAGCCAGATCCCGGCGATGCGCCCCGCGCAGGAGGTCCCGACGGCCCAGGGCGGCCAGCAGGTCCAGTCCTTCACGCCGATCTACGACGCGCTCTACGCCGAGTACCTCCGGGCCTTCCGCGCGCTGCCCGGGGACCGCTCCGGCGAGGAGGACCTGGGGTTCCGGTCGTTCGGCACCGGGATGCACGGGGGCCGGGGCGGCTTCGTCGGGTACGGGGGCCACCAGCCGGTCCACCCCGGGCACACCGGCCACATGGGGAACATGGGTGGCATGGGTGGCATGGGCAACATGGGTGGCATGGGTCACCACCAGCCCCAGCAGCACCCGGGCCACCCGCAGCACACCGGGACGTGGCAGCCGGGCTTCTTCCGCCAGCACCCCGGCCAGCAGCACGCCCAGGCGGCGCTGCCGCCGGGGCCCCGCCGGGGGGCCTGAGGCCTGAGGCCGGGGGCACCCGCGCACACGTGAAGCGGCCGGGGGGCGGGGGCGCGCGGCCCCCCCCCCCCGGCCCGCAC
>NZ_JBEOYE010000178.1:0-9322 GCF_040296945.1 Streptomyces sp. NPDC001941 | reverse complement strand
GTGTTGGGCCCGGGGGGCCCGCCCCCGGTTGTTGGGACCGCGGCCCGGGGCGTTCCCCCCCCCGGCCCTGGGGGCCCCGCTTTCTACGGGGGCCCCCCGGGGTTTTTCCCCCCCGGGGCCCCCCCGAACCCTAGGGACGGGCCATGTAAGCGGTTCTCGACACCTGCCCGGTGCCGGGAGTCGACCCGTTCCCCGCCGCACAAGCGGCCCCTTCCCCACGGCCTCAAGCAGCTCTGGGAGCGGCAACAGAAGCCCGGCATCGCGTTGGCGTAGCCTGCCAGCGCCCCAACGCGATAGATCGGCCCACTCCCGCGCGGAGGCTTCACCTGGCAGGGGGGAATGGCCGACCCCAAGCCGTCCAGCACCCATGGCGCCGCTAACCCGTCGTGCTCCGACCATGTGCTCGCCCACCCGAGCAAGTCCATGAAGGAGCACACCCGGCTATGCCCCACCTGACCACCGGTCGCGCGTTGGAGACCGCAGACCGCACCGCCACCGTGACCGACCCTCACAGCGACAAACCGGTACTCGTGATCGGCAACTCCTACCGGGCGTTCGAGGTGATCCCCGGACACCTCGATGATGCTGCCCGCCAAGCCTTCACACACGGCCAGTGCCACGCGTTCGCACGCGCGCTCAGCGCCGCCACCGGATGGCCCGCTGTCGCCCTGCTCACCGAAGACTGCCACGGCAATGACAGCATGTGCCTGGGCGGCCGAGGCGCGCACTGCCCCTGCCGTATCGGCCACCTTGTTTGCCTCCGGCCTGACGGAGCGCACGTAGACATCAACGGCGCTCACCAGCCGCTCCAAGTGCCCTCCTGCGCAAACGCACTCTCACTCCCGATGACCGCCGAACTGTGGAGCGCCATAGACACGTCGCCTGCATGGCGTGAGCCCAACATGCCTGTTGCAGTCTCGATGGTGGCGCCACTGCTCACGTCCCTCATCGGGGACGTGCCCCACCGTTGCGAAGTCCGTGCCTAGCCTTACGTCGCACACCCACCTCACGTGGCCCCCGCGCCCCACGGCGTCGGGGGCTGTGTACTGCGGCTCGCCCTCATGCGGCCATGAAACCGTTTGCGTGGCTAGCCGGTTGACGCTGCATGCTGCGCCTACCGGCTAACGGCGAAGCACAGAGTCTCGTCGCTCTCGCCGACGTCGCGCACAAACCCACCCGCATCGAGTCGAAAGGTGCAGCGCTCCATGATCACAATCACGGCTGTTGATCCCCCCGGTTGTGGGTGCACGGAGTGCCTGACCGGCCAGTATGCGCCCCTCGATCAGGCCACGGCCCAGGACATCGCTGCCCTGCTCAGCGGGCAGGTAAGCAACCACACGAGCGTTGACCTGCGCGTCACCGTCACATACACCCTCGCCGCCGACCGGGCGATCGGCGCATCGAATCCCGAAGCAGTATGTGTGGAGTACGCAGGCACTGTCTGGGTCCTTGAGCCCTCTGACATAGTCCGGGACCACGGTAGAGAGGGCTTCACCAGCCCGTCTTAGCTCACCCTCCAGCGCTATGCGGCTGAGCACGCAGTGTGCCCCCGGCGCTCGCCCGCGCGCAGTTGGACCTCGCCCTCGCCCTCGAAGCCAATGCGGAGGCCGAACTCCTCCGTACACGCCTCCTGCAGCCTCATCTTCCGCTCGACGTCCAGAAGGAGACCATCAGCCGCCGTTGGCCATGTTCGAGGAACCCGCCCGTTCACCCCGCGCGACGGAGATACTGGCTCTGTCTGCACGGTTCGGCCGCGCTTGGCCGTTCGACCCTGGAGCGATGATGACGACGCGCGCCCCCGCGCCCAGCCCCTGTGACACCTGTCCCTACCGAAAGGATGTTCCGTCCGGGGTGTGGGCGGCAGACGAATACCTCAAGATGCCTGCCTACGACGGCCCGACCGAGACACAGGATCGCCGACTGTGGCGCTGCCACCAGCATGACCGGCAGGCCAGCAACGCCCGAGTCTGCGCGGGCTGGGTAGCCACGCATGACACCAAGAACCTGCTGGCCCTGCGCGTGGCCGTGGTCACAAAAGAGATCTCGCCAGAGACGTTCCAGGCCATCCTGAACTACGCGACCAAGGTGCCCGTATTCGCGTCCGGCGCGGAGGCCGCCGCTCACGGCCTGCGTGACGAGGAGGCTCCAGGCCGAGACGCCCGGCAGGCGATCTCAAAGCTCCGGCGCACGCGCAACGACCTCACCTGAGCGGACCTGCTCCGCGCCGCGCGGAGCATCAAGCACTCCCGGGCCGTGGGCGGGGCGCCCGAAAAGGCAATCTCGCCTCCGTGGCCCACGCCATGACGAACATGGTCCGTCAGCGGGCGTCCAGCTCTTCGGCCCGCTTCGTAAGCCCCGCCGCGACGTCGTCCCAATCCGGATCATGCATCCACAGGTTGCCCGCGGCTTCCCATAGAAGGTCTGGCTCGTCCGGCCTCTGGAGCAGCACACGCCGATACGCGAGACTGCGAATCCACACCGGGAGCTGACCGTCGACCACGTGTGGGCAGAGCTCTCGCAGCATCGACAGGATCGCGTCCGCATCAGCGAACGTCAGCTGCTCGACGAAGTAGTGCTCACGATGCTCCTGACCGCACGCTGCTGTCGGACGGTACTCATCTCCGAAAAGACACTGGGCGTGCTCGCTCAGCGTGCTGTGCATGCGCTGAAGCCTACGACGTCATGACCCGTCGGACGGAATCTACAGGGCTTGGAACGCGTGGCCCGGGCACCGTGCAAACTGCAGCCTGACCGCATTGGCCCCTCGTTTCCCGAGCTCGGGCTTGCCGGGCGCCGGGTCGGAACGTGCCCACCGACCGTGAGCGGGCAACGACCACACCCCCCCTGCCTACCTCGAACCGTTCCGCTCGCCGTCCCCTCGACTGGCCCAGGCACGACCAAGCAAGGGCCGGCCGCAGGCGGGCGGTCTTGCGGTGCTTGCCTCGACTCCCGTCAAGGTGAGTTCGCCGGGCCGGGAAGCGGCGGCGACTTTCGCACTCCTCGCTGTCCGCAGCTCTCGCCGTCGGTCTGGGCGGGGCGCGCACCGCTGAGCTCCGTCGGGTGCTCGGCCTGGGCCCGGTCCTCGGGCCCTGCCCCGGTGCCGGTGCGCAATGTCGGCGCGACCGGTTGAACTCAACTGCCATGAAAGGACGTTGCTACATGCCTGGCTCTTCTTCGCCGCCAGCGCCCACAGGGAGCAGTCTGCATCAGGCCCTGTCCACTGCGGGGATCGTGTCTCGATTTGACCCGACTGTCTGCGCGTGGCGCATCACGTTGCCCGAGGGCCGAACCCTCACCGTATCCCCCTACCCAGGGGCCCTCGGTGAACCTGCACCACTCGGAGCCTGGGAGGCGGCTCCGCGCCCCGCGGACCTTGCCGGGCTACGAGGATGGCGTGTTGTTCTCGACCCCGAGAGCGACGCGGACGATCCGGTCATCATCCACGCCGCGCGCGGCAACGACGACGCCGTACAGGTTGCCGCCGCCGTACGAGCCATTCAGCCCCTCGCTGCCCCGACAGCCTCACAGGATGCCGCCTGCCTGATCGTCCGAACCGTGAACTACACCGGTAACGATCTCGGCCCGCAAGCACTCACCCTCCGCGCGCACACCGGCGACTGCACCACAACGACGCACGCAATGCTCGACTACAGCACAGGCGGCGAGACATATGGATTCGACGACGCTTTTCCCGCGTTGCACCAGCACCTCACCCGTGCGATGACCGACCTGCGCGCAGCCAGGAACACGCCGGAGACGTGGATCACCATTACCTACGGTTGGCACCCGTACCCGGTAGCCGAAGAGGGCGGCAGCGCCTGGACGCTCACCGCCCGTCGCGCGCAGCGTCTGGACCAGGCCACCGCCCACGATCGCCGCCCTGGTCTGACCCACATCCCCCTCGCCCACGATCCGACAGCTGCCGCAGCCCGGTTCGCCGCGGGCGACCGTCGCGGTCATCCCGCCCCGAATCAGCTACCCGTCGCAGGACAGTCCCGCATCCCGACCCTGCCTTACAGCCTCGACCCGGCCCTTCCCGAGGCACTGCTTTCCCCGGATAACCGGGCCACCCTGAGTGCCACTGGACTGTTCCTAGTCGGGCCCGGCGACGAGTCCGCACTGGACCGAACGGCCAACTAACCTCCTGACCCACAGGCACTCTGCCGCCGCACCTCGATGCCATGGCGCGGTTCCCTCCTGTAGTCCACCACCTTCAGCTGACCGCCCCGGCTCCCCTCACCATCCAGCCCCGCGCCCCGGACACCTGTCCCAGCGCGGGGCGCCACGCTTTGGACACGGCGCTGCACGTCACGGACCAGCCGGCCGCCCACCGTGACATCCGGGCATTCTGGTGACCCTGTGAGCACACGGGTCTGAGGTCGGAGCCGCGGCGCTGGACGCTTCACGCCCTGGACGACGACCGCCCGAACCGCACCGCGATGCTGGCGCAGATGCCCCCACCTGCTGGGGTGAGAGGCGATAGCCGCCATCCTGCGCGCCGAGGGTTACACGGTCGTCACGCGCCGGAATAACACCGATGCGTACGGCGTCCGCTCGACCCGCGCCCGCGTCGTGTGCCTCACCCGCCGCCAAGGCGCGGGCAAGGCGGCGCTGCCTGCTGCGACGCACCGCCGCCCGCACCAGCACCCAGGCGGCCCCCGGCCCCGACCCGCACAGACCCAGGCCTGCCGCCCCGCCCGGCCTGTGCCCCCTCCGCGCCGCATGCCGTCTCGCCTCACCTGCAACTCCGCCGTATCGGGGCCGTACTGCGGAACTTGGTACAGGCCGAGTCAGGGTGCGGTGGCCGGGCCAGGACCACCCGCCAGCTCCCGGGCTCCCCGCGGGATGTCCCAGCACCACGCCGCCGCCGAACCGCACCCCCGTGGGCGCTGAAGCGCGACCGCGCGTTCCTGTCGGCCGCACATCCCTGTTCTCCGCCCTACGTCGAAGAGGCCCGCATGGACTGCGACATCCACACCCACACTCCAATGGACCTGGACGGCGGGCCAGCGATGTTGCCCGGCTTGCTCTGCTCTCTGTCATGGTGCGGTGCGGCCGCCGGGACGGTGACTATCACCTCGCTTGCCGCCCCGGCCAGCGAACCCCGATTGCCCCGGCCAACTGCCAGCACACCGCGCGTTCGAAGGAGAACCCCCGTATGTCCATAGCCACCCCAGCCCCTACGACCACAGACCGCCAGACCACACACTCCAAGGCCAAGACACCGCGCAGGGAGCCCCGTTACCCAGACATCCCCGCCGAGGCGGGCAACGCCAACGTTCGGGCACTCCTGGGCCGCGGCATCCACCCTGCCAGTGGGCAGCCCCTCGCCGAGGTACCCGGTGCAGACTGCGGCACCTGCCAGCTCGCCTACCGCATTCAGTTGCCCAGCAGTGACGGCACAGTCGCCAGCGAACGCCTGAAGTGCTCCAAGGCGCCGATCAGCCGCCGAGGCCGCCAGGGCATCGACCTACGCCCCGCTACTCCCGCCTGCACTCTCCACCGCCCCGGACAGGAACAGCTGACCACCCGCGCCTAAAAGAACCTGCCCTACTCGCCCGGCGGTTGTTCCCGTCACTGCCCCAGTGACGGGGACGCCGCATACGACAGCACCGGCCGCCGGTTGCGGCGCTAACCCTTCGCTCACGCACGGTGAGTCCACACCAATACCTCCAAAGAACGGAGTCCCGGCGTGTCCACCGAGCTCGCGACCGTCCGTCTGAACAGCCCAGCCACCTTCGCGGAAGCCCTGCCCTACCTACTCGGCTACCGCCCTCAGAACTCTCTCGTCATCGCCGTCATTCACGAAGGCCGACTCTCCTTCGCTGCCCGACTGGATCTCCCAGCGAGTGAGTCGGACTGGTTCGACTTCGCCACAGACAGCACGAGCGAGATCACGACCGCGCTCGCCAGCAAGAATCTCCCCGCCCCCGATGAGGTCGTCCTCTACCTCATCGATGACCCCGCCTCCGGACAGACCGGCCAGGCCGTCGCCGTCCGGCTCGCGCCCCTCGCAAGGCTGTGTGGCGCCGCCTTCACCCACCACCGCATCCCCACCCAGCTCGCCCTGTGCGTGAGTGCCAACCAGTGGTGGGACCTGTCCCACGAGCCAGTTCCGGGACCGGGCACAGCCCTGCCCGGCAACACCCCCGGACCCACGACTGTCGCGTTTACCGTCGCAGGCCAACTGCCCGCCCCCAGCGAAACCGACCTCACCGCCACACTCGCCCCCCTCACCGGCGACGCCGCCGACGCGCTGGGCCCCGCACTCCTCGCCGCCACCCCCGCCTTGGGCCACGATGCTGACCCCTCGGACACCCACGCGCGACTGGAGCATGCCGCCACCGCCTTCGCAGACCCGTCCACCACGTCCCTGCCCCCAGCCGACACCGCCGCCCTCCTATACGCCCTGATTGACCGGCTGACCCGGGACTGGGCCATGAGCCTGCCTGAGACCCACACCAACCCCGCTGCCCGACGCCTGTTCACTTACCTGGCCACTGCCGCCGTCGACTCCTACGAGGTACTCGCCTGCGCCCCATTGACGCTCCTGGCCGTCAGCGCCTGGTACGACGGAGACCAGGCGCTCGCCCGAGTCGCCCTTCGCCGGGCGTGCCACCTCGACCCCTCATCCCGTCTACCCGCAATGCTCCGGGCCGCATTCAACATGCCGATCTCCACGGACGGGCTCAAGAGTGTGGCCCGAGCCGGACGTAACGACTGACCGTCCCGCCGGTCACTGGCCCCACGCCCCAACTCCAGCCGCCCGGCCCGTCCCCGTAGCTTCTGGGGACGGGCCGCCAGCGCGCCAGCGGCCCCGGGCCACGCAGCCGGGCACCTTGGCCTGGATGAGTCCTTGCACGGCCCTCGACCGCCTACCGCCGCCGGCCCACCGTCCCGCGCCACCCCCCGCTTGCCTTCCCGGCCTCGTGGAGCGAGCGGGTCGTCGGCATGGACACCCCGCCCGCACGGCCCAACCCGGGCCGCGTCCGGCGCACTGGTTGCGCCGCTTGCCGGTCGTCGCCGCACGGTGAGCCCACCGGACGCGGGCCGCACCTGCCCGCCCAATGCAACGCACGGACGATGGAGTTGGAACATGGATGACTTGATGTGGCCCGACGAGAGTGCCGGAGTCGAGCTGCTGGACCCGAGCCAGATCAAGACGGGCCAGCGTCTTGCCCGCCAGGTCACCCGCAGCGACGGGTCCATCGGCACCGAGTTCACCCCGGTCTGGGGCATCAGCGTGGGAGGCACCCACGAGACCTCCGTTGGCATCGGATACGGCTTCCGGACAAGCGACGGCGAGTGGCACCGTGCTGCGTCGAACTCCTTCATGTGGGCGCACCCTCAGATCCGCCCCGAGGACCTCCCGCCCCACGAAGGCACGTGGATCACCCACCAGAGGTTCGGTGCACACGACGACAAGCCGGGCGTACTCGGCGACCGCTACTTCTACGAGCGCACCCGCGCCATTGACACCTTCACAGCCTCCGACGGCCGGGTCTACCGGCTCCTGTCCGGCCGAAGTACCCGACACGACAACCATGAGAACCCGCACGGGCGTTGGAGGGGGTTCTGGGTCTACCGATGGGACCACGGAGTGAAATGGCTCGGCCCCAGTCGTGAGAGCGTTGACTCGGCGAATGAGCAGTTCGAGCTCATTCGCCAAGGACGAGCCTGGTAACCGTGCCCCTGCCGACCCACCACGACGGTCCGATTGCAACTGGCCGGGCCTGATCCCTTCGTCGACAGCAGCCGCGCCCCCGGACCGCCTCTTGCCCCGCTTGCTCCCGCTTGGGGCAGGATCGGTTGGGCCGGAAGGTGCTCCCACACACCCCGCTGGTCGTGTGGTCGAGTCCCCGGCCGCCGGGCCACCCCCGACTCACCCCTCCTCCGGGAAAGGGGTGGCCCGGCACCCCCCCGCACGCGCCACCCGTCCCGTCCTCGCCCGATGGGGGAGCGGGCCACTCCGGCCCCGCAGTACGGGGCGGGCCCCTGTCACCCGCGTCCCGGTTCAGGCGGAGACCCACGGGAGCGGGCTGTCCCTCGACTTGGACGAGGCAACCGTCGGCCTGGCCCGCGGGTTGCCGCCGTAGCCCAGCAGCACACCCGCGACAGCCCCCCGGGCGGGACGCCCGGGGACTCTCACCCGGCCCCCGCCCCGTCCCGCCTGGTGTTCAGTCCCACGCCCCGCCCCACCCCGGCCCCGCCGGGGGCCCGGCCTGGGTGTCCCGCCCCCGCCCCCGCCCGCGCCCCCGCCCCGTCCCGTCCGGTGTCCCGCCCCGGCCCTGGCCGGGGCCCTGGGCCGGGGGCCCGCCGCCCGGGCCTCGTCTTCTGGCCCTCACACAGAAACCCCGAAACCCCGCCCCGCCTGCCCGCCTGCCTGCCTGCCTGCCTGCCTGTAACGCTCATCCGACGTAAGGGAAACGACACGATGACCACGGCTGCCCGCACCTACCGCGCCGACGCTGTCGCCGCCGGCACCAGCCTCTACCCCCACCCCCGACCCGTCCTCAACACCCCCACACTCGCCGAAGCCATCCGCGTACAACTACACACCTGGGTAGTCTCCGAGCTGAGCATGACCGTCCCCGGCCCCCACACCCTCACCGACGCCCCCGCCGACCGTGTCGCCCGCCTCCTCACCCAGGCCACCACCTACTACGAGCACTTCGGCACCGACGCGTGCAGCGACGCCGAAGCGTGGGGAGCCGCCCACCTCTTCCACGCTTACGCCGACAGCCTCCACGCCGCCCACGCCGCCCACGGCGACGCCCGCCTCCTGGGCTGCCTCTACTCCCTCATCGCCGCCCGCGCCCACCTCAAAGACGGCCACGAGCAGCGCATCGACCTGAACCCTTTCGGCTGCCAGCGGCCCACCCTCGACGAGATCGCGCTGATCGAGACCATCCGCATGCAGCTCACCACCTGGGTGCCCAAGAGGCTCGGCACCGTCGTTCACCTGCCCCCGCGATGGCAGCAGCGCACCCCCGCCGACGCGTCCGACCTGCTCGCCAACGTGATCCAGGCGGCCGAGGCCGCGTACGGCGACGCGGACGACGACGACAGCGTGCGCGGCATGGCACACCTGGCGAACGCCTACGCCCACAGCCTCAAAGCCGCCTACGGCCACGGCGACGCCCACCTGTTCGCCGCCCTGAACTCCCTCATCCTGACCGCCGCCTGCCTCACCTGACACCCCCGCCAGCACCACCGCCGCAGGGGACCCCTTCGGCACCGGCCCCGTGCCCCGCATCGCGGGCCACGGGGCCGCCCACCCGGGCCGCCCACCCGGGCCGCCCACAGAACGGAAGAGCGGCGG
>NZ_JBEOYE010000177.1:0-9360 GCF_040296945.1 Streptomyces sp. NPDC001941 | reverse complement strand
GCGGGGGGGGGCGGGGGGGGGGGGGGGGGGGGGGGGGGGGCGGGGGGGGGGGGGGGGGGCCGGGGGGGGCCCCCCCACGGCCGGGGTGTTCCTCAGGGCAGGGGTGCGTCCATGGTGTTGTCGGTGCACGGACACGGGTAGGGCCAGCGGGGGTCGAGCGCGTCCGGGCAGCCGCTGGAGGGGCCGGAGTGGCACAGGCCCGCGACGCAGCACACGCAGTCTGCGCACACCCGGACCGGTGACTCCACGATCGGGCGCGGGCGCTGGGCGTCGTGATGCGGCCTGGTCCGGGGCCGGGAGGCGGACGTTGTCCTGCCGCATTCCTTGAGGCTGATGTTCATCATGCGGGTGCTCCTTCCGGAGTGGTTGCGGATGGCGCCCAACGGGTGACGGGGGTGCGGGTGGATGCGGAAGCGAGGCACTCGGCGGGGCCGGTCATGGACCCCGCGACGACGCACGGACCGTGCGGTGGTCGGGCGTCTGCGGCGGGTGCGGCGTGCGTGGTGGGCAGGACTGCGAGGGCGAGCAGGGACACGACTGAGACGATCATGGGAACGGGTTCCTGACGGTACGTCGGGGCCGGTACCGGTCCTGGATTCGGAGAGTGCCAGGCACCGGCGCCCCGTTATGCGGACTTCAGGACCACGGCAGGGTCACTCACCCCCGTGCCGAGCAGGTTCAGCGCGTTGGCCTGGGCGTGGCGGGCGTGGTGGACAGCCAGGGCTCACAGGTCGAACGTGGCCGCGGTGATGCCGACGCACTCGGACAGGCGGGCATCGGTCGGACCGTACGGTAGTCGACACGTCCGGCGTACTCGTGTTCTGGCCTCGCGGACCACTTCGGCGGGGCGGTGTGCCCGCGGCCGAGAGGTGCGCCGGTGGAGCGGATCGGGACCGACACGGTGACCGGCACGAGCTCGTCCGGCTCGGGGCACCGTTCATCGGCAGTGGTGGTGGATTCCGGCCGGCCGGGGGCGGGCTCGGTCCAGACACACATGGCGGAGCGCTCCTCTCACAACAGGGGAAACACGGGAAGCCCGGGGCAGACGCCGGAGTGTCCTCCGGCACCGCCAGTCCGGGCCCGGGCGCCGGAAGGCGCCCGCGAATCGAACTCACTCGATCCGGATACCCAGCCTCGCACCGATCGCCACCGCTCGCACCTCGTCACACACGGTGATATCGGCCCGTCAAGGGCCCGGAAAGTGCTCACCTTCGAGGCGGATGCGGAGGGTACACCCGATGCAGGCCGTTCGAACAATGTTGATTCGAATGAACATCCGATTACCGTGTCCCGCCGACGGCGCCCGCACCACCCCGGACCGCACCTCTGGTACGGAAACAGAGGTGCGGCCCACGCGCCGAAGAACCGCGCATCGGGGCTCATCACGCCATGTGACCGCCGCACGCCTCGCACACCTGGACCGCTCCCCGGGCTCGCTCGCTCCACCGAGACACCCACCAAGTGACGCGAGGCCCCCTGCGGGAGGTCGACACGGTGTGCCGGTTCGTCAGCGGATGCTGGAGAAGGACTTCCAGCCGGTGCCGATCTTCACGCCGGACCCGATGGTTCCCTTGCCGGTTCCCGCGTAGCGGTAGAGGTCGCCGGCCTTGGTGCGGCCGAGGACGTCGTCCTTGCCGTCACCGGTCAGGTCGCCGATGCCGACGAAGTCGGCCATCCCGCTCCAGCCGGAACCGATCTTCGTACCGCTGCCGATCGTGCCCTTGCCGGTGCCGTAGTAGCGGTAAAGGTCGCCGTTGGCGGTACGCGCGATCAGGTCGGCGTGCTTGTCGCCGTTGAGGTCGCCCGCGCCGACGATGGTCAGGGACTTCCAGCTCGTACCGATCTTGCCGGTGCGGGCCAGTCCGCCTGTCTTCGTCCCGGCGAAGAGGTACAGGTCCCCGGTCGCGCTCTGGCGGGCGACCAGGTCCGGCAGTCCGTCGGCGTTGAAGTCGCCGGAGTAGGTCAGGCCGTCGTAGGCCTGCCATCCCGTACCGATGCGGACGGGCGTGACCTGCTGGCTCAGGACCTTGCCGCGGGCGGGCGCGTAACGCCACAGCTCGCCCGCCTTGTTGGCGAGGAGGGTGTCGTTGCCGCCGTCGCCGGTGAGGTCGCCGAAGGGGACGATCGTGTACGTGTTGTTCCACACTCCCGCGTCGACCGGGGCGGAGACCCGACCGGAGGCGTCCCCCTGGTAGACGGTCAGGCGGCCGCCGGAGTCGCGCGCGTACACATCGGGGAAGCCGTCGTCGCCGACCTGGTCGTGCCGCTTCGCGCTGGACAGGCTGACGGTGCCCGATACCTGGAGGTCGGGACCCTGGCCGTCGGCGGGGACCGCGGTCAGGGTCCAGCGGTACGCTCCGCCGGCCAGCTGCCGGCCGGCCTCGTCCTTGCCGTCCCACTCCGCGCCGATCAGGCCACGGGCCTCTCCACCGGTGAAGGTCCGCACGACCTGCCCGGCGCGGTCGGCCACCGTGAGGCGCCAGGAGGCGGCCGGGCGCGAGATCCACCAGCGGGGGCGCCAGGTGACGGCAGGGCCCTTGTTCGCGGCCACGTCCGTGCTCAGGACGCCCAGGGGGCTCGTGGGGATCGGCGAGGGCACGACGTGGACGGCATAGTCCTCGCTCACGTAGACGACGCGGCCCGAGGACCGGTCGACGCTCCAGCCGATCCCGGGGGTGCGGTGGCGCGGACGGCCCACCTCGCGCGTGACGGCGGCGCCGCGCAGCGAGGTGACGCTCAGCGCACCGCCCTTGTACCAGGCGATGAAGCCGTCGCCGAGCAGAGCGGTGTCGTGGTCCGGAACGTCCAGACGGGCACCGGTGGCGGTGTCGTAGACCCCGGAAAGCGGGCCGCACTCCCAGTACAGACTGCTCGCCTGGACCTGAAGGGCGGTGAAATCACAGGACGAGGGGGCGACGGTGCGCAGCGTGCGGCCGGTGGCGACGTCGATGGCCGACACCTTGCCGGGCGCGGTCTTCAGCCAGAGCACGCCCGCGTCGAGGGCGTACGTACTGGGCGTGCCCCCGTTACCGATGGGGAAGCTGCGGACGGGAGCGCCGGTGTCGAGGTCGAAGACGTCGATGCGTGACCGGTCCGAGATCTCGACGCGGGCCGCAGCGTAGCGGCCGGAGACCGCGAGCCGCGGCTGTGAAGAACCTCTGACGCGCCCCTGGCCGACCGGGATGCTCGACGAGGTGCCGTCCGGCGCCGTGACGCTGAGCCAACGGCCCTCGCCGGACACGTGCACGACGCGGCCGTCACCGGCGTCGTGCAGGGGGGCCCGGCAGTCGTAGGAGCAGTCCGAATCGCGAATCGCGTGCGAGCCGATGCTCGTCCGTGGACCTGCGGTGATCGGGCCGTCGACCGGCAGGTCGATCCGGTTGACCGGGGCGTCGGAGTGTGCGTTGTGCTCGGCCAGGGAGAGGCGTCCCTGAGCGAAGGCGACCCCGTCGATCTCATGGGGGACCCAGGGGATGTCGGCCACCTTCGCCACGGCGAACCCTCCGGCCCCGTCCGTGCTCACGGAGTAGTAGGCCTGCCCGGCCTCCGCGTCGGCGCGGGCGATCATCAAGCTTCCGTCCGGACGGGCGGATCCGAACGACGCGGTGTTGTCCAGCACTACGCGTTCAGGGCCGCCCGTCAGTGGGACGGCCACGACCTCCCGGTCCAGGCGGAGTCCGTTATCGCTGCTCTTGCCACGGGTGTAGAGGAGGTCCTCACCGATGACGCCGAGGAGGCGGACGCTGCCCCGTTCGAGGGGGCCGTCGAAGACGCGCGGGGGCTTCTCCGGGTCGGTGGTGTCCCAGATGCGGGTCTCGTCTTCCGACCAGATGACGATCCACCGGCCGGTGACCTTCATGTTGGCGCTGAGCCTGGCCACAGCGCCGAGCTCGTGCAGTCCCGTCCGATCGAGCCAGAAAGCCCGGTCCTGCAAGTCGCTGGGCTCCAGCAGCAAACCGGAGCGGCTCTCCGCCTGGTACCACCTGCGCAGACGGAGCGCGCCGCCGTCGGGGTACGCCGCCGTGTCGATCTCCTGCCAGGCCCCGTCCCGCCACGCCCACTGATGGAGGGCGGCACGGGCAGTGGAGGTCGTGTCCCCGGTCACCAGCACATCGCCGTAGGTGTCGAAGTACCGCTGCCCCTCCGGAACGCTGAAGCGCCGGTCGGTGCCGTCGCGCATGTCCCGCTGGGCCACCCGGTCGGGGTACCGGTAGTCGGTGAAGACGACGAAGTCGTCCCCGGTGACGTGAGCGGTTTCCAGGCCCGCGGGCTGGACGACGCGGCGGACCGCACCGTCCGCGTAGTTCGTCCACGTGTAGGTGCGGTCTTCGTGGTACGCCAGGTACCCGCTGGTACCGGCGAAGGCTCCCTGCGGGCCTGCCGTTTCCTCGTCGAGGTGCCGCACGGGAGCGATCTCCAGCTCCGGCCCCGCGTCGGGCAGCTCCGCCCGGCCGCGCGGCGCCTCGGCGGCGGCCGCCGCCCCCGCTGGCGCGACGAGCACACCGGACCCCACGGCCAGCGCCACCGCCACCGCGGCGCGCACGCGCATACGACGACCCATCCTCGAACCCCTCCCAGATCACCACGGGCCTGTCGTCGAATCCCCCCGGATCCCGCCACGTGGTCGGGCCAGACGATAGCAGTGGGCACGGCCTGACCTGCGGGGAGTCCCCTTTGCCCGACGGGCGCGATGCGACGATTGCCGCATGCACGAGATATCTCCCTTTCTGGCCGCTCGGTGGCCGCGCGTCGCCTCCGGTGAAGCCGACTGGCTCGTCGAACTGGCCGGCGACTTCGTGACCGGGATGATGGCGCCACCCATGCCCGACGCCGTCTGGGTCCTGAACGCCATGGACGAGAACGAGGCGCTGCCGGGCGACGTCAGCCACGACGAGGACCTGCGGGCCGCGAACGTGGGCGTGGCCCTGCCGCGTGGAGTGGCCACCGGCGGAGGTCTCGGCCGCGCCGACCACCCCGGCGACGGCTGGCGACGGCTGCGCTGGGCGGAACTGGCGCGGCGCAGCGGCGACGAGGTCGTGCGCGAGGACTACCTGCCCTGCCTGCACTGCTTCCCGCTGGCGATGAAGAACGGCAGCTGGCCCCTGAGTATCCGGCCCCCTACGGAGGGCAGCCTGGACCGGCCGACGTACGACCGGCTCATCGAGGTACTGATCGAGCAGAGCCCACAGGGTGCGGACACCCGCTGCGTGGCGTACTACAACCCGCTGATGTTCGCTTCCGTCGACGTCGACAACCTGCACCTGCGCATGGGCCGTCTCGGGGATGCCAAGGCCCTGTACGACAACCCGGAGGTCGAGTACGGCCCCTCCAACCTCTGGGCCGCCGACCGGTCCTGGGTGACGTACACCGACTACGACCTGTGGGGTACGAAGGTGTGCGGCCCGGCGTCACTCGTCGAGGCACTGCTCGACGACCGTGAGATCGAAGCGTTCCGCCTGCCCGAACGCCGCTGAGCGCGTCGCCGGACACAACGGTGGGTGATTGAGTGTGGCCTTGAGCAGCCCTGGTGCCGCGACGCGACCCTGGTGCCTCGGCACGATGACGGCACGCCCGTGCCCTGGGCCCTGCCCACGGCCCGGCACCAACTGGACGCCACGGTCCATGCCGTCACCTCGGCTGCCTACTTCCTCACCTCGGCGCTTTCCGGGATGCGTTCCTCGCAGCTGGCGGAACTGGCGAGCGGCTGCCGCCAGCAGGAACAGCGGCCCGGCGGCGGCACCCGCTGCCGCTTGGTCTCCCGCCGGATCAAGGGCGAGGCATTCGGCGGGATCGAGGACGCGTGGGTAGTCACCGAAGACGTGCACCGGGCCATCGCCACCGCCGAAGCCCTCACCGGCGTCGCCCCGGGCGAGCGGCTGTTCGCCAAGGCATCCAACAACAGCAACAGCCTCTATGCCGCCCTTCGCACATGGGTGAACGGCGAGGCCGCCCTACGCACATGGGTGAACGGCGAGCACGGACAACGGCTCGGCCTGGAGCCCCTCCCCGACGGCCCGGTCAACCCCCGAGCTCTGCGGCGCACGCTCGCGATGGCCATCGCCCAGCGCCCGCACGGCCTGATGGCCGTGAAACTGCACCTCAAGCATGTCAGCGTGGCCACGGCCGAGGGCTATGCCGCCCGCCCTGGCGGACACCAGGCCGCCTTCGCCACCGAAGTCGCCGCCGAGGAAGAAGCCGAACATCTACGGCTGACCGTCGCCGCCTACGAGGACTATCAGCGAGGCATCCTGCCCAGCGGCCAAGGCGCCCGTGCCCTCATCGGCGCCTTCAAGACCGTCGACCAGATCCTGGAACGGCACGACGCCGGGCCGGTCACCGTCATCGACGACCGGCGTGTCGAGCGTGTTCTCAAGGCGAAGGCGAGGACTCTGCACATCGGCATCGGCAACTACTGCTGGTTCTCAGATCCGGGGAAGGCGTTGTGCCCGAAACTCGCCGGCACCCCGGACGCCGACGAACCCCTCATGGGGATGTGTGACTCGGCACGCTGCCCGCAGGCCACCCATCACTCCCAGCACCGGCAGATCTGGGCCGATCACGCCGAGAAACCCAGGCCGTCTTCCTGGGCAACCCCAGACTCTCCAAGCCCGCACGGGCCCGAGCCCAGACCGCGTTCGACCGTGCCACCCACATCGTCGCCGAGATCGACACCGCCGGACACACTGAGGAGGACTCTGAGCGATGACACAGGAACGCCAGAACGAAGCTGAGGCCAAGATCCGGGCAGCAATGCAACAGCTCCTTGCCGGGCCCGTCCCAGACGGCTGAAGTGCGACGTCAAGAGCCTGTGCACCCTCGCGGGAGTGCCATGAGCGACCCTCTACCGTGCCTACCCGCATCTGAAGGCCGAGTTCGATCGCCAGCGGACCGCTGCCCAGGTTGCCGGACATCGTCCCGACCCACGCCCCGCCCAAATCGAGCGGCTGAAGGCCGAGGTCGCCAGCCTGCGTGAACGTCTTGCCAGGAGGGACACCGAAGTCGGTGATCTTCGAAACTTCCGAGCACAGGCACTCTCACGCCTCACCGCCCAGCACGACGAGATCACCGCCTTGCGGCGGGAACTGGTGTCCACCACGGAGACCAGGGTCCGCGTGCTGCCAAGCAGATAGACCAGTCAGCGTCCGGCGACGCAAATCGAATGCCGCCGAGCACCGAGCGCGTGGAGGATGGTCGCTGTGACTGAGAAATTGATCTGGGACGAGTGGGCTCAGCGGGTTTACCTGACCTGGCTGGCACGAGACATCCGATACGCGCAGGTCGCGCTCCTGGAGATCCGAACGCGGGCAGGGCAAACGCCGCCGGACCCGCTGGTCTGGATCCCGTTGGAGACCTTCCTGATGTTCAGCGCCAAGGTCTCGAAGATGCTCAAGCCCGTCGCCTTGGACAATGGCCGACCGAAGAAGGCCGGACCCAAACAGGATGCGTACGACCGGCGCAAGTACCGCGGGGAATGTCTACGCGCTCTACTGGAGGTGGACGACTCATCACCTCTCCTGGACCGGAAGGTCCGGGACGCCAGCGAACATTTCGACGAGCGCCTTGACGCGTGGACTGGCGAGCAGCCCCGCTTCACGGCCGAAGAAGTGGAAGCTGGCGGACTGCCGAACTTTCCACTACCGCCGATGCGGAGAGTTGACAGCGGATCCTGGGTCGTCGAGGTGGCCGGAGAGACACTCGACCTGAGGGCCATTGAGATCGAGCTGCGACGGATTCTCGACAAGACGACGGAGTTGGAGTCCCTCGCCGCTTTGGAGGACCCGGGCTTGGCGACTCTGCTGGCTGGCCTGCCGCCGTTCCCGACGGAGCTGCGGCTGGACGCACTGACCCGCAGACCTGACGAGGATGTACGAACCGGGATCGATGTGCAGGCGGCCGCTGCACGCCAGGCCGAGTTCGACGAGGCGATCGCTCGGGCGATTGACGCCTTCGCGGCCCTGGACGAACAGAACAACGACGAGCCGATGACAGACGCCTCCGAGTCGGAATCGGAGTGAGACACAACCCGCTGCTGCGACGCTAACCATCCGAGGAGTAGCCCTCGATCACGCGCGAGACGGTCTCACATGGACACGTCTCATGCCGGGCTATCGGGCGTAGCCGATGCGGATGTCCGTGCTCGGGGTGTCGGGGTCGAGGGGAGCGAGCGCGGGGGTGCCGGGCCGCCACGGCTGCCCGGGGCCGCGGTCGGCCGGGGTGGGGACACGCAGGAGCTTGGCGAGCCGGGGCACCTTGGTGAAGCGGCCGGTGTGGTACGTGCCGGCGACCGCTCCGGAACGCGTGCGACAGGGTGAGCCTGGCTGTGCGTGACAGCGCGGGCAGGGGTGGCGCACGATGTCGTCCGCGTCGCTCGCCTGTGCGGTTTGAGGGTCCGTCATGACCCCGGATCGCGTCACAAACCGTTCCCAGAACAGACCTCGTTCCACTTTTGGGTGAGAACGAGTTCTGACAGTCGATCCGGCTTCCCGGCGACTCCCGCCGACCACTGTTGATCTCGCTCCGGGAAAGGTCCTTTTCTGACAGTGACACGGCGTGCGGCCGTGGCCTGGACCCGGGCCGAGAGAAGTGCGTGATCGACTTCCGGCCGCCCGTCTGAATCCTGCGGTGTCGACTGTCAGTGGCCGCCGTAACACTCTGAGCTGATAGCCGTTCAGAGAGGGCGATGGCGTTCCGGGCCGTGCACGACGAGTGGGGCACCGTCTTCGCGCACCTGCCGGATCTCGGGTGCGGGCAGGTGTGGGAGGCGGTGTGGAAGGTCCGGCCGCCCGCGCCGATCACGTGCGCGGAGTGCCGGCACCCGGTGTACGCCAAGATCTCCGAGCGGGGCCTTCGGTTCTTCGTTCATGCTCCGCACGCCCCGGACTGCGAGATCGCCCGCCAAGGCGAGTCCCAGGCCCACCAACCCCTCAAGCTCGAACTCGCCAGCGCGGCCCGGGACGCCGGGGTAGACGCCGAGCTGGAGGTGAGGGCGCCGGACGGCTCCTGACGGGCGGACGTGCTGGCCACCGATCCGGCCGGGCGGTGGCGGATGGCGCTGGAGGCCCAGCTGTCCCCGATCACCGCCGCGGACATCTCCGCGCGCGCACCGCGCGGATGCGCGAGCGCGGCGTGAGCTGCTTCTGGTTCAGCGACCGGGCCCGCCCGCCTTGGCCCAGTTCTCGTATAGCTGCCGCCAGGTGGCGAGTAGCTCTCTGTAATCACCCTTGACCTGCGGCGATGCTTCGGAGTCACCCGCCTGATTGCTGGGCCAGGGCACTATTCGGAGCGCTGACCTGCGGTTCTTTCTGGTTCAGGATTTCTGAACTCGTGGCCGCGGCCCCGGCGGCCGGCGGCCGCCGGGGC
>NZ_JBEOYE010000176.1:0-9579 GCF_040296945.1 Streptomyces sp. NPDC001941 | reverse complement strand
GGGGGGGGCGGCCGGGGGCGGGCGGGGGGGGGGGGGGGGGGGGGGGGGGGGGGGGGGGGGGGGGGGGGGGGCCGGGCCGGGGGGGGGGGGGGGGGGGGGGGGGGGGGGGGGGGGGGGGGGGGGGGCCCCCCCCCCCCCGCCGTGTGGTCAGCCCCGCGCCGAAGCGGCCCGCCAGCCGCCCAGGACGAGGCCGGCGACCTCGGGGGCGGCGGTGCGGCAGAAGTAGTGGCCGCCCTCGGCGAGTTCGGCCAGCCGCGGCCGGTCGGCGAAGAGCGACCAGGCCTCGTACCGCTCGGCGTGGTCCGGGGTGAGCGGGTCGTCCGCGGCGTAGACGGCGGTCAGCGGGGCGGCCAGGCGCGCCCGCGGGCCCTGCTCGTCGGCGGCGAGCAGATAGCCGTTGGCGGTGGAGGAGTCGTGCCGGAAGACCGAGGCGACGAACCGCGCGTGCTCGGGGCGCAGGCTGTCGAACTCGGCGTAGCCCGTCTCCTCGACCAGCCAGCTCACGATGGACTCGTCGGCCATCGCTGCCGCCCGCTCGATGCCCTGCCGGGTGGTCGCGGCGTCGTGCAGCAGCTTGCCGCCGACGAAGACGTGGGCCGGGGCGGTGCCATCCTCCTCCAGGAGGCGTGCCGTCTCCACCGCGAGGGCGGAGCCGACGCAGTGGCCCCAGAGCATCACCGGGCGGCCGTCCGTGGAGCGGCGGATCTCCTCCACGACGCGGCGGGCCGTCTCGTCGAGCGGCGAGAACGCCTCGTCGGGGCGGCCGGCGTCGTGCCCGGGCAGTTCCACGCCGTAGACGGCCACCGCGCCACCGGCCGCGTCGAGCGCCTGGGCGAGCGGCTCGAAGTTGATCGCGTTGCCGCCCGCGTAGGGGAAGCAGACCAGGGCGCACTCGGCCGTCGCGGGCGCGGCCGACAGCGACTGCAGCAGCTGTCGCTCGCGCGGCTCCCGCTCGGCTCCGGCGGCGGCGAGGTTGGCGCGGGCGACCGCGCCGAGCGGCGCCAGGGTGGAGTTGCGCATCAGGTCGGTCAGGGTGACCAGGCCCTCCAGCTCCATGACGACGCGCATCGCGGCGAGCGAGGCGCCGCCGAGGGTGAAGAAGTTGTCGTCGAGGCCGATCCGGTCCAGCGGCACGTCGAGGATGGCGGACCACACCCGGGCGATGCGGCGGTCGACCTCGTCGACGGGCGTGCGGTCGTCGGTCTCCGGTGCGGCGGGCGCGGCGGGCGCGTCCTGCCGCGCGGTGGCGCCGAAGGTGTGGCGCACCCGCGGTCCGTCGGACAGGACCAGGCCGTCGGTGTCGCGGCGGCCGTGCCGGCCGGTGTCGACGGCGGCGAGGCCGTCGGCGACCAGGAAGACCCGGCCCTCGGTGCCGAACGGCACCGCGAGGCCGTGCTCGTCCAGGACCCGGGCCGTGTGGGCGGGGGTGCCTTCGGGCAGCAGGGCGGCCAGCTCCGCGGGCAGCGCCGCGGCGCGCTCGGCGTCGGCCAGCTCCCGGCGCTCGCCGGGGGTCAGCAGGTCGGCGAGGTGGTGCGGGGCGCCGGGGTCGGCGGTCATCTGCTCGAAGGCGGCGGTGTAGTAGGCGCCCATGCGCTCGATCTGCCACGGCTCGAAGAGGTGGGCGTGGTAGTGCAGGCTCAGCCGCACCTCGTCGTTGACGAAGTGCCGGGAGAACTCGGCGCGGAGCACGAACTCGGTCTCGGAGTTGGCCCGTACGTCGAGGAGGGAGAAGCCGTCCAGCTCCTCCAGCTGCTTGAGCAGGTAGAAGTGGGTGAAGTTGAAGGCGGTCTCGAAGAGCATGTCCTGGGTGCCCAGGTCGCTCTTCATCTGCGCCATCGGGTAGCGGCGGGCGGGCAGCAGCTCGGTCTCGGAGGCGTAGACCTGGCGGATCAGGTCCTCCCAGCTGCCGGCTCCGGTGCGCACCCGGAAGGGCACGGTGTTGAGGAAGAGGCCGATGGCGCGGGTGGCGTCCTCCGCCTCGGGGCGCCCGCTGTGCTCGTAGCCGGTCATCACGTCGCGGTCGCCGGAGACCAGGGAGAGGACCTTGGCGTGCGCGGCCATGAGGACGTTCTTGACCGGTACGGAGAGCTGGTTGGCGAGCTCCACGATGCGGTCGGACAGGCCGCGGGGGAACTCGGCCTCGTGGAAGACGACCGGGAAGACGTCCGCGTCGGCGGCCCGCCGGGTGCGCGGGAGCTCGGTGAAGGTGCTGCCCTCCAGCAGGTCCTTCCAGTAGTCCTCGTGCTCCTGCTCCGCCAGTGAACGGCGCTCCAGGGCGACGTAGTTGCGGGCGTGGTTCTCCACCGTCGCCTCGGGCAGCGGCCGTCCGTCGCGCAGCCGGTAGAAGAGGTCGAACAGGGTGGTGTGCACCAGGGTGATGCTCCAGCCGTCCAGCGCGGAGTTGTGCTGGCTGAGGCTGTAGCGGTAGAGGTCGTCGGAGAGCACGTGCACGTGCAGGCGGACCAGGCCGGGCTCGTTCCAGACGAAGCGGTACTCCTTCTCGCGCTTCGCCCAGTCGCGGTACCACTCCTCCTGCTCGGCCTCGCTCATGCCGCGCAGGTCGTCGATGTAGAGCGGCAGCGGGGCGTCCTCGTGGACCAGCTGGAGGTACTCGCTGTAGCCGGTGAGGTGGTAGCTGGTGCGGAAGATGGGGTTGTTCCGGACCAGGACGCGGGCCGCCTCCTCGAAGCACGCGGCGTCGAAGGGGCTCTGGATCATGTAGCTGAGGATGTCGTGGTACTCGGCGGTGCCGTGCGACAGCTCGCTCTGGAAGACCAGTCCGGCCTGGAGCTGGGTCATCGGGTAGGCGTCCTCGACCCCCGCCGGGACCAGGGCGCGGTCCTCGTCGGTGAGCAGCTCGAACGGGCGCAGCGGGGCGGGCCGGTCGGTGGGCCCGGACTCGGCGAGGCTGCGGGCCAGTTCGGCGACGGTGGGGTTCTGGAAGAACTGCTGGAAGGTGAAGTCGAGGCCGGTGGCGCGGGCCTTGGCGAGGACGGTGACGAAGTGGATGGAGTTGCCGCCGAGGGCGAAGAAGTTGTCGTCCGCGCCGATGTCCTCCAGGCCGAGCACCTCGCCCCAGATGCGGGCGAGTTCGGCCTCCTGCGGGGTGCGGGGGGCCACGTGGGCGGCGGTCGCGCGCTCGGGGCGGGCGGGCTCGGGCAGGGCGCGCCGGTCCAGCTTGCCGTTCGGCGAGAGCGGGAAGGAGTCCAGGACGACGACGCGCGGCGGCACCATGTACTCGGGCAGCGTCAGGCCCAGGTGGCGCCGCAGCTCGTCCTCGGTGACGGCGCCGGCCGACTGGGCGTAGCCGACCAGGTGCGTCTGGCCGTCGTCGGCCTTGCGGGCGACGACCACGGAGTCCTTGACCTCGGGGTGGCTGCGCAGCCGCTCCTCGACCTCGCCGAGTTCGATGCGGTAGCCGCGCACCTTGACCTGGTGGTCGATGCGGCCCAGGTACTCGATGCTGCCGTCGGCCAGCCAGCGGGCCAGGTCGCCGGTGCGGTAGACGCGGTCCTCGCCGGCGAGGGGGGCGGGGACGAAGCGCTCGGCGGTCAGTTCGGGGCGGCCCAGGTAGCCGCGGGCCAGGCCGACGCCGGCGATGCAGAGTTCGCCGGGCACGCCGACGGGCTGGGGGCGCAGCTGGGCGTCGAGCATCAGGATCCGGGTGTTGTCGATCGGCAGTCCGATCGGGACGCGCTCGGTGTCCTGGGGCCCGCAGGCGTGGTGGGTGACGTCGACGGTGGCCTCGGTGGGTCCGTACAGGTTGACCAGGCGGGCGGCCGGGGAGCCGGTGGCGGCGGCGATCTCGCCGAAGCGGCGCACGTGGTGGGGGGCGAGGGCCTCGCCGCTGGCGAACACCTGGCGCAGGGAGGCCAGTCGGGCCTGCTCGCCCGCGCCGGAGACGAAGTCGAGGAAGACGGCGAGCATGGACGGCACGAAGTGCGTCGTGGTGACGCGGTGCCGCTCGATCGCGGCGACCAGGGCCTCCGGGTCGCGCTCGGTGCCCGGCTCGGGCAGGCACACGGCGGCGCCCTCGAACATCCACCAGAACAGTTCCCACACGGACACGTCGAAGGACGTGGGGGTCTTCTGCAGGATGACGTCGGCCGAGCTGATCGGGTAGGCGCGCTGCATCCAGCCGATGCGGTTGACGACGGAGCGGTGCTCGATCTGGACGCCCTTGGGGTTGCCCGTGGAGCCGGAGGTGTAGATGACGTACGCCAGGTCGCGGGCGCCGCCGAGGGGGGCGGGGGTGGTGGCGTCGTCGGCGTACGCGCCCTCGTCGGTGAGGTCGAGGACCTCGCGGCCGGGGCCGGCCAGGTCGCGGTAGCGGGGCTGGGTGAGGACGAGGCGGGCGGCGCTGTCGTCCAGGACGTAGGCGATCCGCTCGGCGGGGTAGCCGGGGTCGACGGGCAGGTAGGCGCCGCCGGCCTTGAGGACGGCGTAGAGGCCGACGAGCATCTGCGGGGAGCGGTCGGCGAGGACGGCGACCAGGTCGTCGCGGCCGACGCCGCGGGCCCGCAGGGTGTGCGCGAGGCGGTTGGCGCGCTCGTCGAGCTCGGCGTAGCTCAGGCGGAAGCCGTCGCCGACGACGGCGGTGGCGTCCGGGGTGAGGGCGACGCGGCGGGCGAACAGCTCGTCCAGGCGGACGTCGTCCTCGAAGTCGGCGGCGGTGGCGTTGACCCGGGCGATCAGCTCGCGGTCGGCGTCGGCGTGCAGGTCCAGGGCGCCGAGCGGGGCGTCGGGCGCCCCGGTGGCCCCGGCGAGCAGCGCGGCGAGGTGGCCGAGCAGGCGCGCGGCGGTGGTGTCGGTGTGCCGGGCGGTGCGGTGGCGCAGTTCGAGGCGGAGGCCGTCCGTGGTCCGCAGCAGGGCGAAGGCCAGCGGGAACCGCGGCCGTTCGGCGGCTTCGGCGTCCTGGGCGCGGACGGTGTCGACGAGGACCTCGGCGAAGGGGTGGACGCCGTGGCCGGTGTCGGCGCCGAGCTCCTCGGCGAGCAGCTCGACCGGGTAGTCCTGGTGCTCCAGCGCGGCGAGGAGCCGGGTGCGTACGTCTCCGAGCAGTGCGCGCAGCGTCGCCCCGGGGCCGAACGGCAGGCGCAGGACGAGTCCTTCGGCCAGCGGCGCGGTGTCGCCGGTGGCGGTGGCGGGCACGGCGACGACGGCCTCCTCGCCGCCGGTGTAGCGCTGCAGCAGCGCGGCGACGCCGGCGGTGAGCACGGAGTGCAGGGCGGCGTCCTGGCCGCGGGTCAGCTTCTCCAGGCGGGCGTGGAGGGCGGCGTCGAGGTCGAGGTGGGCGGCGGTGTGCGGGCCGGGCGCGGCGGGGCGGCCGGGGGCGTCGGAGGGGAATCCTGCGCGCTCGGGCAGCGCGGCGAGGGCGGTGCGCCAGAAGGCGCCTTCGCGGGGGCGCTGCGCTGCCGCGACCTTGAGGCGGCCGAGTGTTTCGAGGGACTGCATGGGGTGTCTCCAGCTTTCGGGGTGGGTCAGAAGTCGAAGTCGAGGTCGGGCAGGTCCTGCGGGGCGGCCGCGGTGCGGCCGAGGGTGCCCAGGGCGGCGTCCGGGTCGGTGAGCGCCGCGTCGAGCAGGGCGAGGAGCTCGTCGCGGAACAGTTCGACGGTGGGCCGCAGGAAGAGGCTGGTGGCGTAGGCCCAGGTGGCGGTGTAGCCCTCGGGGGCGTCGTCGATCTGGAGGTTGAGGTCGAACAGGGTCCGGCCGGTGGCCTCGGGGGTCCAGCGCGGCCGGCCGCCGAGCAGGCCGACCTGGTGCAGTCCGGTGTCCTGGACGGCGAAGAGGGTGTCGAACAGCGGGTTGCGGCTGTAGTCGCGGGGGCCCGCGGCGGCGACGAGTCCGTCGAAGGGGAAGTCCTGGTGGTCGGCGGCGGCAACGGCGTGCGCGGCCACGGCCCGCAGGTGGGCGCGGAAGGGCAGTTCGGGGCCGGGGGCCACGCGCAGGCACAGCGTGTTGACGAACATGCCCTGGACCCGTTCCACGCCGGGCAGGTGGCGTCCCGAGACGGGGGTGCCGACGGTGACGTCGTCGCTGCCGCTGATCCGGCCGAGGAAGGCCGTGTAGGCGGCGAGCAGGACGTGGAAGGGGGTGACCTTCTCGGTGCGCGCCAGGTCCCGTACGGCGGCGCTGAGTCCGGCGCCGAGCGGGAACGCGAGGTGGTCGCCCTCGGTGCGGCGCACCGGCGGCCGTGGCAGGTCGGTGGGCAGGTCCAGCGGCCGGACCGGAGTGGCGTACACCTCCTCCCAGAACTCCCGCTGCCCGGAGGCGAGTTCGCGGCCCTCGGGGCCGGTGGCCCAGTGCGCGTAGTCGCGGTAGCCCAGTTCGGGGCGCGGGGGCTCGTGCCCGGCGAGCAGCTGGGCCCACTCGGTGGCGAGCAGGGTCAGCGAGTAGCCGTCGGTGAGCAGGTGGTGGACGTCGAGCAGCAGGCGGGCGCCGGATCCGGTGCGCAGCAGGGCGGCCCGCCACAGCGGGGCGCGGTGCGGGTCGAAGGCGCGGACCCAGTCCCGGGTCCAGGCGTCGGCGTCGGCGCCGGCCGGCAGGTCCGCCTCGCGCAGGTCCACGGGGAGGTGGTCGTGCACGCGCTGGTGGGAGCGGCCCGCGTCGTCCACGGCGACGTCGGTGCGCAGCACCTCGTGGCGGGCGACGAGTGCGGCCAGGGTGGTGCGCAGCAGCTCGGCCGAGGGGGCCTGGGGCAGGTCGACGACGAGCGGGAGGTTGTACGCGGTTCCCTCGGGGTCCTTCAGCTGCTCGACGTGGATGCGGTGCTGCTGGGGCGAGAGCGGGACCGGGCCGGTGCCCGCGGCTCCGGCGCGCGGTCCGCGGGCGGCCGGTGCGGCGGTGCGCAGCCGTTCGGCGAGCGCGGCGAGGGTCGGCGCGGCGAGCACCAGCGAGACGGGGCAGGCCAGTTCGAGGCCCCGGCGGATGCGGGCGGAGAGCCGGGTGGCGGTCAGGGAGCTGGCGCCGTGGGCGTCCAGCGGGTCCTCGACGCCGATCCCGGTGACGCCGAGGACGTCCTGCCACAGCTCGACCAGGGCGCGCTCCAGCGCGTCGCGCGGCGGCCGGGAGGTGCCCGCGGCGGCCGCGGGTTCGGGCAGCGCGGCCCGGTCGACCTTCCCGTTGGCGGTCAGCGGGAGGGCGTCCAGGACGGTGAGGTGGGCGGGCACCATGTGCGGCGGCAGCTGTGCGGCGGCCGCGGCGCGTACGGCGTCGAGGTCGGCGTCCTCGCCGACGAGGTAGCCGCACAGGTAGCTGTCGGTGGAGTCGGGGCGGCGCCGGGCGAGGACGACGGCAGCCCGGATCCCGGGCAGTGCGGCCAGGGTCGTCTCGACCTCGCCGGGCTCGACCCGGAAGCCGCGGACCTTGACCTGGTGGTCGGTGCGGCCGACGAAGTCGACGGCGCCGTCGGGCAGCAGCCGGACCCGGTCGCCGGTGCGGTACAGGGTGTCGCCGGGGGCGAACGGGTGCGGCACGAAGGCCTGTACGGTCAGGTCGGGGCGGCCGTGGTAGCCCAGGGCGAGGCCGTCGCCGCCGACGTACAGCTCGCCGGGGACGCCGGTGGGCAGCGGGAGGCCGGCCCGGTTGAGGACGTACGCGGTGGCGTTGGGGACCGGGCGGCCGATCGGCACCCGGGGTCCGAAGGGCTCGCGGACGACCTGGCAGGTGGAGATGACGGCGTTCTCGGTGGGGCCGTAGGCGTTGACGAGCCGCAGGCCCGGGTTGTCGGCGAGCACCTCGCGGGCGTGCCGGGCGGAGAGCACGTCACCGCCGACCAGCAGGTCGCGCAGCGGACGGAAGAGGCCCGGGTCCTCGTCGGCGAGCTGGTTGAAGAGCGCGGAGGTGAACAGGGCCGTGGTGATGCCCTGTGCGCGCAGCGCGCGGCCGAGTTCCTCGGTGTCCAGGAGGGTCTCGCGGTCCAGGATGTGCAGGGTGCCGCCGCCGAGCAGGGCGCCCCACATCTCCCAGACGGAGGCGTCGAAGCCGGTGGCGCCGACCTGGGCCATCCTGGTGGTCGCGTCGAGGCGCACGTAGTCGACGCCGCTGACCAGCCGGGTGATGCCGCGGTGCGGCACGAGGACGCCCTTGGGCTTGCCGGTGGTGCCGGAGGTGTACATGAGGTACGCGGCGTCCGCGGCGGTTCCCGACGGCGCGTCCGGCGCACCGGCGCGGTCCCCCGGCTCCCCGGACAGGTCCAGGGTGTCGAGCGCCAGGACCCGCTCGGCGAGCGGGGCGGGGCCGTCGAGGCCGCCGGTGGTGAGGACCAGGCGGGTTCCGCTGTCGGACAGCAGGTGGGTGATGCGGTCGGCGGGGTAGCCGGGGTCGACGGGCAGGTAGACGCCGCCCGCCTTGAGGACGGCGAGCGCGGCGACGACGAGCGCGGTCTCGCGGGGCATCAGCAGGGCGACCGGGTCGCCGGGCCGCACGCCCTCGGCGCGCAGCCGGTGGGCCAGCGCCTCGGCGCGCCGGTCGAGTTCGCCGTAGCCGAGCACGCTGTCGCCGTGCACCACGGCCGGGTGGCCGGGCGCCCGGCGGGCGTGGGCGGCGACCAGTTCCTCGACGCGGCTCTCGCGCGGGTAGGCGGTCGCGGTGGCGTTCCACTCGGTGAGCAGCCGGGCGCGTTCGGCGGGTTCGAGCGGGTCCAGCGCGGTGGCCGCGGTGTCGGGCGAACGGTCGGCGTGCGCCAGCGCGTTGGCCAGGTGGACGGCGTGCCGGGCGACCGCGTCGGCGCGGTGCGCGGCCGGGTCGTGCCACAGCCGCAGGGCGGGCGCGGCGCCGCTGTCGTCGAGTTCGGCGAGGAGCGGCGCGGGGTGCGGGCGGCCCTCGGGCGCGGCCGTGGTGCGGTGCGCGAGCACGGGGAGGGCCGTGTCGGCGGGCGCGTCGGCCCCGGCGGTCCCGTGGTCGGCCAGCTGCCGCAGGGCGTCGGCTTCGAGGCCGGCGAGGGTGGTGCCGGGCGCGCACCGCAGGCGCAGGGCCACCGGCCGGGCCGCGCCCTCGGGCAGGAAGCCGAGGTCGACGTCGTCGCGGCCGGTGTGGTGGTGCAGCAGCGCGGCCCAGGCGGCGAGCACCCGGGCGGGCGTCGCCGCGGCGGCGCCGGGCGCGGGCAGCGCGACGGGGAAGGGACCGTGGGCGGGGGCGGCGCCGGTCGGTCCGTACGCGCCGGCCGGGGCCGGGTCGAGGGGGCCGGGGAGCCAGTCCACGGCCGGGGCGGACGGGTCGGGGTGGCCGTTCACGGGTGCTCCTTCCGGGTCCGGGCGGGTGGGGCGCTCGCTCACGCCTGCTCCTTGGGGGCGAGGACCGCGGCGAGGCGGTTGACGGTCGGGTTGAGGTACAGCTCGCGCAGCGGCAGGGCGGGCAGGCCGCGCTCGCGCATCGCGGCGGCCAGGCGCACCGCGTACAGGGAGTTGCCGCCCAGCTCGAAGAAGCTGTCGTCGGGGCCGACGGGCACGCCGAGCACGGCCTGCCACACCTCGGCGAGGTCGGCGGCCAGGCCACCGCCGGCGGCGGGCACGCTCGCGTCCGGAGCGGCGCCGTCGGGTTCCGCCGACGGCTGTGCCAGCTGGTTCGTGGACATGGGTT
>NZ_JBEOYE010000175.1:0-9584 GCF_040296945.1 Streptomyces sp. NPDC001941 | reverse complement strand
TCATCGGCATCACCAGCCGCTCCTGGCAAGGCGGCTGCCTCGCAGAAACCGAAACCCGCAACAACGCCGTCATCACCCGCACCGACAACACACCGACCGCCAGCCGCCTCGCCACGGGACAACGACTCCAGCCCGGGGACGCCCTGGTGTCCGCCACCACCACGCTGACCCAGCGCACCGACGGCAACCTCGTCGTCACCTCCAAGGCGGGCAAGGTCCTCTGGTCCACCGCGACGGGCGGCAACGCGGGCGCCACCACCCTGCTGCGCGCCGACGGCAACCTCGTCGTGCGCGACGTCACCGACACCACCACGCTCTGGCAGTCCGGCACCAGCGCCACCGGCGGGTCCACCGTCCTGCAGGAACACGGCAACCTCGTCGTGTACGACACCCAGGGCCAGTCCCAGTGGAGCACCGGTACGGCCGTGCGCAACGACGTCGACGGCGACGGCCGCGGCGACATGGTCAACTGGTACGACTACCCCGACGGCCACGACGCGCTCTTCCGCTTCCCCGGCACCGATTCGGGCGCGCTCGCCGCACCGCAGTCCGCCTGGACCACGGCCCCCGGCAACTGGTACCTCGACCAGGTCAAGAAGGTCGCGGGCGACTTCAACGGCGACGGGCTCTCCGACGTCGCGGTGCTGTACGGGTACGGCGACGGCACGGTCCGCCTGTGGACCTTCCCCGGCAACTCCGACGGCTCCTTCACGCCCGCCTTCGAGTCGTGGTCCACCACACCGGGCAACTGGGAGTTCGCGCGCGTACGGCTGCACGGCGGCGACTTCGACGGCGACGGGCGCGACGACCTCGCAGCCTGGTACGACTACCCCGACGGCAGCGACGCCCTGTTCACCTTCCGCTCCGACGCGCGGGGCGGGTTCGCCGCGCCCGTCCAGGGCTGGAGGTCCGTCCCGGGCAACTGGTTCACCGAGCAGAGCAAGTACGTCACCGGTGACTTCAACGGTGACGGCCGCGACGACCTGGGCGTCCTCTACACGTACGGCGGCACCGCGGTGAAGTTCTGGACGTTCCTGGCCAACAGGGACGGCGGCTTCGACGGCGCGAAGCTCGCCTGGGACAACCCGGTGTGGGGCGAGATGAACCGTACGGACGTGCACGCCGGCGACTTCGACGGCGACGGGCGCGACGACGTGGCGCTCTGGTTCGACTACGCCGACGGTCACGACAGCGTCTACGTCCTGAAGGGGAACAAGGACGGCACGGTGACGGGCTCCCCGAACCCCGCGCTGAACAGCCCCGCCGGCTGGCTGATGCGCGACCAGATGAAGACGGTCGTGGCCGACTACAACGGCGACGGACGGGACGACCTCGCGACGATGTACGGCTACACCGACGGCACCGTACGGATGTTCACCTGGCCCGCGCAGGCGGACGGAACGTTCGGGCCGGGACAGACCGGCTGGTCCACCGCGACCGGCTGGGAGTTCGGCCGCGTGCACGTCGTGAACCGACATCACCTGAACTGACCGCGCGCTCGTCGGGATCGGTAAGTCCGCGCACCGTCCCGGCGGCTACGGCTGCACGTCGAAGGCCTCGAAGCGCCCCTGTCCCAGCCGGAGGCGGAACGAGACGTGCTGGCCCTCGGCCAAGGTCCGGCAGCCGGGGGCCAGGTCCGTGCGGTGCACGGTGATGATCTCCCTGCGCCCGAAGGGGACGACGTACCCGACGCCCCGGGACCGGTCGAAGAACCGGACGAGGCCTTCGCAGCGTTGGTGCATGATGGCGCCTGTCTCTCGCATTCTGTCCCGTCGTGGTGGTGCAGGTCGGTGCGGTGCGGGTCCACCGCACCGACCTGCCGAGTACAGAACGCGCTTACCCGCGCACGGGCCACCGGTCCCCCGGCACAGGGTCGTGCGCGCGTTGAAAGCCGGTCCTCGCCATGAGGCCGCACCGCCGTCGTGGGCGGCGAACGCGAGTGGCGGCCGTGGGTGGGTGAACAGTCGGGAACGGCCACGGGCCAGGCGGCTCCCTGGCCGATACGCTCCGCCTGACGCAGCCCGTGGTGGGCGCGGTGGAGGGGCCCATGGACTTCGCGGCACGGCTCGCAGCGATTCGCACCGACGTGGCGGAGGTCCTCGTCACCCCTGGTTCCCCTGCTCACCCTGGCGCTCGGCGCAGGACTCGGCTTCGCCTCCAGTCTGCTGCTGGAGCGCCGCCGACAAGCGAACACGGTTGCGGGCAAGGTCATCGACGTCTACCTGGATCTTCGCAAACAATTGTGCGAAGAAGTGAGCCAGCTCGCGGGCCTCCGGATCGCCGCCTCGCCCACTTCCGTCTCTACGCGCTGGTGCCCCTCCACAGCAACGATCCCGACACGCGCCGAGCGGCATCGATCAACTACCAGGCCCGCAGGGTGTTGCACGTCATCAACCAGGATCTGACCATCCGCGCCCTGCTGGACTGGTCACGCAGCCCTCGCAAGTAGCGGCATCCTTCCCCAGCCGACCGCCCTGCGGTGATCCGCGCGGGGCGCCCGGCCACGACTCGGCCGGGCGCCCCACCACCTCGGGCACGTCAGCCCTTGACGCGCTCCTCGCCACGCGAGGCCTGGTCGAGGATGTCCTGCCAGGAAGCGACCGCCACGGTGGCCTCCGCTTCCTCCTGGCTCCAGTAGCCCTGGTTGGCGACCGCGGGTGCCGCGATGTTCTTCCAGATCGGGCCGCCGTCCGCCTGGGCGGCGACCGCGATGTCCTGCCAGTTCCGGGCCTGGGCGGCGGCCACGGCCTGGTCCGCCAGCCAGCCCAGGCGCGCGGCCTCGGCGTGGCCGGCCACGGCCCGCCAGGCGGCCACGGCATCCGCTCGCGCGGACTCCGCGTCGGCGGCGCCCGGGATCGCCGCCTCGGCGGCCACCGCCTTCTGGACCAGCAGGGAGAGGCCGTGGTGGCGCCGGGTCTCGGCGTCGGCGACGCGCAGGCGGTAGCCGTCGAGGTCGAGGGTCGCCCCGTTGGCCCAGCCGTACCCGAAGAACTCCGCGACGTCCGTGTCGGTCGCGCCCGCACGCAGCGCCCACTGCGCGGCGACGCGGACCTCGGCGCCGGGGTCCGCGACGCCCAGCGCCCGGATGAAGTCCTTCTCCCTGGCGCTGACTTCGTTCTGGTGAGCGGTGTCGGCCGCCCTCGCCTCTCGGTCACGTACCTGCGCGGCGGCGTACCCGCTCTTCACGAACGCCGCGCGGTCCGCGTCCGTGCCCCGCAGCGCGTTCGACGCGGCGGCGTGCACCTGCGGCGAGAACGCGGCCGTGTGCGTGGCCGCGACGCGCTCGCAGAACATCCGGTTGCGGGTACGGGTGTCGCGCAGCCGCTGCTTGGCCAGGTCGTAGCCGCCGCCGGGGGCGAGCCACGCGGTGATCGCGGCGTCGCCGAGGCTGCTGCGCAGCGCGTTCCACGCCGAGGTGCGCAGCTCCGCGGGGAGCCGGGACTTGGCGATGCGCGTGACCTCGTTGCGGGCGGCTTCGGCCGCCGCGGCCGCCACCGACGCCGCGGTCTCGTCCGCCGTGGCCGTGGCCGTGGTCGCCTGGGCCGCGGCCCAGGACGTCTGCGCGGTCACCACGGGCATGCCCGCGGTCACGAGGAGCAGGGTGAGTGCGGCCGTGGCGGCCTTGCGTGCGCTCACCACGGCAGCGTGATCTTCTTGACGCGCCACAGCTGGGCGTCGGTCTGGTTGCACGTCCACTGCTGGAGGGGCTTCATCTTGACGACGTCGCTGTTGGGCACGTCCAGGCAGCGGTCGGCGGTGTGGGCGGGCCGCAGCTGGTAGAGCTTGCGCACCGGGTCGACCAGGTCGAGCTGCCACCGCGTGTTGGCGGCTCCGTTGCAGTTCACCAGGCGCACGTTGGCGCCCGCCTGGGTGCCGCTGTTCTCCACGGCGAGGCAGGCGTTGAGGTCGCCGCCGGCCCAGCGCAGTTCGAGGGTGGAGTCCGCGGCCGGGACCGCGTCCCACACGCCGGGGAACATCCAGTCGGTGCGGCACTCGTCCAGCATCACCGAGAAGTCGGGGGACGCGCCGACGCACAGGGCGCCGTTCGCCGTGACGAGCTGGGTGTGGGGCTTGTCGGCGGCCGTGGCGGTGGGGGCGGCGCCCGCGACGGCGGCGAGGCTGGCCGCTACGGCCAGCGCGGCTCGGAGTGTCCGTGCCATGGTGTGGTGGTTCCGTTCTGCTGTGCGGTCCGGCCGTTCGGCCGTTCTGCTTCCGGTGGGGCTGAGTCGGGGTGCGGGCACGGCCTCAGCTGGTCGCGTCGGTCATGCGCCAGCGCTGCGGGGTCAGGCCCGAGCACTTGCCGACGAAGGGCTTGGCTCCTTCGGCCGTGCTGTTGTCGGGGATGGTCAGGCAGTACTCGAGCGCGTCGACGGGACGCAGCTCGAACAGGTCCTTGTCGACGTCGACCAGCTGGATCCGCCACTTCTGGGTGGTGGAGCCGGCGACGCACCACTGCTGCTTCGCCTCCCAGCTGACGTTGGGGCCCGTGGTCAGGCATCTGCCGCTGTGCTTGGCCTGCACCTGGAACTGGCCGCCGCCCACGGGCTTCAGGGCGAAGAGCTGGTTGTCCAGGCCGCTGGCGCAGGTCGACTGCACGGCCTGGACCCCGTCCGCGAGGCTGCCGCCGGCGATGGTGAGGCACTTGCCGCTGTGCTCGACCTGGAAGCGTACGTACGACGTGTTCGGCTCGGCGTGCGCGGCGGTGGCCCCGCCGAGGACGGTGGCGAGGCCGGCGGCTGCCGCCAGGGCGGTCCGGAGGTTGCGTGCCATGGTGTTCTTCCGTTCTGTGGTGCTGTGCGGGAGCGGGGTCCGGGTCACGGGGCGAGCGGCGTCGACAGCTTCCAGACGCCGGTGGTGCTGACCCATCCGGTGGCCCGCTCGGTGGCGGCGTGGACGGCGCCGCTGATGTGGACGAGCCAGCGCTCGTCCGTCCCGAGGCCGACGCCCCAGACGAAGCCGGTGCCCGCGCCGTTCTTCCTGTTGCACCAGGTCGCGTTCTTGCGGAAGCCCGCGCTGCGGTCGTCGGCGCCGAGGCGGCTCTGGAGGTTGTCCGTGCTGGCCATCAGGTAGTAGCCCGGCTTGCGCACCGACTCGAAGGACCAGCAGCCGGGCTGGCCGGCGAGGGAGGGCACGATGGTCCAGGTGGCGTCCTGACGGTCGGCCAGCGGGCTGCGACTGTCGACGGGGGTGACGAACGTGGTGCCCTTGTCCACGGTCGACTGGCGGACGTTCCAGCCGTTCGTCTCCGCGTACAGCGACTGGATCGTCTGGCGCTTGAGGCGCAGTTGCACGTCCTCCTTGAGGAACTCCGCGACCTCTTCGTCCGTCCCGGCCAGGGCCTTCTTGGCGGCGGCCACCAGGTTCGGGTGGACTCCGCCGTTCTCGGCGGCGGCCTGGATCTGGAGGGCGAGCCTGCGGTTGGCCTCGGCCACCTTCTTGCGCCGGTTCTCGTCGTCGAGCTTGTAGGCGGCGTCGGCCCCGGTGTGGATGAACGCCTTCCAGGCCGCCGGGTCGGAGCTGAGGACGGCGCGCTGGGCGGCGGCCAGGAGCTCGGAGCCCTGGAGGTCGGCAGGAGCGAGCCTGATCAGCTCGCGGATGAAGTTGTCGCTGCCGAGCACCAGCTGGGCGTCGGTGGGCGTGATGCGGAAGAGGGCGGCCGCGCTCTTGCGGGCCGCGACCTCGCGGCGGCGCTCGGCCTCCTCGCGGTCCTTCTGCTCCAGCTCCTTGAGCTCGTTGGCGACGTCGGTCTTGTGCGCCTCGCGCACGCCGTTGACGATGTACTCGCGCCAGTCCTCGGGCTCTCCCGCCAGGGCGCGCATTCCGGCGCCGCGCACCTCGGGGCCCGCGGCGGCGTGCTTGATGACGGCGCGGATGAAGTTGTCGTCGTTGAGGGCCAGCAGCTCGGGGGTGCTGGGGATGCCCACGACCTGCAGGGCCTGCGCCTTGGCCAGCCGGGCGGCGCGCTCGGCGTTCGCCTTGTCGCGCTCGCGCTGCTGGTCGAGCCGGTAGGCGTCGTGGATGCCGGTCGTGATGTACGAGACGTGGTCCGCGGCGTTGGTGCTGATCATCGCCTGCTCGGCCGCCACGCGTACGGAGTCGAGCAGTTCACCCGCGTCCCTGGCCTTCTGCCACAGGGCGTGGATGAAGTCGTAGTCGCTGAGGAGGAGTACGTCGGCGGTCGGGTCGAGGCGGACGACGGCCGCCGCGTTGACACGTTCGGTGTCGGTGGTGCCGATGCCAGCGGCCCGGGACGCGGATCCGGGCGCGGGTGCGGCGGCCACGGCACCCGGGGCGGTGACGCCGAGGACGGCCGCGAGGACCGAGGTGGTGACGACGCCGTGCCGGAAGGTCCGGCGCAGCCGCGCGGACGGTACGGAGCTTGGTTGCATGCTGTTCTTGCTTTCCCTACGGCCGCCGCACTGCGGCGACTTGGCGAGTGCAGGGAAGATTCGGGGCACGGTGAACCGCCCGCCTGTGACGGAAGCGGATTGATGGTGACGTCTGATGACGTGACGTCAGGTGCGCCTGTCGCCCCCGACAGCGCGCACGGGTTCCCCCGGTCGAACGAACTTCCCCCGTGTCCGGCCAGTCCAACCAAACACAGGCTTACCTTACTAGTCATTTGCCGAACGCGGCAACGATCTTTACGAACACTGCTGTACGACTGAGAGTTTGTGCCGCTCCCGGTCGACGTCCGTCACCACCACCTCGATGGCGTCGCCGACCGACAAGGTGCCCTGTCCGCCCCGGCCGGCGGGATGCGCCAGCTCCCGTACGTGCACCACGCCCTCCACTGCCAGGACAGCTCGGCGAGGGTGATGAGCCCGGCGCCGGGGAGCACGGGGTGCGCCGGTCCCCCGTCCAGCGCCACGAGGACTCCGGAGGTGTCGATCGCCACGACCGTCCCCGCGACCGGTGGGCGGAAAACCCCGAGGCCGGAGCCCCGCGACGGGGCTAGAGTCCGCAGATGCGCCTCTACTTGTCGTCCTTCCGCATCGGCGATCGACCCGACCGACTGGTCGAGCTCCTGCGGGCGGGGCCCGGCCGGATCGGAGTCATCGCCAACGCCATGGACTCCGCCCCGGAGGACGCGCGCCGAGCCGCAGTCGCACGCGAGACCCGGGCGCTGGCCGAGCTCGGTTTCGACCCCCGGGAGCTCGATCTCCGGGAGTTCTTCGACCGCCCCGGTGACGGGGTCGAGGCCGCGCTCGACGCGTTCCCGGCCGTCTGGGTCCGCGGCGGCAACGCGTTCGTGCTCCGTTACGCGATGGCCCGCAGCGGAGCGGACACCGTGCTGGCCTCGCGGCTCCGCCAGGACGCGATCGTCTACGCGGGCTACAGCGCGGGCTCCTGCGTCCTGGCCCCCAGCCTCCGGGGCCTGGAACTCTGCGACCCTCCGCAGGACGTCACGAGGACCTGGGGCGACGAGCCCGTCTGGGACGGGCTCGGGGTGCTGGACCACGCCTTCGTCCCGCACGTCGACTCCCCCGGCCACCACGAGACCGAGGCCTGCGGCCGGGTCGTGGAGCACTACCGGGCCGACGGCACCCCGTACCGAGCCCTACGCGACGGACAGGTCCTCGTGGTCGACGGTGACGCCTCGGGCATCGTCTGACCCGCACCGGGCGGCTCCCGGTGCGACGGAGCACGAACACCTCCGTCGCACCGGGGACATGCCCTGGCTAGCCCTTCCGTGTCACGCGGTGCAGACCCGCGCCCGCCGGCTCACCGAGCAGGCCCGGCGTCCGTGCCGTCAGCGTCCGCGCGATGTGGTCCTGGGCCAGGACCACGTCCGGGAAGCGGGGCACCTCGTCGCCGTCGTACAGCAGCGACGCGTTCCAGTCCTCCGGGTCCGCCACCCCGTGCCGGTCCACGACCACGGCGCGCGTCGGCACCGGCAGGCGCGTCGCCGCCGCCGTCACGGCCTCCTCGACGCGCCGCGCCTCGTCCGCCGTGAGCCCGTCCAGCCACAGGGTCTGGATCTCGCAGCCCAGCGGCTCGTACTCGAAGGCGTCCGTGACGTCGGTGTCGGCCGAGAACCACCACTGCGTCGTGACCGACGCGATGCGGCGGGAGAGCAGAAGGGTGAGCTCCTCCTGTCCCATCGGCACCTGCTCGCCCTCGACGTCGAGGGCGATCGCCCGGCCCGTCGCGGGGTGGGCGAGGTGGATCCCGTACTCCGCGAAGATCCCCGCCTGTTCGGTGAGGACGGAGGTGGCGGCCGACTCTCGGTACCAGCGGATGAATCCGTCAGTCATGAGTCACACCCGTCGGTCGTCAGTCACAGCTCGGCAGCGTGAAGATGTGCACATTTTCTTCTCCAAAGACCTTCTTGGCCTGCTTGATGGCGGATTCGGGAGTGTTGTCGGCCAGATAGTAGATGGCCTTCACGCCCTTCTGGTCGGCGGCGTACTTGTTGATCTTCAGAGCCGATCCGAACTTGGCCGGGTTCTTGGCCTTGGCGCCGCCACCGACGTAGATGTACTCGCCGTTGGGACCGATGACATCCAGACCACTCGATCCGACGCCGGGCATGACGATCTTGATGTCCTGCCCCTTCTCGTCCTTGGCGACGACCCCGCCGACCAGCTTGGCGATGTAGTCCTCGCGCTTGAGACCGACGCCGTCGGGGTCGTTACCGCCACCCGCCGCCATCACGACGGGGGAACGGCCCGCGGCAACGGCGGCGAACGGGATGAACGACGCGCTCCGCGCCAGCGGGGCGCTCTTCTTCTTCGGGCGCATGCACGCCGGGAGCTTCTTGTACGTGGACTCGATGATGTCGTCGGCCTTGTCGATCACCTTCTTCGCCTTGGCCGACTTGTCGAGGAACTCCTTGATGCCCCAGACGGCCTTGGCGATCCTCGGGATCTTGCTGCCGATCTTGATGGCCTTGGCGACCGGGAAGTTCTGCACGATCGCCCAGACGCAGGTGATGATGTCCGGGTCGTCGATGCACTCCATGATGTCCTCGGCGGCCAGCTCCACGAGGATCTCGGCGCCGTTCTCCATCAGGTAGTCGAGCAGGCCCGACTCGGCGAGCTTGAGGGCGGCCTCGTACTGCTCGGGCGTGATGCCCGCCGCCTCGAGTGCCAGCGACTCGGCGTCCTCGAAGTCGACGTCGGCGCTCTTCTCCTTGTTCTTCGCCGCCTCCTCGCGCGCCTTGCGCTCCTGCTCGCGCTGGTACTCCTCGGCGCGCTTGGCGGCGTCGTCGGCCTCCTTGGCGTACGTACCCGCGTTCTTGGCGGCCTCCTCGGCCGACTTGGCGTGGGTCTCGGCCGAGGTGGCGAGGGTGGCGGCGTCGGCCGCGTCCTTCTCGGCCTGGGTGGCCGCGCCCTGGGCGGTGGCCGCCTCCTTCTCGGCGAGGGTGGCGGCGCTGTTGGCCGCGGCGGCCTGGTTCTCCGCCTGGGTGGCCGCGCCACGGGCCCGCTCGGCCTCGGCCTCCGCCTGGGTGGCGGCGTACCGGGCGGCCGTGGCGTCGGCGAACGCCTGGTTGGCCGCCTGGCGGGCGACCTTGGCGTCCGCCTGGGCCTGAACGTCGGCCAGGTTGGCGCGGGCGGCCGCCTCCCGGGCCGAGGCACCGA
>NZ_JBEOYE010000174.1:0-9796 GCF_040296945.1 Streptomyces sp. NPDC001941 | reverse complement strand
CGGTGGTCACGATCAGCACCCCGCTGCCCGCGCGGGCTGCGGTGCGCGCGGTGTCGGCGCAGGCCGGTCCCCGGCCGGTGCCGGTGGCGTCGACGACCACGGCCGTCGGGGCGCCGGTGCCGGTGCTGGTCGGCTGTCCGGGCCGTACCACCCGCACGCCGGCCGGCCTGGCCGGGGCGACGCGGCGGGTGCGTCCGCCGCCGCCCGCGGCCAGGGTGCCGTACTGGGCCCGTCGCCGTCCGTCCAGGACCTGGACCAGCGCGGCCGCCGAGGCCGCGTCGTCGGCCAGTACGGCGACGATCTCGCCGGCGGCCACGCTGACGGTCAGTCCGGCGATCAGGATGCGCTCGGCACCCTCGGGGCCCTCGGCCACGATCAGGTCCGCCACGCGGAGTGCGGGCAGCCTGCCCGCTGCTTCGGTCATCACTGGCTCCTCAAGTGCCGTGCGCCGCACGGGCGGACGGGGTGGGACGGTCGGGTTGCGGGGTGGGGGCGGCGGGTCAGGCCGTCTTGGGCTCCAGGAACTCCAGGCGGTTGCCGAGCTTGTCGAAGGCGTAGAAGCGGTGCATGCCGGGGAAGTTGTCGTCCCACGTCACCTCGTGGCCGCACTCCTCGAGGCGCTTGGCCAGGCCCTCCAGGGAGTTGACCAGGATGCCCGGGTGGGCCTTGCGGGCCGGGGCGAACTCCTGCTCCACGCCGAGGTGGACCTCCAGGCCGCCGCCGCGGAACCAGCAGCCGCCGCGCGCGGCGAGCACCGGGGGCTTCTCCAGCTCGGTCATGCCCAGCACCTCGCCCCAGAACTGGCGGCACAGGTCCTCGGCGCCCGGCGGGATGGCGAGCTGGACGTGGTGGAGGCCGTCGAGGGCGTAGTCGGGGGTGGTCTCGTTGCTCATGGTCGTCTCTTCTCGTGTGTGAGTGACTTGTGGGTGAGTGACTCGGGTGTGAGTGACTTTGGGTGTGCGTACAGGCGGGGCGCTCTACCGGGCGTCCGCTGTTTGACGGAACGTCAGTTTGCGTCGAGGCCGTCGTGGCGTGCGGCCATGCCGTCGCTGCGTACCGTGAAGGAGAGCTTGCGCACGCCTTCCTTGGCGCGTTCCAGGGCCTCCTGGGGCGTGTCGCCGACCGCGCACACGTGCGCGCCGCGCGCGAACGAGCCGGTCACCCCGTTGAGCCGCTTGCCCGGCTCGCGCAGCACCTCGACGTCGACGACGCCGTCCAGGGCGCTGGCCGCGTCCCCTCCGGTGACCTCGACGATCTCGCCGACGGCATCCGGGCAGGCGTACCAGATGGCGGCCGCGCGCGGCCCGTCCTGGGTCCGGGCGAGCGCGGCCCGCACGTCGTCGAGGACCTTGAGGCCGACGGCCTGGCGGGCCACCACGTCGATGAGGTCGACGCCGCTGACGCGGGCCCACAGCTCGGGGATCTCGTCGCCCGCCGGGCGCAGGTGGGTCTCCACGACGTGCACGGCGTCGGGGGCGACGATCACTTCGGTGTGGGTGACGCCACGGCGCACGCCGAGCGCGGTGAGCATGGCGCGCACGGTGTCGGCGACGCGGTCCGCGTCGGCGTCGGCGAGCGGGGCCGGGACGACGTGGCCCACCTCGACGAAGTGGTCGTGCTCGGAGATCTTGCGGGTCACGCCGACGACGAGGTGCTCGCCGTCCTCGCTGACGGCCTCGACGCTGTACTCCTCGCCGCTGAGGAAGGGCTCGACGAGCAGTTCGGGCGAGTCGAGGTCGCCCGCGCCGGTCGCGCCCCAGGCCAGGGCCCGCTCGATGTCGGCGGGTCCGTCGATCCGGGTGACGCCCTTGCTGGCGACGCCGCGGACGGGCTTGCAGATGAGCGGGTAGCCGACCTCCTCGGCGACCTTCAGGACGCCCGCCGCGTCGTGCACCGTCTCGGCGGTGACGCTGCCGGCGCCCGCCTCGGCCAGGACCCGGCGCATCTCGCACTTGTCGGCGACGGCGCGGACCGTCTCGGGGCTGTGCCAGGCGAGGCCGAGGTCGAGGCCGATGGCGGCGGTCTTCTCGGTGTCCTTCTCGGTGAAGTTGGTGAGCCGGTCGACCGGGTCGACCGCGTGGACGAACCGGGCGGCGGCGACCCACTCGTCGACGGACGCGTCCTCGCGCAGCACGATCAGCCGCTGGATCTTCTCGCGGCTGCGCAGCCGGGGCACGACCTCGGGCCGGCAGATCACGCTCGTGCGCAGGCCGGGCCAGGCGTCGCGGGCCCGGTCGGGCAGGTCGCGGCCGCCGCTGACGATCAGCAGGTGCTGGGGAGGCGGGGTGTCGGACATGGTGCTCCTCCGTGGGTGCGGGTGGGGTCAGGCGCCGGTCGGGGTGGACACGGGGGTGGCCTCCGCTCCGGCGGGGGCCGTCGGGGTGGTCTTCCGGGGGCGGGTGCCGATCCAGTTGAGGGCGGCGGCGAGCGGGAAGAACACGGCGAGGACCAGCCAGCCCGAGGGGCCGGTGCGGGCCAGGAGCCAGAGCACGACGACCGGTCCGGCGATCTCGGCGGCCGAGAACCCCAGGTTGAAGAAGGCCAGGTAGCGGCCCTGGGCGGCGGCCGGGGAGAGCGCGAAGGAGATCTCCCACGAGGACGCCGAGTGCAGGAGTTCGGCGACGGTCAGCAGCAGCAGTGCGCCCATGAGCGTGACGGAGGCCCAGGCGGGGGTGTCGACGACGCCGCTGGCGGCGAAGGCGCAGCAGGCGAACGTAAGCAGTACGGCGGACCAGTTGGTGGCGCGGGCGGCCGAGGGCAGGCTGTCGATGTGCCGGGTGACCCTGACCTGTCCGAGGACGGTGATCACGGTGTTGGTGGTGACCAGGACGGTGATCATCCAGTCGGGGGACGGGGTGTGTTCGGCGACCCACAGCGGGAGCACTGTGATGAGCACGGCGTCGTGCAGGAAGAGCACGCCGTTGGAGGCCATCGCGGCGACGAACCGCCAGTCGCGCAGGGGCGGTACGACGGTGGCCGCCGGGTCCGGCGCGCCGTCCTCGCCCTTGGGGGCGGAGGGGCCGACCTTGGGCAGCATGGTGACGAAGGTGAAGACGAACACGAAGCTGATCGCGTTGCCGATGAAGAGCCAGCGGAAGGCCGCCTCGGAGCCGGTGGTCAGGGCGATGCCCGCGATGCCGAACCCCACGGTGAAGCCGAGGTTGCGCAGGGACCTGATGAACCCCATGGTGCGGTTGCGTTCGGTGCCGGTGATCAGGCGGCCCACCAGGGCCTGGTTCAGGGGCTGTCCGGCGCGGTCCATCACGTACAGCAGGCTGGCCGTGACGACGAACTCGGTGAACCCGTCGACGTTGAGGTAGGCGAGGTAGCCGATGGCCCGCCACAGCACGACGACGAGCAGCACGTTGCGCGGGCCGAACCGGTCGGCGAGCCGGCCCACGGGCACGGTGGTGGCCAGGCCCACCACTCCGGCGATGCCCATGCCCAGGCCGAGCTGGGTCTCGCTCAGCCCGGCGAAGCGGGTGAAGTACAGGGCGGAGCCGGCCAGGAACATGCCGGTCCCCACGGATCCGACGAGCGCGTTGAGCGCGATGATCCTGGATTCCCTGGTGGCGGGCAGGGCCCGGGTGAACCGGGCCCCCCAGCTGGTGCGTTCAGTCATGGGTGTCTCCCTCGGGGCGTACGGGGGCGGCGGGTCCCGCGGTCCAGCCGGCCCGCCAGTGGTCCACCAGCCCGTCCCAGGTGTCCTCGGCGCCGGACGGCAGGTAGGTGCGCCGGATGGCGTGGGGTGCGGCCGTCCACGGGGTGGCGGGCGAGCGCACGGTGCCGAAGGCGAGCACGTCGTCGGCGAGCGGGGCGGCCGGGTCGGGGATCCCGCCATAGGGGTAGGCGAAGAGGCGGGCGGCGTCGGGCCCGTGGCGGGCCGCGACGTCCTCGATCGAGCCGAGCGTCTCCTCGCGCACCAGCCGCTCCGGGGAGCGGTCCAGGTGGGGGTGGGTGCGGGTGTGGGCTCCGATGAGGTGCCCGGCCGCGGCCAGCCGGTCGCACTCGTCGTGGCTGAGCTGGTCCTGGCGCGGCTGTGCGCTGCGGCGTCCGAGCAGGCCGGTGCAGACGAAGAACACCGCGCGCACGCCGAGCCGGTCGAGGATCGGGGCGGCGTGGGTGACGTTGTCCCGGTAGCCGTCGTCGAAGGTGACGAGCACGGTGGGCCGGTCCGGCTTGAGCGGCGCGCTGCCGGCGACCAGGGCCGAGGGTTCGTACGGCGCGAAGTCCTGGAGCACCCGGGTCAGTCCGCGTTCGAACTCCCCGGGGGTGAGCGCGGTGTAGTGCCGGACGTCGGGGTGGACGTGGTGGAAGTAGAGGACGAGCGGCCATCCGGGGGCGCTGCCCGTGGCCGGCTGGTGCTCGTCGGGTACGCCGGGGACGTACGGGACGGTGGCGGGCGTGCTCACGAGGCGTCCTCCGGGGCGGTCGGGGCGGCGAGCGCGGCGTCGCCCGAGACGGTGGAGGCGGCGAGCGCGGCGTCGTCAGCAGGACCCGTCGGGGCGGCGAGCGCGGCGTACATGACGGCCTCGACGGCCGCGGCCAGTTCGGCGATCCGTTCCGGGGCGAAGTGCCCGGTCGAGTACTTGAGGCTGAGCTCCAGCTCCCCGTCGACGATGTCGCCCTCCGCCATCAGCAGGTAGCGCTCGCGCTGCCGGGGCGAGCGGTGGGCGCCGAAGTCCTCGTCAGCGGGGCGCAGGACGGCGCCCGGATCCCGCTGCTCCAGCCTGAGCAGGTGGCCGCGGAAGTTCAGCCGGACCGCCGGCCTGGGCAGGGCCCGTAGTGCGGTGCGCTCGGCCTCGACGGGCGAGGCGTGGCGCAGGGCGTCGAACCCGTACCGGCGTGACGGGAGCGCGGCCAGTCCCTCCAGGGCGGCCCGCAGGGCGGCGGGGCCGTCGCCCTCGAAGCGCAGGACGGCGGGGAACGTGCTCTGTACGTAGCCGACGGTGCGGGACAGGTCGAGGTCGCCGACGGAGGTGTCGCGGCTGTGCGCGTACACGTCCACGCCGTGCGCGGGCCGACCGGTCCACCGGGCCAGGCCGCCCACCAGGGCGGCGAGCGCGAAGTCGTGCGGGGCGGTGCCGGTGGGGGGCAGGTCGTGGGTGACCCGGCGGGTGGCGTCGGCGGACAGCCGGAACCGGTGGGTGCGCAGGGTCGGCAGCCGGTCGTCGCCGTCCCGTTCGGCCCGCAGCGGCGAGAACTCCCCCGCCTGCGCGGCCCACCGGGCCGCGTCCTCGCGCGCCTGCGCACCGGCCAGCCAGTCGCGGGTCGCGGTGCCGACGGCGCGCGGTCCGGTGGCCGGCGGCTGCGGGGGCGCGCCGGACAGCAGGGCTTCGAGGTCGTCGACGAGGACACCCATGGAGACGCCGTCGAGGACGAAGTGGTGGACGGTCAGCAGCAGTCGGGCCGTGCCGTCGCCGATCTCGGTGTACAGCAGTCCGAACACCCGCCCCTCGGCGAGGGACATGGACCGCTGGGCGGAGGCCAGTCGCTCTTCCAGCCGGGCCGTGCGCTCGGCGGCGGGGACGGTGGAGACGTCGTCCCTGCGGACGGCCGCGGCAGGGTCGGGTTCGGTGAGGGAGGCGGTGCCGTCGGGGTGGAGTGCCGTGCGCAGCGCGGGGTGGCGGCGCAGCAGGCCCTCGGCGACGGCGCGCAGCCGGTCGGCGGCGAGGCCGGGTTCGGTGGTGAACAGGGCGTTGAGGCAGAAGTGGTCGCGGTCGGGGAGCTCCCCGTCGTGGAGCCAGCGCCGCTGGGCGGGCAGCAGGTCCAGCGGTCCGGCGTGCTCGTCCGGCGCGGGCGCCGTGGGGGCGGCGCGTCCGTCCGCGCGGGCCACCGCGGTGCGTGCGGTGCGTCCGGTGAGCAGGTCGGCGGGGCGCAGGGGGACGCCGAGGGCCCGCATGCGGGCGCACACCCGGAGGGCCATCAGGGAGTCCCCGCCGCGGGCGAGGAAGTCGTCGTCGGGGCCGAGGGCGGGGTCCTGGAGCAGGTGGCGCAGCAGGGTGACCACCGTGTCGAGGGGGGTGCGGGCCGCGTGCTCGTCCCGGGGCGCGGCGGCCTGTTCGAGGAGCGCGGCGGCCGCGGCGGCGGCGGCCCGCCGGTCGGTCTTGCCGGAGGTGGTGAGCGGCAGCCGGTCGAGGACGACGATGCGGCCGGGGACCAGGTAGGCGGGCACCCGCTCGCGCAGCCGGGCGCGGACGTCCTGCGGGTCGGGGCCCTGGGCGGTGCGGCCCAGGGCGGCGGCGAGCAGGTGGCCCCCGGCGCCGTCGTCCAGGGTGAAGGCGGTCGCGGAGGTGACGCCGGGGACGGTGAGCAGGTGGCGGTCGACCTCGTCGAGTTCGACGCGGTGGCCCCGTACCTTGACCTGGTTGTCGGCGCGGCCCAGGAATTCGAGGTGGCCGTCCGGGTGGCGGCGCACGATGTCCCCGGTGCGGTACATGCGGGCGCCGGGCGCCGTCGCGAAGGGGTCGGCGGCGAAGCGCTCGTCGGTGCGGGCCGGGTCGTGGAGGTATCCGGCGGCCAGCAGCGGTCCGCCGATCCACAGTTCGCCGCTGTCGCCGTCGGCCACGGGGCTGCGCCGCTCGTCGAGGAGGTGCGCCAGGCGCTCGCCGACCGGTCCTCCGATGGGCAGTCCGGCGGTGTCGGGCAACGGGGCGTGGGGCGGCAGCACCAGGGCGGTCGCGGTGATCACGGTCTCGGTGGGGCCGTAGCCGTTGACGAGGGTGGTGTGGGCGAGCGGGGTGCGCCGGTGGGCCCGGGCGTCGTCGGTGGTGGCGCTCTCGCTGCCGATGACCACGGTGCGGACGCCCGCGAAGGACGGACCCGGGGCGCCGTCGAGTTCGGCGCAGGCCATCCGCCAGTAGGCGGTGGGCAGTTGGAGGACGGTGACGTCCAGTCGCGCGGCCAGCTCGGCGAGGGCGCCGGTGTCGGGCACGCCCGCGCCGTGGAAGGCGAGGGTGGCGCCCGCGGCGAGGGTCGGCCAGATCTCCTCCTGGGCGACGTCGAAGCCCAGGCTGGCGAACTGCAGCACCGTGTCCCGCGGGGTGAGGCCGAGCAGGCCGACGGTGGCCCTGACGTGCCCGGCCAGCGCCGCGTGGTCGACCAGGACGCCCTTGGGCGCACCGGTGGAGCCGGAGGTGTAGACGACGTACGCGGGCTCCTCCACGGCCGGTTCCAGCGGGCGGCGCGCGGCGGCCGCCGCCTGGTCGAGAACCGGGCCGGTCCCGGGCTCGACGGTGGCCACGGCACCCGAGTGGTGCAGCAGGTGGTGGCGCCGCTCGTCGGGGGTGGCGGTGTCGACGGGGAGGAAGGCCGCGCCGGCCAGCCAGCTGCCCAGCATGGCGGCGACGGCCTCCGGCCCGGCGGGGAGGCGGATGGCGACGACGTCGCCGGGGCGGACGCCGAGCCGGTGGAGGTCGTGGGCACGGTCGGTGGCGAGCCGCCACAGCTCGGCGTAGCTGAGCGTCCGCGTGGGGGTGCGCAGGGCGGTCGCGTCGGGGTGCTCGACGACGCGTGCGTGCACGAGGGACGCCACGGCGGGCAGGTGGGTGGTCACGGGCGCGGGGCCGGGCGCGGTCATGGCTGGAGGCCGTTCTTCGTGGTGGCGGGGCCGCTGGGGTCGAGCACGAGCCTGGTCTGCGCGAGCAGTTCCGGCTGGTAGACGCTGTGGTGCTGGACGATGACGGTCAGGTCGGCGGCGGCGAGCCCGGCGCGCAGGTCACGGACCGGGGTGAGCGGCCGGCCGCGTACCGCGTACGTCTCGACGTAGGGGTCGTGGAAGGACACTTCGGCACCGGCGCCGAGGAGTTCCACGGCGAGCGGCTCGGCGGGCGAGTGCCGGGTGTCGGCGATGTCGGGCTTGTAGGTGACGCCGAGCAGCAGGATCCGGGCGCCGCGCACCGCAATGCCGTGCCGTTCCAGGAGGTCCCGGGCGCGCGAGGCGACCCAGACCGGCATGGAGTCGTTGACGCGCTGGGCCTGCTCGGCCATGCGGAACGGCACGCCCGCCTGGGTGGCGCGGTGGACCAGGTACAGCGGGTCCACGGGGATGCAGTGGCCGCCGACCCCGGCGCCGGGGCGGAAGGGGGTGAAGCCGAAGGGCTTGGTGGCGGCCGCCTCGATGGTGTCCCACACGTCGACGTCGAGGCGGTGGCAGATCTGGGCGAACTCGTTGACGAGCGCGAGGTTCACCTGGCGGTAGGTGTTCTCCAGGATCTTCGCGGCCTCGGCCTCGCGGGGCGAGCGGGTGACGTGCACCCGCTCGGTGAGCTTGCCGTAGAACTCGGCGGCGCGGGCGGAGCAGGCGGCGGTCAGGCCGCCGACCACCTTCGGCGTGTTGTGGAAGCCGTACCGGGTGTTGCCCGGGTCGACGCGCTCGGGGGAGAAGGCGAGCCCGAAGTCGCGTCCCGCGACGAGACCCGACTCCTCCAGGATGTCGCGCACCACGCCCTCGGTGGTGCCGGGGTAGGTGGTCGACTCCACGATGACCAGCTGCCCGGGCACCAGGTGGTGGCGGACCGTCCGCGCGGCAGCCAGCAGCGGTTCGAGGTCCGGCATGCCGTGGGGGTCGACCGGCGTGGGCACGCACAGCGCGATGATCGAGCAGTCGCGCAGGAACGCCGGGTCGGTCGTGGCGTCGAGCAGTCCGGCGACCCCGTCGAGCTCGGCGCCGGTCACGGTGTCCACGGGCGGGCGGCCGATGTTGACCTGGGCCACGAGGAAGTCGCTCAGGTCGAGGCCCCGCGTGCGGTGACCGGCCTTGGCCGCGGCCACCGCCAGCGGCAGGCCGGCGTAGCCGATGCCGACGACCGCGACGTCCACGGTGCGGGTCAGGTCGCGCTTGCGGTCACCGGCGGTGGCCGCGCCGGGCCCTTCGGGCGGCGCGGCGGCGATGAGGTCCATCTGTGCTCCTGGGCGGGAGGCGCGGCTGCTCCCGGGGAGGGAGCGCGTCGGGCGCGGGGCGGGGAGACGGGGGTGGGGGTGGAGGCGGTGTGCGGTGCGCGGTGCACCCGGCGTCGTACGGGACGGGGGTGCGCACGCTTGTCGTACGGGACCGAGGTGCGCACGCTGTCGTACGGGACCGAGGTGCGCACGCTGTCGTACGGGACCGAGGTGCGTGTCGTGCGCGACCGAGGTGCGCACCCCGTCGAACGGAGCTGGCGGCACGCGGCGCCGTCGTGCGGGACGGGCGGTGCGCACCGTCGTACGTCGTACGGGACGGGCGGTGCGCCTCCGCCGCGGCGGGGCCCGCTACCACCAGCCGTTGTCGTCCTCCGGCCCGGAAGGCACCTCGGTGAGGGTGGACACCGAGGGCGCGGCCTCGGTGTGGGCGACGGCCGTGGTGCCCGTCCCGGAGACGGCACCGGCGCCGAGCGCGGCGAGGGCGAGCAGGGCGGTGCAGAGACAGGAGCGAAGGGTCGCAGACATGGGTATCCCCCGTGATGTGGCGTGATGTGGCTCGTGATGGCGAAGAAGGTGTGCGGGCCGTTCGCTTCGGGACCGTGTGACCGGTGCCCGGCCGGGCTCGCAGCTCAACTGTGCTGGTCGGCGCCGTACCTGATCAAGGGATGCGAACGGCGTCGACCTGACATGGCGGGCACGTGCCACGGCCGCACCCTGTCTCAGAATTCGAGACCGGGGGCAAGGGAAGGGTCAAGTCCAACGCCCTCGTTGCGGAAGTCCGCAGGAAACGGGTCATGCAACGGCAAAGGGGGCGGGTGCCGGAACCTCTCGGTTCCGGCATCACCGCCACCGTCACCCTCAAGATCCCCTCCCTCGTCCCCGGCATCGACGACTG
>NZ_JBEOYE010000173.1:0-10291 GCF_040296945.1 Streptomyces sp. NPDC001941 | reverse complement strand
CGCCGAAGGCGCCGAGCCCCCGGCGCGAGTCCGCGCCGAAGAAGCCGGCCCGTGCGAAGTCCGGCGTGACGTTCAGCGGGCCCGTGTCCTTCCGCAGCCACCTCTCGGGCCGCTGCCTGGACGTGCCCCGTGGGGACTTCGGCGACGGCAAGCAGCTGTTCGTGTGGGACTGCAACGGCGGCGGCAACCAGAAGTGGCGGTTCGCCTCCGACGGCACCATCCGCATCAGCGACAAGTGCCTGGACGTGGCGGGCGCGAACTACAACGACGGCACGCCCATGCAACTGGCCTGGTGCAACGGCAACGCGGCGCAGCAGTTCACCCTGAACCCCGCGCACGACCTGGTCAACACCGTCGTCGGCAAGTGCGTGGACATCAAGCAGAACAACCGTGACAACGGCGCCTGGGTGGTCCTGTGGACCTGCAACGGCGGCGACAACCAGAAGTGGAGCACCTGACCGGGACGCCGGTCACCCGCAGGACGCCCCGGGAGCCCGAGGGCCCCGTGGACGAGGCATGATGGCATCGTCGGCACACCGGCACGGGCGACCCGTCACGACGGGACGGCCGGTCAAGCAGCCGTCGCAGCAAGGAGGTTGGTGCGTGTCGCGCCAGGTATTGTCGGTCGGCCCCAAGGACCGTTATCGGACGATCGGCGAGGCGCTCGCCGTGGCCCGCACCGGTGCGCTCATCAGCGTCCGCCCGGGGACGTACCCGGAGAACCTGGTGATCCAGACCAGGGTCACGCTCAGCGCCGCCGAGGGCCGGGGCACGGTGGAGGTACGGCCCAACGCGGGCAGCGCGCTCGCGCTGCGGGCCGACGCGGTGATGCTCTCCGAACTGACGCTGCGCGGCGGTGACCCGGAGCTGCCCGCCGTGGACGTGCGGCGCGGACAGGCGGCGCTCGACGGCTGCGAGGTGGTCGGAGCCGCGTGGACCGCGATGCTCGCCGGGGGCACCGGCTCCCTCGCCCTGCGCGACTGCCGGGTGAGCAACCCGCAGGGCGCGGGCGTCGTGGTCACCTCGACCACGCCCACCACCCTGGAGTCCTGCACCCTCGAACACCTCGGCACCAGTGGCCTGGTCATCTCCGAGCAGGGCGAGGCCCGGGTGCGCGACTGCACGATCCGCGACGCGCGGGGCAACGGGGTGCTCGCCAACGGTGACGCCCGCGGCAGCCTGGAGGACTGCGACATCTCCTCCACCGACAAGCCCTCCCTGGCCCTGGAGCAGAACTGCTCGGTCTCGGTGGTGCGGACCGTGGTCCACGACACCAGCACCGGCGTGCACCTGAGCAGCTCGGGTCGTACGACGCTCGACGACGTCCGCGTCACCGGCGCCTCCGGCAACGGCATAGCCCTGGCGGCGGGCACCGACCCGGTGCTGCGCCGCTGCCGCGTCTCGCGAGCACGCGGCCACGCGGTGCTCGTCACGGACCGGGCGCGCGGCACGTTCGAGGACTGCTGGGCCGACGGCGCGCAGGGCGCGGCTGTACGGGTGGCGGGCGCGGCCTCCCCCGCGCTCACCGGCCTGACGGTGCGTGATTGCGAGGGGACCGGGCTGCTCCTGGAGGAGGGCTCGGCGCCGGAGCTCGACCGCCTCGAAGTGATCGGCGGCGCGCCCGCGGTCGCGGTGACCGGTGGCGCCAACCCGGTGCTGCGCAGGGCCCGTCTGGTGGAGCCGTCGGGCGACGGGATCGTCGCCTCGCGGGAGGCCCGGGGCCGGGTCGAGGACTGCGAGGTCGTACGGCCCAGGGGCGCGGGCGTCCGGGTGGCGTCCGGGAGCAGCCTGTACGTGGCCGGGGGCGGGGTCTCCGACGCCGGCGCGAGCGGCCTGGTCGTCGAGGACGGCGGCAGTGTCACCGTGCGCGACTTCCGTGTCGAGGGCTCCGGTGAGGACGCCGTCGTGGTCGCCCCGGGCGGTGAACTGACCGCCAACCGCACGGCGGTGCACGCCGCCAGGGGCCACGGCTACGTCGTGCGCGAGGGCGCGCTCGCCTCGCTCAGCGGCTGCGAGGCGGGCGGCGGCGCCCAGGACGGCTTCCGGATCGAGTCCACCGCGCCCGTGTCGCTGGTCAACTGCCTGGCGCGGGAGAACGAGGGCGCCGGCGTGGTGCAGACCGCACCGGGCGACCGGCTGGCCGTCGAGGGCCTGAACAGCACGGGCAACGGCAAGCGCGACGCCTGGGGGACCGGCAGCGCCGAGAACACCGACCCGGCCGGCTCCGGCGCGGCCGACGGCCCCGCGCCCGACCGCGCCGACGGCCCGCTCGGCGCCCTGAACGCGCTGATCGGCCTGGAGAACGTCAAGCAGCAGGTCGGCACGCTGGTCAACCTCACCCAGCTCGCCCAGCGCCGTGAGCAACTCGGCATGTCCGCACCGCCGATGAGCAGGCACCTGGTCTTCGCGGGCCCGCCCGGCACGGGCAAGACCACCGTGGCCCGCCTCTACGGCGCGATCCTGGCCGAGCTGGGGGCGCTGCGCAGCGGCCACCTCGTGGAGGTCTCGCGCGCGGACCTGGTCGCCCAGATCGTCGGCGGCACGGCGATCAAGACCACCGACACCTTCCAGCGGGCCCTGGGCGGAGTGCTGTTCATCGACGAGGCGTACACGCTCACCGCCGACAGCGGCAACGGCGGCGCCGACTTCGGCCGCGAGGCGGTGGACACGCTCCTGAAGCTGATGGAGGACCACCGCGACGACGTGGTGGTGGTCGCCGCCGGGTACTCCCGGGAGATGGACTCCTTCCTCGGCTCCAACCCGGGCCTCGCGTCGCGCTTCTCGCGCACGGTGGAGTTCGAGAACTACTCGGTGCCCGAACTGGTCGCCATCATGGTCACCATGTGCGCCCAGCACCAGTACGAACTGGGCGAGGGCACCGCCGAGGCGCTCGCCGCGCACTTCGGCGCGATGCCCAGGGACGCGGGCTTCGGCAACGGCCGCGCCGCGCGCGGGGTGTTCGAGGAGATGGTGGACCGCCAGGCGGTCAGGCTCGCCTCGCAGGCCCAGGTCGGCGAGCGCGACCTGCGGCTGCTGCTGCCCGAGGACGTCTCGGCCGCGGCCGCCGCCTCGGTCGCCGAGAGCGCCGTGCCGGCCGACGACGCGCTGACCCGCCTGGGCGACATGATCGGCCTCGCCGAGGTCAAGCGGGACGTCTCGGACCTGGTCAACCTGATCACCACGTCCCGCCGCCGGGCCGCGGCGGGACTGCCCGCCCCCTCGCTCAGCCACCACCTGGTCTTCACGGGGCCGCCCGGCACCGGCAAGACGACGGTCGCCCGGCTCTACGGCGAGATCCTCACCCAGCTGGGCATCCTGGAGCGCGGCCAGCTCGTGGAGGCGGCCCGCGCCGACCTGGTCGGCCGCTACATCGGCCACACCGCCCAGCTGACCCGCGAGGTCTTCGAACGGGCCAGGGGCGGCGTGCTGTTCATCGACGAGGCGTACACGCTCACCCCGCGCGGCGGCGGCGCCGACTTCGGGCAGGAAGCGGTGGACACGCTCCTGAAGCTGATGGAGGACCACCGCGACGAGGTCGTCGTCATCGTCGCCGGGTACACCGACGAGATGGAGCGCTTCCTGGCCTCCAACCCCGGCCTGTCCTCCCGCTTCCCGCGCCGCATCGCCTTCGCCGACTACTCCTCCGACGAACTGGTCACCATCGTCAGGGCCCAGGCGGCGGGGATGGGCTACGAGTGCGGCCCCGGCACCGGCCCGCTGCTCAAGGAGTACTTCGACACGCTGCCCCGCGACCGTACCTTCGGCAACGCCCGCCTGGCCCGCCAGGTGGTCGAGTCGATGGTGACCCGCCAGGCGGGCCGGCTCAGCGCGGTGGCCGCGCCCAGCGTGGACGACCTGCGGGCCCTGCTGCCCGCCGACCTCGCCCCCGTCGCGTCCAAGGCGGTCCCGCGGTGAGGCCGGGCACCCGGAGGACGGCCCGGCTGGTGTCCTGCACCGCGGTCGCCGCCGCCCTGCTGCTGCCCGTCGCGGCGCCCGCCCAGTCGGTGACGCCCGGGCGCGTCCCGGTGGCCGACGGCAAGAAGGGCCAGCAACTGCCCGCCATGCCGACGGCGTTCGAGCCGACCGCCCGGGACGCGGCTTGCACCCCGCCCTCGAAGGAGAAGGCCAGGAAGCAGGACTGGTCGCGCCAGCGCCTCGACCTGGACCGGCTGCACCGGCACGGCACCGGCACCGGCGTCACCGTCGCCCTGGTCGACACCGGAGTGGCGCCCAGGGCCGCCGGTCTCGAAGGCCGGGTCACCGCCGACGGCGACGCCGGGGACGACTGCGTCGGGCACGGCACCTTCCTCGCCGGGCTCATCGCCGGTACGGGAGGGGACACGCCGTCCCTCGCGGGCGTGGCACCCGGGGCGAGGATCCTGGCCCTGCGCGGCACCGACCGGCGCGGTGTGCCGGACGCGGCCCTCGTCGCCGCGGCGGTACGGCGGGCGACGTCGGCCCGTGCCGGGGTGATCGCGGTAGGGGTGGCCCTGCCCCGCCGGGACGCGGCGGTGACCCGGGCGGTCGCCGACGCGCGCCGCGCGGGCGCGGTCGTGGTCGCGGCCGCCGCGCCCGACCCCACGTCCCGCGTCGGCGGCGACGAGGTGCCCCCGCGCACCTACTGGCCGGCGGGCGAGCCCGGTGTCCTGGCGGTCGCCGACATGCTGCCCGCGGGCGTCCGTCCCGACCGGGCCCTGCGTACCGACGGCGTCGACCTGGTCGCCCCGGGCGCCGGGGTCGTCTCCGGCGGCCCGCGCGGCGACGGCCACTACCTGGGCGGGGGCGTCGGGGTCGCCACGGCGTACGCCGCCGGTGCCGCCGCGGTCGTCCGCGCGGCGCACCCCGGCGAGGCGCCCGACGTGGTGGCGCGCCGCCTGCTGGCCACCGCCTACCCGGCGGACATCCCGCAGCTCGACGCGTACGCCGCGGTCACCACCGTCCTGGGCGCTCCCGGCGGACCCGCCGCGGGCGAGCGGGCCGGCGAGCCCGTGACCGTCCGGGACACGGCGTCCGCCGACCGCGCGGCGAGCCGGGCGCTGGTGATGGTCCTGCTGGGTTCGGCGGGCGTCCTGGCGCTGCTGTGGGCCGGTTTCGCCTTCTCCCGGGGGCGTGCCCGGGGCTGGCGCCCTGCGGGTGCGGCGGCGGCCGAGGACTGAGGAGCGGGAGCGTTCCGTACGCGTGAGGGGGGCCGTCCCAGAGACGGCCCCCCTCAATTACTCACGGCGTCCCGGCCTCCTCCACCAGCGCCGTCTGCATCAGGCGCGGCTTGCGGCGGGCGATGTGCAGGGCCCGGCCCGGCGGGAGGTTGAGCGGCTTGGCGTTGCCGAAGAGGCGGCCCTCCGTGGGCGGGCAGGACAGCAGGACGGCCGGGTTGTTCGCTTCGTCGAGACGGCGGATCAGCCCGTCGCTCAGACCGCGCCCGGCGCCCATCGCGCTGCGGGCGACCACCAGGTGCAGGCCCATCTCGAAGCCGAGGGTCAGGCTCTCGAAGAGCGGCTCGAAGGGGCTCTGGAAGGAGTTGCCCGCCACCATGTCGTAGTCGTCGACCAGGAGGAACAGTCGCGGTCCGGTCCACCAGTCGCACTGGCGCATGCGGGCCGGGGCGATGTCGGCCCCCGGCACCCGGGTCTTCATCGCCTGGGCCGCGCCCTCCAGGGTCTCCTTGAGGTTGTCCAGGGAGATCACGTGCCCGATGCGGTACTCCTCGGGGACGGCGTCCACGAGCGTGCGGCGGTAGTCCACCGCGATGACCTTCGCCTCGTTCGGGGCGTAGCGGGTGGTGATGCCCCGGGCGACGGCGCGCAGCAGGTTGGTCTTGCCGCTCTCGGTGTCGCCCACCACGATCAGGTGCGGGGTGCGGCTGAAGTCGTGCCAGACCGGTTCCAGGGCCTCCTGGTCGATGCCGAGCGCCAGGCGCATGCCGCCGCCCTCGGTCGCTTCGGGCGCGGGCAGTTCGGCCAGCGGCAGCCGGTGCGGGAGCATGCGCACCTGCGGTGCCGAGGGTCCCGTCCAGTGCCGGGAGACCTCCGAGACCAGGTGGGCGACGCCGTCGCCGAGGTCGTCGAGCGAGCCGCTGCCGTCCAGGCGGGGCAGCCCGGCGAGGAAGTGCATCTTGCTGTCGGCGGTGATGCCGCGGCCGCCGGTGCGCGGTACCGCGCGGGCCTTGCGGGTGTCGATCTCGGAGTCCATCGGGTCGCCCATGCGCAGTTCGAGGCGGGTGCCCGACTGGTCGCGGACCTGCGCGGACAGCTCCACCCAGCGGGTGGTGGTGATGAGCAGGTGGATGCCGTAGTTGAGGCCGCGTGCGGCCAGTTCGTTGAACTTGGGGATCAGGTCGTCGTAGTCCTGGCGGACCGTGGACCAGCCGTCGACGACCATGAAGACGTCGCCGAACGGCTCGCCGGGGAACTCGCCCGCGGCCCTGCGGCGGCGGTAGGACTGCATCGAGTCCAGGGTGTGGTCGACGAAGAACTGCTCGCGGTGGGCGAGCAGGCTCATCACCTCGGCGACGGCCCGGTGCACCCGCTCGGGGTTGAGCCGGGCCGCGACCCCGCCGACGTGGGGGAGCGCGGCGAGCTGCGAGAGGCCGCCGCCGCCGAAGTCGAGGCAGAAGAACTGCACCTCGGCGGGCGTGTGGGTGAGCGCCAGGGCGGCGATGAGGGTGCGGGCGAGCGTGGACTTGCCGCTCTGCGAGCCGCCGGCGACGGCGATGTGGCCGCCCGCCCCCGACAGGTCCACGACCAGGGGGTCGCGGCGCTGCTCGAAGGGCTTGTCGACCAGGCCGACCGGGACGCGGAGCTTGCCGGTGCCGTGCCAGGCGGTGGCCGTGAGCCCGCGGCCGGGCTCGGGGGCGAGGCCGGGCAGCAGGGCGTCCAGTGGCGAGGGTTCGTCCAGCGGGGGCAGCCACACCTGGTGGGCGGCGGGGCCCGAGTCGCGCAGCCGGTCGAGCGCCACGTCGAGCAGTGCCTCCTCCTCGCCGGTCTCCTCGGCCTCCGGCTCGGGGTCGGGCGCGGCCTCCAGGGTGCGCGGGACCACCCAGCCGCTGGTCCACGGGGCGACCTGGCTGGCCACGCGGGCCTGTGCCACGGCCCCGGTGCGGCGCTGGTAGGTGCCGGAGGAGTAGGCGGCGCGGAAGCGGGTGAGGGACTCCACGCCGGACTTGAGGTACCCGCTGCCGGGCTGGGCGGGCAGCTCGTAGGCGTCGGGCACGCCGAGCACGCCCCGGCTCTCCATGGCCGAGAAGGTGCGCAGGCCGATGCGGTACGACAGGTGGGACTCCAGCTGGTGCATCCGGCCCTCGTCGAGGCGCTGCGAGGCCAGCAGCAGGTGGACGCCGAGGGAGCGGCCGAGGCGGCCGATCATCACGAACAACTCCATGAACTCCCGGTGCGTGGAGAGGAGTTCGCTGAATTCGTCGACCACCACGAAGAGGCTGGGCAGCGGTATGAGTTCCGTACCGGCCGCGCGGGCGCGCTCGTACTCCAGTGCCGAGGTGTAGTTGCCCGCCGCGCGCAGCAGCTCCTGGCGGCGGATGAGCTCGCCGTGCAGGGCGTCCTGCATGCGCTCGACCAGGGCGACCTCGTCGGCCAGGTTGGTGATGACGGCGGAGGTGTGCGGCAGTTCCTCCAGGCCGAGGAAGGTGGCGCCGCCCTTGAAGTCGACCAGGACGAAGTTCAGCGTCTCGGAGGAGTTGGTCAGGGCGAGGCCGAGTACGAGGGTGCGCAGCAGCTCGCTCTTGCCGGAGCCGGTGGCGCCGATGAGCATGCCGTGCGGGCCCATGCCGCCCTGCGCGGACTCCTTGATGTCCAGCTCGACCGGGCGGCCGTCGACGCCGACGGCGATGGGCACGCGCAGTCGGGCGGAGCCGGTGTTCCGCTCGAAGAGCGTGCGCGGTTCGTGCCGGTGCAGGTCGGGGATGCCGAGCAGGGTGGTCAGCTCGACGTCGCTGTCCAGCGGCTGGGCGATGTCGGTGGCCAGGCTCATCCGGCGCGGGGTGAGCAGCCGGGCCAGGGACTCCGCGCCGAGCGGGCCGAGCCGGTCGGGGCGGCCCAGTGCTACGGAACGTTCCTTGCGGCTGCGGTCGGTGCGCACCAGGTTGACCCGGCCGGTGCCGACGGTGAGCCGCAGGGTGTTGCGGCCCGGGCGCCAGCGCAGCGCCCCGGAGACGTCGAGGACCAGGGCGTTGCGGTAGCCGTGGCCCTCCCAGCGGTGTCCTTCGGGGACGGTGACGCCGTCCAGGACGACGACGGTGTACGGCTCGTCGCGGCCGGCGCGCGCGTCGGCGTCGAAACCGGGGCGCTCGGCGAACTCGGCGCCCAGCAGGTCGTCGAGCTCGTTGAGGTCGGCGGTGATCCGGCGGGCCGGGCCCGCGCCGTCCTCCTCGAAGGGGTCGAGCACGTGGGGCAGCCACTTGACCCACTCCCAGTCGGGCCGTCGCTCGTCGCTGACGCACAGGGCGAGCCACAGCTCCTCGGGGGCGTGGAAGGTGGCGAGTTGCCCGAGGACGGCCCGTACGAGACCGCGCAGCGCTTCCTCGGCGGCGGGTTCCTCCGCCTCCGCGAGGTCGTCCTCGGGGCGCAGCAGCACCCGGGCCGAGGAGGGCAGGTACAGGCCGAGGGGCTGGTCGGGGATGGTGGAGTAGGCGCGGATGAAGCGGCGCAGCGCGTGCGCGCAGAGGGGTTCGAGGTCCTCCACCGGGCGGGTGGAGACCGGTTCGAGGCTGAGGGCGAGTTGCTGTTCGCCGACCGCGAGGCGCACCTCGCCGAAGTCCTCGTCGGCCGGGCGGCGCTCCCAGAGGCGCGAGGTGCGGGCCAGCGAGCGCAGTGAGGCGGGCTCGGGGTGGCGCCAGGCCAGGGCGCGCTGCTGCTCCACGATGGTGGCCCTGACCCGCTTGCGGGTCTGCGCCAGGTAGCGCAGGTAGTCGCGGCGCTCGCCCCTGAGGCGCTGCTTGCGCTCGCCGGAGCGGCGCATCAGCTGTCCCAGGAGCATCGCACCGGCGGAGAGCGCCATGACGCCCATCGCCAGGTACATGAAGACGCCGTTCCCGCCGCCGGGGCGCAGGAACATCAGCATCATGGACACCGACATCAGGGCCATCGGCAAATAGGTCCATATCGCCGAGTTGTCCGGCACGGACTCCGCGAGGACCGGCGGCTCCTGGAGGGTCAATTGGCCCTCGGGCATCTCGGGTCCGCGCCGGCGGGCAGGACGGCGGAACAGCACCACGCTCAAGGGACAGAACCTCCGGTTTCACTGGCCTCGCGGCCCGTACCGAATACCCACGCACCCGGTCGCGGGAATCACCGCACCACGTCCATTCTCCGGACGGCGCGGACGACGGTGAACTCCGCGTGAATGTTTCGAGCGGACAGCGGGGTACGGGCAACTCCCTTGGGGAACAATTGCGTCCCGGACCGGAGCCCGGTCCGCAGTACGAACCGCCGACCGTAGGCAGTAGTCTGCATTCACGGAACGCACCCTGTCCACGCGGGAGTGGTGAGCGCGGGGTGCGCGGACACAATTCCGTTGTGCGGGAAGGCGGTTCTCTTCCGTACGACTGCGCCGTACTGTTCACAAACTCCCCTTTCGGGAAGTTCCTCCTGCCAAAGCCCCCACGGAAGACGAGAGTTCAGCTGATGACCGACAGCGCGGTGGCCGAAACGTGCCGCCTGACCGTACGTGCGCCGAGCCTCTCCGTCGACCTGGCCGTCCCCGCCGACGTACCGGTCGCCGACCTGCTGCCCACCCTGCTGCGCTACGTCGGCGAAGAGGCCGAGGAAGCCGGACTCGACCACGCGGGCTGGGTCCTCCAGCGGCTCGGTGACGCACCCCTGGACGAGGAGACCACCCTCCTGCGCGCCGGTCTCTCCGACGGCGCCGTGCTCTACCTGCGCCCGCACACCGAGGCCCTGCCCGAGGCACGGCTGGACGACCTGGTGGACGGCATAGCCGACACCGCCGGGCGCCGGCTGCACACCTGGCACCCCGGCGCGGCCCGCGGCCTGCTGGTGGGCACCTGCGTGGCCACCGTGGTCACCGCGCTGGTGCTGGTCTTCTGGCCGGGCGTCGGCACCTCCGGCTCCGTACGCGCCGCGTGCGCCGCCGTGGCCGGAATCCTGCTGCTGGCCGGGGCCGGCTCCGCGAGCCGCGCGGTCGGCGACCGCCTCTCCGCGACCGCGCTCGGCCTGCTCGTCGCCCCCTGCCTGGCCCTGGCCGGGTGGGTGCTGCCCGGCGGGGAGCTGACCGGCCCGGACGCGGCACGCGTCGCGGGCGCCCGGCTCCTCGCCGCGGG
>NZ_JBEOYE010000172.1:0-10311 GCF_040296945.1 Streptomyces sp. NPDC001941 | reverse complement strand
CCGCGGGGGGGGGGGCCCCCCACCCCGCCCCCCCCCCCCCCGCGCTTCTTGGGACACCGTGTCCAACCACGGACGGGTGATCCTTACGGGACGGCGGAATGAGCGCGCCGCCTCCGCACTACACTGCTCATTCATACGCGTCAGGCCCACAGCGTCGTGCGTCTTCCACGCGGCTAGCCCCTCCACCGCCTGCGGCCGTCGGGACGGCCGTCCGCACTGCACCTGTGAGGATTCACGTGAGCTCGAAACCCGTCGTACTCATCGCTGAAGAGCTGTCGCCCGCCACCGTCGACGCCCTGGGCCCGGACTTCGACATCCGGCACTGCAACGGCGCGGACCGCGCCGAGCTGCTGCCCGCCATCGCCGACGTCGACGCGATCCTGGTCCGCTCGGCCACCAAGGTCGACGCCGAGGCGATCGCCGCCGCGCGCAAGCTGCGGGTCGTGGCCCGGGCCGGGGTCGGCCTGGACAACGTGGACGTCTCCGCCGCCACCAAGGCCGGCGTGATGGTCGTCAACGCCCCGACCTCCAACATCGTCACGGCCGCCGAGCTCGCCTGCGGCCTGCTGATCGCCACCGCGCGCAACATCCCCCAGGCCAACTCCGCGCTGAAGAACGGCGAGTGGAAGCGCTCGAAGTACACGGGCGTGGAGCTGGCGGAGAAGACCCTGGGCGTGGTCGGCCTGGGCCGCATCGGCGCGCTGGTCGCGCAGCGGATGTCCGCGTTCGGCATGAAGGTCGTCGCCTACGACCCCTACGTGCAGCCCGCGCGGGCCGCGCAGATGGGCGTGAAGGTCCTCTCCCTCGACGAGCTGCTCGAGGTCGCGGACTTCATCACGGTGCACCTGCCCAAGACCCCGGAGACGCTGGGCCTGATCGGCGACGAGGCGCTGCACAAGGTGAAGCCCTCGGTGCGGATCGTCAACGCCGCGCGCGGCGGGATCGTGGACGAGGAGGCGCTGTACTCGGCGCTGAAGGAGGGCCGCGTCGCGGGCGCCGGCCTGGACGTGTACGCGAAGGAGCCGTGCACCGACTCCCCGCTGTTCGAGCTCGACCAGGTGGTCTGCACCCCGCACCTGGGGGCCTCCACGGACGAGGCGCAGGAGAAGGCCGGCATCGCGGTCGCGCGCTCCGTACGCCTGGCGCTGGCCGGTGAGTTGGTCCCGGACGCGGTCAACGTGCAGGGCGGCGTGATCGCCGAGGACGTCAAGCCGGGGCTGCCGCTGGCCGAGCGGCTGGGCCGGATCTTCACCGCGCTGGCCGGCGAGGTGGCGGTCCGCCTGGACGTCGAGGTGTACGGCGAGATCACCCAGCACGACGTGAAGGTGCTCGAACTCTCCGCGCTCAAGGGCGTGTTCGAGGACGTGGTCGCGGAGACCGTGTCGTACGTGAACGCGCCGCTGTTCGCCCAGGAGCGCGGCGTCGAGGTCCGGCTGACCACCAGCTCGGAGTCGCCCGACCACCGCAACGTGGTCACGGTGCGCGGCACCCTCTCCGGCGGTGACGAGGTGTCGGTCTCGGGCACCCTGGCCGGGCCGAAGCACCTGCAGAAGATCGTCGCCATCGGTGACTACGACGTGGACCTCAACCTGGCCGACCACATGGTCGTGCTGCGCTACGAGGACCGTCCGGGCGTGGTCGGCACGGTCGGCCGGGTGCTCGGCGAGGCCGGTCTGAACATCGCGGGCATGCAGGTGGCGCGTCACCAGGAGGGCGGCGAGGCGCTGGCCGTGCTCACGGTCGACGACACCGTCCCGGTGAACGTGCTCGGCGAGCTGGCCGACGAGATCGGTGCCACCTCGGCCCGCTCGGTGAACCTGGCCGACTGAGGCCCGGGGCGTCAGGGGCCCCGCGCGCACTCCCGTACCCGGTTCTTATACGCACGTCTTACACGTGCGTATAGGAGCCGGGTATGCTGCTGTCATGGGACACCGCGAAGATCTGCTCGAAGGCGCCAAGCGCTGCCTGCTGGAGAAGGGCTACGGCCGGACGACGGCCCGCGACATCGTCGCCGCCTCCGGGACCAACCTGGCCTCCATCGGCTACCACTACGGCTCCAAGGAGGCGCTGCTCAACCAGGCCTTCCTGGCGGTGACCGAGGACTGGGGGCACGCGGTCGGGCCCGCCGGCGCCGGTGCGGAGCTGCCCGCCGAACCCTATGAGCGCTTCGAGGCGATCTGGTCCGGGCTCATCGACGCCTTCGACACGAGCCGCGCGGTGTGGAAGCTCCAGATGGAGATCGTCGGCCGGCTCGACGAGGACCCGGCGCTGCGCGAGGAGGTCCTGCGGGCGCAGCGCGACGGGCGGACCGGGATGGCGGAGGCCTTCCTCGGGCTCGACCCCGAGGAGGACCCGGAGAAGGCGCGGGTGGCGGGCCTGTTCACCCAGGCGCTGGTGGCCGGGGTGATGGTGCAGTGGCTGGTGGACCCCGAGAGCGCCCCCTCGGCGGCGGACCTGCGCGCGGGCCTGGAAGTGGTCATGGAGCGCCCGGGGAGCGGGTCGGGCGAGCGGGAGCCCGGGGAGGCTCCCTAAGGACCCCGAGGAGGCTCCCTGGCGAGGCCCTCGGTGGCGAGGCCCTCGGTCAGTACAGCTTGGCCGACTTCAGGGCCATGTGCAGCAGCAGCCGGTCCTCGCCCTCGTCCAGGTCCAGGCCGGTCAGCTGCTCGACCCGGGAGAGCCGGTAGTAGAGCGTCTGGCGGTGGATGCCCAGGGCCGCCGCCGTGCGCCCCGCCTGGCCCGCGCAGTCGAGGAACACCTCCGCGGTGCGGGCCAGTTCGGGATGGGCGGGGGAGAGCAGGGTGCGCACCGAAGGGTCGTGCGCGGCGGGCAGCGCGGTGAGCAGCCGATAGGGCCCGATCTCCGACCAGCGGGCCAGCGGGGCGAGCCGGGGCTGGGCGAGCGCGGCGCGCGCGGAGGCCAGGGCCTCGCGCCAGGCCGCGTCGAGGTCGGCCACGCCCCGGCGCGGGTCGGAGAGGCCCGCGACGGTCGCCGGGGCGGCCGAGTCGCGCAGCCGGGTGGCCGCGTTGACGGCGGGGGAGAGGGCGTCGGCCGAGCGCAGCCGGACCAGCACGGCGAGCGCGTGGACGGCCGGGCGCGGGGGCTCGGGGGCGGCCGCGGCGGGGGCGCCGGAGCCGGTACGGCTGCCGGGGGCGCCGCTCGCGGTGGTGCGGGACGCGGTGCGGGAGGCGCCGCGCGGCTGCGGGGCGGGCGCGGGGGCCGGGGGCGTCCACGGCAGCGTGCACACCGCCGCGGCGTTCGGGGTGGTGCGGGGCGAGGGCGGGTCCTGGGTGGGCCACGGCGCCACGCACACCAGCGCGTGCGGCCCGTCGGCGGCCGTGCCCAGGGCGGTGCGCAGGGCGGCCAGCGCCATGTCGTACTGCCAGCCGCGCTCGGCCGTCAGGGCCGCCCTCAGCTCCCGGGACAGGTCGGCACCGGCCCGCTCCTCGTCGGCGAGCAGGCCGCCGATGCGCGCGGCCACCTCCATCGCGGCGGCCAGCCGGTCCCGCGGGGGGCCCGGCTCGGCGTCGAGCAGCCAGACGTAGCCCAGGGCGACGCCCCGGTGGCGTACCGGCAGGCAGATCCGGCCCCGGAAGACCCCGGCGTCCGGGGCGGCCGGGATGCGCACCGGGCCGGTGGCCCGGGCGATCCCGAAGCCCTCGAACCAGGCGCGGACCGCCGGGGTGGACTTGCGGGTCAGGATCGAGCGGGTGCGCACCGGGTCCATCGCGAGGTCGTCGTCGCTGTCGTGCGCGCCGAAGGCGATCAGGCCGAAGTCCCGGTTCTCCAGGGTCGCGGGGGCGCCGAGGAGCGCCGAGATCTCGTCGACCAGGTCTTGGTAGTCGCCCTTCACCCGAGCATTCTCGCACCGCTCGCGCCCCATCTCAGACATTTGTCTGAGATGGCGGCCACGGATGCGTGACAGCTGTCGATGGCAGAGGATCGAAGCGATCCTTAGGTTTCACGGTGGTTCTCCGTGCCGTTACGGTTTCGTACTGATTCAGCCCCGTTCCGGCCCCCTTCAACCCCTGCTCCTTGGAGGTGCCCCGTGCTGGCTCCCGTGATCCTCGCCGCGTCCCGCAGCGAGAAAATGCGCTCGTTCGTGTCGGCGGCGCCGGGCACCAAGCAGGTCGTCGACCGCTTCATCGCGGGCGAGACCGTCCAGCAGGTGGTCCCGATCGTGCAGGACGCCGTCGGCAAGGGCCTGGAAGTCACCCTCGACGTCGTCGGCGAGGACATCACCACCCGCGAGCAGGCCTCCGCCGCCCGGGACGCGTACCTGGAGCTGGTCCAGCACCTCAAGGAGCTGGGCCACGGCGCCAAGGCCGAGATGTCCGTGAAGCTGTCCATGTTCGGCCAGGCCCTGGAGGGCGGCCACGAGCTGGCGCTCGCCAACGTCCGCCCGGTCGTCGAGGCCGCCGCCGCGATCGGCACCACGGTCACCCTGGACGCCGAGGACCACACCACCCTCGACTCGATGTTCGCCATCCACGAGGAGCTGCGGAAGGACTTCCCGGAGACCGGCTGCGTCATCCAGGCGTACCTCTTCCGCACCGAGGCCGACGCCCGCCGGCTGGCCGCCGCGGGCTCGCGCGTGCGCATCGTCAAGGGCGCCTACAAGGAGCCCGCCGAGGTCGCGTACCAGGACAAGGCCGAGATCGACAAGGCGTACGTGCGCATCCTGCGGATCCTGATGGAGGGCGAGGGCTACCCGATGATCGGGTCCCACGACCCGCGCCTGATCTCCATCGCCCAGGAGCTGGCCCGGCGCGCCGGCCGCAAGCTGGACGAGTACGAGTTCCAGATGCTGTACGGCATCCGCAGCGACGAGCACGTGCGGCTCGCCGCCGAGGGCCACCGCATGCGCGTGTACACCGCCTACGGCACCGACTGGTACGGCTACTTCATGCGCCGTCTCGCGGAGAAGCCGGCCAACCTGCTGTTCTTCGCCCGCTCCATCCTCACCAAGGGCTGAGCAACCCGCCTCCCCCGACCCCCGCAAAGGAGACAGGACACCTCATGGACGCCGTCACCCAGGTCCCCGCCCCGGTCAACGAGCCGGTCCACGGCTACGCCCCGGGCTCGCCCGAGCGCGCCCGCCTGGAGGCCAAGCTCAAGGAGCTGGCCGAGAACCCGATCGACCTGCCGATGACCATCGACGGTGAGAAGCGGATGGGCGGTGGCGACGAGTTCAAGGTCGTCCAGCCGCACAACCACAAGGCCGTGCTCGGCACCTTCCGCGGTGCCACGCAGCAGGACGCGCAGGACGCGATCGACGCCGCGCTGGCCGCCGCCCCGGCCTGGCGCTCGATGTCCTTCGATGACCGCGCCGCGATCATCCTGCGCGCCGCCGAGCTGCTGGCCGGACCCTGGCGCGAGACCCTGGCCGCCTCCACGATGCTGGGCCAGTCCAAGACCGCGCAGCAGGCCGAGATCGACACCCCCTGCGAGCTGGTGGACTTCTGGCGCTTCAACGTCGCCTACGCCCGCCAGATCCTGGCCGAGCAGCCCCCGGCCAACTCCCCGGGCGTGTGGAACCGCATGGACCACCGCCCGCTGGAGGGCTTCGTCTACGCGATCACGCCGTTCAACTTCACGGCCATCGCGGGCAACCTGCCGACCGCCCCGGCCCTGATGGGCAACGTGGTCGTGTGGAAGCCGTCCCCGACCCAGACCCACGCCGCCGTGCTGCTCATGCAGCTCCTGGAGGAGGCCGGTCTGCCCAAGGGCGTCATCAACCTGGTCACCGGTGACGGCATCGCCGTCTCCGAGGTGGCGCTGAACCACCGCGACCTGGCCGGCATCCACTTCACCGGCTCGACCCGCACCTTCCAGCACCTGTGGAAGACGGTCGGCAACAACATCGAGAACTACCGCTCCTACCCGCGCATCGTGGGCGAGACGGGCGGCAAGGACTTCGTGGTCGCGCACCCCAGCGCCGACCGCGCGATCCTGAAGACCGCGCTGACCCGCGGCTCCTTCGAGTACCAGGGCCAGAAGTGCTCGGCCTCCTCCCGCGCGTACGTCCCGGCGTCCATCTGGAACGACGGGTTCAAGGAGGAGTTCGCGGCCGAGGTCGACGGCATCACCATGGGTGACGTCACCGACCTGTCGAACTTCATCGGCGCCGTCATCGACGACCGCTCGTTCGCCAAGAACAAGGCCGCGATCGACCGCGCGAAGTCCGACCCGGCCTGCACGATCGTGGCCGGCGGCAGCTACGACGACTCGGTGGGCTACTTCGTCCGCCCGACGGTCATCGAGTGCACCGACCCGGAGAACCCGGTCTTCAAGGACGAGTACTTCGGCCCGATCCTCGCGGTGCACGTGTACGAGGACGACCAGTACGACGCCATGCTGGACCAGATGGAGTCGGTCTCCGACTACGCGCTCACCGGCTCGGTCATCGCGGGCGACCGCGCCGCCGCCGCGCACACGATGGAGAAGCTCCGCTTCGCCGCGGGCAACTTCTACATCAACGACAAGTCGACCGGCGCCGTCGTCGGCCAGCAGCCCTTCGGCGGCGGCCGCGCCTCCGGCACCAACGACAAGGCCGGCGCACCGCAGAACCTGATGCGCTGGACGCTGACCCGCGCCATCAAGGAGACGCTGGTCCCGCCGACCGAGTACGGCTACCCGCACATGGGCTGACGCCCCCGGAGGGTGCCGCGAGGCACCCGCCCCCACCGGCCCCGCCCCTGTCCTGGACCCCCAAACCAGGACGGGGGCGGTCCTGTTTCCCGCGTACGGACGTCCCCGCACGTGTCCCGCGTACGGACCGTTCCTGCACGTGTCCCGCGTACGGACCGGCCCTACACGTGCCGCCAGCGGGCCATGGCGAAGGAGAACAGGCCGAAGAGCGCGAGCCCGACGGCGACGGCCACCAGCAGCCAGGGACCTGCCGGGGTGTCGGCGAAGGAGCGCAGGGTGTCGTCCATGCCCTTGGCCTCCTCCGGCTTGAACTTCACCGCCGCCCGGACCACGAAGATCCCGGCCGCGACCGCGATCAGGCCGCGTGCCGTACCCCCGCCCACGCCGGTCACGTCGGTGAACCGGCGGGCCTTCTTCGACATCTCGCCCAGCTTCAGGTGCTTGTGGTACTTGCGCATGATCGCGCGGACCGCGATCGCCACGCCGATGCCCGCGACCACCAGGCCCGCGATCCCGACCAGCCACTGCCCCGCCGGCAGGCCCAGCGCCTTGGCCGTGATGTCACGGGACTGGCGGTCGCTGGAGCCGCTGTTGGAGCCCTCGTCGCCGGTGGCGAAGGCGAGCACCGAGTAGGCGACGAAGCCGTAGAACACCGCCCGGCCGCCGCTCATCAGCCGCTTGCCGGTCTTGGAGCCGAAGACCGCCTCCGACAGTCGCCACAGCGCCATCCCGGCGAAGCCGATGCCGATCAGCCAGAGCATCACCACGCCCAAGGGCTTCTGGGCCACCTCGGCCAGCGCCCCGCCCCGGTCGGCCTGCTCCCCGCCACCGCCGAACGCGATGCGCAGGGCGAGCACGCCCACGAGCAGGTAGATGACGCCGCGCGCCGCGAAACCCCAACGGCCCGCCACTTCCAGAGCTGTGTCCCGTGCCTGGGAACCCGTAACCGCCGCTGTATTCGTCACGGCGCGCGTGTGCCCCCGGCGGCGGTGCGGAAACGGTTCCCCGCCTGTCGCGCCCCGCCGGGGGAGCCGGCTCAGACCTCGACCATCACCTGGTCCAGGGCCTTGCGCACCAGGTCCGGGACCTCGCAGTCGTCGGCCGGGTATCCCACCGGGACCACCGCGAACGCCTTCTCGTTCTCCGGGCGCCCCAGCACCTGTGACAGGAAGCGCATCGGGCTGGGGGTGTGCACCAGGGCGGCCAGCCCGCTCAGGTGCAGGGCGGACAGCAGCATGCCCACCGCGATGCCGACCGACTCGTCGACGTAGTAGTGCTTGTGCTTGGTGCCGTCCTCGCCCAGCCAGTAGCGCTGCTGGAAGACGACGATCAGGCCCGGCGCGTCCGTCAGGTGCGTCTTGACGGCGTCCGTGCCCAGCGGGCGCAGCGCCGCCAGCCACTCCTCGCCGAGCCGCCCGTCGTAGGAGACGCGCTCCTCGTGCTCGGCGGCCTCGCGGATCGCGCGCCGCACCTCGGGGTCCTTGACCAGGACGAACGTCCAGGGCTGCTGGTGGGCGCCGGACGGCGCGGTGGCGGCGACGGCGATCGCGTCGCGCAGCACCTGCTCGGGCACCGGGTCGCTGGAGAACTGCCGTACCGTGCGCCGCTGCCGCATGTGCGCGAGCAGCTCGGCCGCGCGCGCCCGTGATTCGGCGGCGGGGACGCGCTGGGGGCGGTACGGGACGGATCGGTAGGCGTCGCCGTGGATGGGCGACCACCGCTGTTCGGCCGTGGATGACATGGCTCCGAGTGTGCTGCCCCCGGTGCGTCCTGTCGATCAGTCAGTTCCAGCCCGCGACGATCAGCCAGAGTCCGGTCGTGAACCCCGCGCCGAGCAGGGCGAGGTAGCGCCCGTAGTGGCGCCGCCAGCGGCGCAGCAGCAGGCCGAGCGCGCCGAAGCCGGCGCCCACGGTGAGGGTGCGGGCGCCGCGCGCCTTCGCCGACGCGGCGAGCCAGTCGGCGGAGCCCGTCCCGGCGCGGCCCGCCTCGGCGGCGTACACCTTGAACGGCACGCCGTTCCACGGCTGGTGGCGCACCGCCCGGGCGCCCTCCGCGGCCAGTTGCGCGCGCACCTCGACGCGCATCCGCTCGGTGGTCAGCGGGGCGGGCGGGTGGGCCCCGGACGCGGCGAGCTGGAGGGCGAGCAGTCCGCCGGCCAGGCTGCCGCCGAGCGCCGCCAGCGAGAGCGGCACCGCCCGGCGCGGCACCGCCACGCACACCGCGCCGAGCAGCAGCTCGGGCATCAGCGGCCAGCTCAGCGCCTCGGCGAAGGCCCAGGCGAACGCCAGCGGCAGCCCCCACCGGGAGGCGACGACCGCGGCCACCCGACGGCGCGCGGGGGAGTCCCGCAGCGCCTCGGCGTTCGTACGGGAGTGCAGCGCGGCCACCGCCGCGCGCGCCTCCTCGGCGTCCGCCCCGGGCGGCAGCGGGGCGCCGACGCGCACCCGCACCAGGGCCGAGCGCAGCCGCCCGTGCTTGGGCAGCAGCCGGTCGGTGCCCGCGATCCCCACCGGCACCACCGGCACCCCCGCCTCCCGGGCCAGCACCAGGGCGCCCCGGTGGAAGGAGCCGACGGGTCCCGAGCCGCCCCGGGTGCCCTCGGGGAACAGCACCACGACCCGGCCCGCCCGCAGCCGGGCGGTGTGCGCGAGCAGGTCGGCCGTGCCGCCGCCGGTGCGCCGCACCGGGAACCCGGCGGCCAGCCGCCGGCAGATCCGGCGCCGCCAGGCGGAGGCGAACCAGTAGTCGGCCGCCGCCCCGATCACCGGGCGGTGCCGGGCGTCCAGCGCGGCCAGCAGCGCCGCGGTGTCGGCGTGCGAGGAGTGGTTGGCGACCACCACGCAGCCGCCCCGGGGCAGCCGGCCGCGCCGCTCGACGCCCCCGGTCAGGGTGAGCACCGTCCACCACAGGGCGCGGCGGGCCAGGGCGCCCGCGAGCCGCTCCCCGGTGGCGGTCCGGTCCTCTTCGGCCACGGTTTCGGTCACGGTCCTCACGCGATCACCATCCCGATCAGCAGGGCGGGCAGGAGCGAGTCGATCCGGTCGAGCAGCCCGCCGAAGCCGGGCAGCCAGCTGCCCGCGTCCTTCACCCCGGCCTCCCGCTTGACCATCGACTCCAGGAGGTCGCCGAGCACGCACCCGGCGGCGACGGCGGCCCACAGGCCCGGGGAGAGCGCCCCGAGGGCCCACAGGACCAGGCCGCCCGCGACGACCGCGCCGAGCACGCCCGCCCACGTCTTGTTCGGCGACAACGGGGACAGCGGACGGGACAGCGGTCCGCCCCGCCCCAGCGCCTTGCCCCCGCACCACGCCCCCACGTCCCCCAGCGCCACCGCAAGGCCCACCGCCACCGCCGTGTCCCCGAGCAGCACCAGGCCGGTCAGCGCCGCCGGGACCCACAGCAGCCCGAAGGCGGTGCGGGCGGCCCGGGTGAAGCCCCGCTCCGCGTCCCCGCCCAGCAGCGGCGGCAGCGCCGCGGCCGGCAGGAGCAGGCCCGCCGCCCGGGCGTCCAGGGCCTCCGGCGCCCACCACGCCAGGCCCGGCAGCAGCACCGCGCCCGCCGCGAGGACGGCCAGGTCCCCGGGGCGCAGCCCGGCCAGGCGCGCGTACTCGCCCGCCGCGACCAGGCCCAGCGCCGCCGCCAGCGCGAACGCCCCGGCCCCGC
>NZ_JBEOYE010000171.1:0-11293 GCF_040296945.1 Streptomyces sp. NPDC001941 | reverse complement strand
CGCGAGGCGGACATGCTGCGCCTGGTCTCGGAGGGCCTGGACACCGCGGAGATCGCCCGCAAGACCGCCTACTCCGAACGCACCGTCAAGAACGTCCTGCACGAGGTCATCACCCGCCTGCAACTGCGCAACCGGGCCCACGCGGTGGGCTACGCACTGCGCAACGGCCTCATCTGACACCGCCGGTACGGCGGGGCGGCCGGACGGCCGCCCCGCCGCTGCCCTTAAGCGCACCCGCCGCTTCCCCCGGGTGCGGCCCCCGGGCCCTGTCGTGAGGCGCGCGCGACGCGCAGGGTGAAGGAGTGGTACGTCAACTGCACCGGACTGTGAGGTGGGCCTTGATCGGCAGGGGTGGCTCCGGCGATCGGCGGCACCGCTGGGGGAGAACGGCCGCACCGCTGCTGCTGCTCGTCCCCCTGATCGCGGTGACGGCGGCCTCGGGACCGGACGACGCGCAGGCGGGCACCCGTGCCGCGGCGGACGCCGGCGAGACCCGCATCGCGTACGCCGGGACCCGGCACCGCAGTCTGGGCAAGGTGTCGTCGAAGACGACCAGCGCCCCGCTGCTCGGCGAGGGCGTGGCGCACCTGGACACGCAACCGGCGGCCCTGGGCGACCAGTTGGTCTTCGCCAGCCGCCGCGACGAGAAGAGGCCGCAGGTCTACCTGCGGGCGGCCGACGGCTCGGTGCGCAAGCTCACCTCGGGGATGGACGCGGCCAATCCCCGTCTCGTACCCGGCGGAACCGCGGTCGTCTTCGACTCGGCGCAGGACGCCGGGGGCGGGCGCACCCAGCGCGACCTGTGGCAGGTGGGGACCGACGGCGGCGGGCTGACCCGGCTGACCGACACCCCGGCCAGCGAGGAGCACCCGACGGTCTCCCCCGACGGCGCGCGCATCGCTTACAGCAGCGACGCCGAGGGCGGCTTCCAGGTGTTCGCGCGCCCGCTCGGGGGCGGCGCCGCCAAGCGCGTCACCGACCCGGCGGCCGGTACGGCGACCGAGCCGGTGTGGAACCCGGTGGACGACGCGGAGAACCGGGACGTCGTCGCGTACACGGCGACGACCGGCGCGGGCCAGCGCATCCGGTACGCGTACGCGGAGACCGGCGCGGGAGGCCCGCTGCTCGGCGGCGCGTACACCGACTGGCGGGCCCACGGGGCATCGTGGCTGCCCGACGGGGACGGGCTGGTGTTCCTCAGCCCCGAGGTCACCTGCACCTGCGAGGGCGACTACGACCACGTCTACCGCACGACCGCGCACTCCGACCAGGAGCCCGAGTTCCTGCTGAACGAGGACCGCGAGGTCGGCCCGCCGACCTGGCTGGGCCCGCAGACAGGCGGCGACGTGGTCGTGGAGCGCGTCACGGCGAAGAACGCGCACACGGTCACGCTCCAGGACGTCCGGGCGGACGGCTCCGACCCCAGGGACCTGGGGCAGGAGATCCTCAACGAGGACCCGGCGGCCGACACCAACACCGACCCGGCCAAGGACCCGCTCTTCCAGCCGACGGACCCGGCGAAGTACGACCCGTGGACCGAGCGGCAGAACTACACGCCCGACGGGCGGCGGCTGGTGCTGACCCGCTTCACCACCGTCGACGGCAACCGGGTCGAGAAGATCTACACGGCGGACGCGGACGGCACGAACCCGGTCGAGATGCCGCTGGCCGGGCGCGGGGCGAAGGACTGGGACACCGACCCGACGTTCTCCCCCGACGGCAAGCTGATCGCCTTCACCCGCACCTCCCCCGGCGGTGTCGGCCAGGCCTCGGGCCCGGGCCGGATCCTCATCGCGGACGCCGCCTCCGGCGCGCTGCGCGGCGAGGTCGTGCCGCCCGCGGGGCAGGCGCAGGGCAGTGACGCCCAGCCCACCTGGTCCTCCGACGGCACCACCCTGGCGTTCACCCGCAGCCAGGTCATCAACGGCAACGGCGGCAACAAGCACGTCTGGACCGTGCCGGTGGAGCGGCTCGGCGAGCAGCGCGACCTGAGCGCGGCGAACTGCCCGGCCGGCTGCGAGGTCATCGACGACAGCCCGGCGTTCTCGCCGGACGGGCTCACCGTCGCCCTCAACCGCAAGAACGGCGCCGGCAAGGTCGACGAGCGCAACGGCCTGCTCCTCGTCTCGCTGGGCGGCGACTCCTCCTGCCGCGTCCTGCTGCCCGCCGCCGCCCGTGACCTGCCCGGCGCCTGCGGGCGCGAGCTGCCGGACACCACGGCGACCGGCCCGTTCCAGCCGCGCGACGCGGCCTGGACGGCGGACGGCAAGAACCTGGTGCTCAGCTCGCGCGCCGCGGTCGCCCCCAACAGCCCGGAGAAGCTGTCCGTGGTGAACGTGGACAGCGGCGAACTCACCGGCCTCACCACGGATCTGCCGGGGCGTCAGAAGGAGCCCACGGTGCAGCAATCGGTGGACCTCGCGGTGCGGGCGCCCGACACCACGCCGCCGGTGACGGTCGGCGACACCACCACCGTGCGGGTCGAGGTCGTCAACCACGGCCCGGCCGCCTCGCCCGGCACCCGGCTCACCGTCTCGCCGCCGGTCGGCGTGACCGTCACCGGCATCACCGCGCCCGGCGCCACCTGCGACCCGGCGGCGCTGACCTGCACCCTGGGCGTGGTGCCGCCCGGCACCACCGTGCCGGTCGACGTCACCTTCACCGGGGTCACCCCGGGCGACCAGCCGGTGGACTGGTCGGTGACCGGCGCGGTCATCGACCCGACCCCCACCGACAACACCGACCGGACCGTGGTGCCGGTGCGCGAGAAGCCCGTGCCCCCCACCCCGACCCCCACGCCCACCCCGACACCGACCCCGACGCCCACGCCGCCTCCCCCGCCGCCGACCCCCGAGGCCGGTCCCGGAGTGAGCGTGTCGGCCCGGCCGAACCCGGGTTACGTCGGCGGGCGCGTCGTCGTCACGTACACCGTGTCCAACGGGCGCAACGCCCTGGCGACCGGGCTGCGGCTGCGGATCGGGCTGCCGTCCGGGATGCGCACCAACGGGATGCCGCCCGGCTGCGACGCCTCCCGCCTGTGCGCCCTGCCGGACCTGGCGCCCGGCGCGCGCACCGTGCTCCAGGTCGTCCTCAACCCGGACCGGGCGCTCACCACCGAGGTGACCGGGCGGCTCACCACGACCGGCACGGACGCCGACCCCGGCGACAACCGCGCGCGCCAGCGGCTGCGAATCCTCCAGCCGCGCATCGTGGCCGTACCGCCGATCGGCAAGCCCGGCTTCGTCACCTCGGTGCGCGGCAAGGACTTCCCGCCCGGCGTACCGGTGCGCCTCAGCTGGAAGCCCGGCATCACCGCGGCCGCCGCGCCGAGCGTGCCCGGGCCCGACGGCACCTTCATCAGCCAGCTGCTGATCCTGTACAAGGACCAGACGGGACCGCGCACCATCACCGCGCGCGGCCCCGGCTTCTCGCCGGTGAAGACCGACTTCCTGGTCGTCAACGGCAGCGTGCAGCCGCCGGACGAGGTGACCCGCCGGTGATCCACGAGGTGGACGAGGCGCTGCGCCGCCTGCTGGCCGGGTCCGGCCTGGAGGCGGCGGGCGTCGAGGTGGTCTTCGACGCGCCCACCCGCGAGTGGGCGGCGCGCCGCAGCGCGCCGACGGTCTGCGTGTTCCTGTACGACATCCGCGAGGACTCGCGGCGGCGCGGCAGCGGCACCCAGGAGCTGTACGACGACGAGGGCTTCGTCGTCGCGCGGCGCGGCCCGGCCCGCTGGTTCGACCTGACGTACCTGGTCACCGCCTGGGCGAGCCGGCCGCAGGACGAGCACCGGCTGCTGTCGCAGGTCCTGGCGACCGTGGTGTCCACGGACACCCTGCCGCCGGAGCTGCTGACCGGGTCGCTGGCCGAACTGGGCCTGATCGTGGACCTGGACGGCGGCGGCACCGGTCTGGACGCGCCCGCCGCGTCCGACGTGTGGTCGGCGCTGGGCGGGGAGCTCAAGCCCTCGCTCGGGGTCCGCGTGGTCGCCCCGCTGGCCGGGCTCACCCAGCTGGTCGGTCCGCCGGTCACGGAGGGCCTCTCGGTCCGGGCCGCGGCGCACGCGGCGGAGCCCGAGGAGCCGGAGGACGCGCGCCGACTGCGCTACAGCGGGATCGTCGATCCCGCGGGCGAGGGGTTCGGCGGCAAGCGAGAGCGGCGCGCGGCCCCCGCGCGCCGCCGGCGAGGAGAACGACAGCCGTGACGTACACCGTGGAGCCGCCCGCGCCGGCGCCCGCCGCGCCGCACCCGTGGGCCAGGCTCCGCCTGGTCGAGGAGCGCGTGCGGGAGGCCGTGGCGCTGCGCCGGGCCGGCGACCCCGACCCCGACGACCCCTACCGGGGGCAGTACCTGACCCCGGAGGCGGTCGGGCGGATCCTGGACGACCCGGCCGGGCCCGCGCTGCCCGTGCCCGACGCGGACGCGCCGCCGCCCGGCTCGCCGCTGGACGGCCTGGCGGCCGCCTTCGGCCTCTCACCGCTCGACGTGGACCTGCTCCTGGTGGCGCTGGCGCCGGACCTGGACGCGCGCTTCGAGCGGCTGTACGGCTACCTCAACGACGACCTGACCCGGCGCAGGCCCACGGTGGGCCTTGCGCTGGAGCTGTGCGGCCACGACGGCACCTCGGCCGCCCGGTTCCGCCTCTCCCCCGCCGCGCCGCTGGTCGCGGGCGGCCTGGTCGAGGTGACCGAGCCCGAACGGCCCCCGCTCTCCCGGGTGCTGGCCGTCCCGGACCGCGTCACCGCGCACCTGCTCGGCGACACCGCACCGGATCCGCGCCTGGCGGACGTCCTCACCCGGGCGTACGCCGACCCGGCGGCCGACCCCGAGGAGCTGCGGCACGCGTCGGCCGCCGTCCGGGGCACCGGCGGCCACGTCCACCTGCGCGCCCGGGGCGGCGACCCCGAGGGCCTGGCGGTGGCGGCGCTGCGGGAGCGCGGCCTGGGGGCGCTGGGCCTGGACGCGGCGGTGCTGGCGCGCCGCGCGGCGGACGTGGCCGTGCTGGCCCGGGCCGCGGCCAGGGAGGCCGGGCTCACCGGTGCCGGGGTGGTGCTCGGGCCGCTGGAGGCGCTGCCGGACAAGCCCGACGAGCGGGCCCACCTGCTGCGTACCCTCTGCGCGGTGCTGCGCGGCGTCCCGCTGTTCACGCACGGCGCCGACGGGTGGGAGCCCTCGTGGGCGCCCGACACCCCGGTCACGCTGGGGGTGGCGGCGCCGACGCCAGAGCGGCAGGCGGTGCGCTGGCGGCACGCCCTGGAGCGGGCGGGCGGCGCGGGCGCGGACACCGACGCGCTGGCCCAGTCGGTGTCGGCCCACCGCCTCGACGCGGGCCAGCTGCGGCGCGCCGCCGACGCGGCCGTGCGCACCGCGGCCCTCGACGACCGCCCGGTCGGCGCCGACGACCTGCGCGGGGCGGTACGGGCGCAGAACGGCGCCGGGCTCGCCCGGCTGGCCCGCCGCGTCGAACCGGCCGTCGGCTGGGACGACCTGGTGCTGCCCGCGCTGACCCACCGTCGGCTGCGCGACCTGGCGGTGCGGGCCCGGCTGCGCGACCACGTGCTCGGCCGGTGGGGCATGCGCCCGGGCGGCGGGCGCGGGCGCGGCGTCATCGCCCTGTTCGCGGGCCCCTCGGGCACCGGCAAGACGATGTCCGCCGAGGTGGTGGCGGCCGACCTGGGCATGGACCTGTACGTGGTGGACCTGTCCACGGTGGTCGACAAGTACGTCGGCGAGACCGAGAAGAACCTGGAGCGCATCTTCACCGAGGCGTCCGCGGTCAACGCGGTGCTGCTGTTCGACGAGGCCGACGCCATCTTCGGCAAGCGCTCGGAGGTGAAGGACGCCCACGACCGGCACGCCAACGTCGAGTCGGCGTACCTGCTCCAGCGCATGGAGTCCTTCGACGGCATCGCGGTCCTGACGACCAACCTCAAGGCCAACCTGGACGAGGCGTTCACCCGGCGGCTGGACGTGGTGGCGGACTTCCCGGTGCCCGACGCCGCGCACCGGCGCGCGCTGTGGGAGCAGTGCCTGGGCGGCCGGCTGCCGCGCGCGCAGGACGTGGACCTGGACTTCTGCGCGGAGCGCTTCGAGCTGGCCGGCGGTTCCATCCGGGCGTGCGCGGTGTCCGCCGCGTACGCCGCGGCTGCCTCCGGGGAGCCCCTCACGATGACCCAGGTGGTCACGGCGGTGGCCCAGGAGTACCGCAAGCTCGGACGGCTGCTCCTGGAGGGCGAGTTCGGGCCGCACCTGGCCGCCGTCACGGACGCCTGAGGGACGACCGCGAGGGCAGCGCGACTGCCCCCTGCCTGGTCCGGACGTCCCTCCCACCCCCGCCGACGGCCGGAAAGGCTGTCGGCGGGGCCCGGACCGTCCGCATCCGGACCGTCCGCCCCGACCCGTGTGACCCGATCGACGACCCCCGTGTGACCCGATCGGCCGACCCCAAACGCAGGAACGCGAAGGAGCGAGCATGCCGACGTACCTCACCCCAGGCGTGTACGTGGAGGAGGTGCAGTCCGGTGCTCGCCCCATCGAGGGCGTCGGCACCGCAGTCGCCGCGTTCGTCGGCTTCGCCGCGGACGGGCCGTTCCACGAGCCCACCCTGGTCACCAACTGGGACCAGTACACGCAGCGCTTCGGCGGCTTCGGCGAGGGCACCTACCTGCCGCACGCCGTGTACGGCTACTTCGCCAACGGCGGCGGCGCCGCGTACATCGTGCGCATCGGCGGTTCGAGCGGGGACAGCTCCGCCCCGGCGTCCTCCAACGGCCGCCCGCAGCAGCGCGCGGCGCAGCCGGTCGAGTTCGGCGGCTTCCTGATCGCCGCCAGGCCCGGGGTGAGCGGGGTCAGCGTCGAGGTCGCGGACGCCGACGGCGAGAACCCGCCGGAGGACCGCTTCAAGCTGCTGGTGCGCCAGGGCGAGCAGGTCGCCGAGACCTACGAGGCCTCCACCCGCAAGAACGTCAAGGGCTACCTGCTCAACCAGGTCCGCGCCTCCAAGTTGATCGAGGTCACCGAGCAGCAGGGCGCCACCCAGACCCGGCCCGCCGCGCAGACGGTGGCCGTGCCGGACGCCCCGGCCGCGCCCGCCACCGCCGGCGGCGACGTCGCCCGGCTCGACCCGGCGGAGTACGTCGGCGACGCGGCGGCCCGCACCGGCTTCGGCGGCCTGGAGACCATCGACGAGATCACCATGGTCGCGGTCCCCGACCTGATGAGCGCCTTCCAGCGCGGCGACATCGACGCCGAGGGCGTGCGCGCGGTGCAGCTCGCCGTCATCTCGCACTGCGAGCAGATGGGCGACCGGGTCGCGGTGCTCGACACCCCGCCCGGGCTCAACGCCCAGCAGGTGCGCACCTGGCGCAACGACGAGGCGGGCTACGACTCCCGCTACGCCACCCTGTACTACCCGTGGGTCAAGGTCTTCGACCCGGCGACCGGGCGCAACGCGATGGTCCCGCCGAGCGGTCACGTCGCCGGTGTGTGGGCCCGCAGCGACGCCGAGCGCGGCGTGCACAAGGCCCCGGCCAACGAGGTCATCCGCGGCGCGATCGACCTGGAGCTGCGCCTGAGCAAGGGCGAGCAGGACCTGCTCAACCCGATCGGCGTCAACTGCGTGCGCGCCTTCCCGGGCCGCGGCATCCGGATCTGGGGCGCCCGCACCCTGTCCTCCGACCCAGCCTGGCGCTACCTCAACGTGCGCCGCCTCTTCAACTACCTGGAGGAGTCCATCCTCCTGGGCACCCAGTGGGTGGTCTTCGAGCCCAACGACGACCGGCTGTGGTCCAGCATCCGGCGCAACGTCACCGCGTTCCTCACCGAGGAGTGGCGCCGGGGCGCGCTGTTCGGCCGCACCGCCGCCGAGGCGTTCTACGTCAAGTGCGACCGGGAGAACAACCCGCAGGAGTCCATCGACCAGGGCCGTGTGGTCTGCGAGATCGGCGTCTCGCCGGTCAAGCCGGCCGAGTTCGTGGTCTTCCGCCTCGCCCAGTTCTCGGACTCCACGAGCCTCGTCGACGAGTGATCCGCTCGGGCGCCACATCTCTTACCAGCAAGGAAAGGTGACGGACAGTCATGGCAGAGGGCGATGCTCTTTCCACCCACATCTTCGGCGTGCAGCTCGGTGGCTACCTGGTCGAGTCGATCCAGGAGATCAGCGGCTTCACCGTCGAGGAGGAGGTCGTCGAGGTCCGGCAGGTGACCGCGGAGGGCAAGCAGATCATCCGCAAGCAGCCGGGCGCGCGGCAGGCCGGCGAGATCACGATCACGCGGGGGCTCGACAAGAGCAGCGAGTTCACCACGTGGATCAAGGAGACGCTGAACAACGGCGCCGTCGAGGCCGCGCGGCAGAACATCACGATCGAGATCAAGGACACCACCGGCGAGACGGTGCGCCGCATCCAGCTGATGCAGGGCTGGGCCTCCAAGTGGGAGGGCCCCTCGCTGAAGGCGGGCGAGTCCTCGGCCGCCACCGAGACGGTGACCATCGTGTTCGAGGAGATCGTCGTCGAATGAGGCGCCGTACGGTCACGGCGGGCAACCTGGACGAACTCCTCCAGGTCACCGCGCCCACCGCGGCGGCGGCGCCCCAGGAGCAGGTGGCGGCGGCACCCGTCGCCGCCCCTGCGGCGCCCCGCGAGGAGGGCGGCCTGCGCACCGAGTTCGAGTTCGAGCTGCCCCGCGGGTACGTGGACGAGGCGGGCACCGTGCACCGGCACGGTGCCATGCGCCTGGCCACCGCCCGCGACGAGCTGCGCCCGCAGATCGACCTGCGGGTCAAGGAGAACCCGGCGTACCTGAGCGTGGTGCTGCTCAGCCAGGTGATCACCCGGCTGGGCACCATCACCGACGTGCACGCCGGGGTCGTGGAGCGGATGTACGCGACCGACGTGGCGTTCCTCCAGGACTTCTACCGTCGCGTCAACAGCGAGGGCCACACCCGCGCCGCGGTCACCTGCCCGCACTGCGAGGGCGCCTTCGAGGTGGACCTCTCCGGTGGGCGCCTGGGGGAATCATGACGTACGCCCTCCCCCGGCTGCGGGAGGAGATCGCGTACATCGCCTACCACTTCCACTGGCAGCGCGACGAGATCCTCGACCTCACCCACGGCGAGCGCCAGGAGTGGGTGGCGGAGATCGCGCGCATCAACACCCGCATGAACGAAGGCGGTTGAACACATGGCATGGCGGGACAGGCTGCGTCGGCGTGCCGCCGTGCCGGACGGACCCGGTGGAGCGGCACAGCCGGCGGCGTCCGGGGCCGACGCCCCGGACGTCCCGCGCGGCTCCGGCGGCCCGGGCGTGCCCGCGGGCTGGGACGGGGGCTGGCGGCGGACGTCGGCGCCCCCGCTGACCGTCTCGCGCGCGCCGCTGGGCGTCAGCGACGGCCTGGCCTTCCGCTCGACGCTGGCCTCCTGGCGCAACCCGACGTTCGACCAGGGCCTCGGGCACGCGCTGCTGCCCTCCGCGCCGGCCGGCCTGGTCGGCGGGGTCACCCGTCCCGCCACCACGGCGCCCACGCACAGCGGCGGCGGTCCGCTGCTGCTGCGCGCGGTCCGCGCCGGGGGCGAGGAGGGCCCCGAGCCGGCCCCGGGCTCCTCGGAGACCGTGCAGCGGGTGGTGCGCCCGGGCCCGCGGAAGCCGTCAGCGGCGGGCGGCGCCGCCGCGAAGACGGGGCCGAACTCCCGCCCCTCGGTGACTGCTTCGGATGCTTCCGGAACGGACCGGGAGGACGCGGCCGGTACGTCCGCGCCCTCGCGGCAGTCCCCTGGCCCGTCGCGCCGGACCCCGGCGCCCGCCGTCTCACCCGATGCCCCCCGGACTTCGCAGGGCACGCCCGGCACGGATGACGGGGCGCCCGCCGCCCCCGGGGCGTCCACGCCCGTCGTGGTGTCCCGGTCCGCCGAGGATCCGGCGCGGGGCGGCGACGCGCCGCGTACCCGTGGGCTCAGCGGCGCGCACACGGCCGCCGTGCTCGACACCTCCCCCGCGGCCGTCCAGCGCGCCGCGACGCCCGGGGCCGGTTCCGCCGTGTCCCCGGACGCGCCCCGGCCCCGTACGAGCGCGCCCCTGACCCCCGTGGTGCGGCGCGTGGCCGTGGTCCCGGGGACCGGCACGCCTCCGGTCCAGCGGGCGGCCGGCGCACCCGCCGCCGGCGGCTCGGGCGGTGGAACCTCCGCCGGTGAGCGGGGTTCCGGCAGTGGGCGCTCGCGCGGCGGGAACAGCAGCCCGGCGTCCGGGAGTTCCGGTGCGGACACGAGCAGGGGTACGCGTACGAGTACGGGGACGGGCACACGTACGGGGACGGGGACGGGGACGGGTTCCACCGGCTCCGGCGCCGCGAACGACCTCCGGCCCGCCGTCCGGGCGCGTACGGTGGGGCGGCCCCTGACCGTGGCCCGGGTCGCGGCGCAGCCGCCCCGGCGCCAGGTCACCGTGCTCAAGCCCGCCCAGGCCCCGGCCCCCGTCCGACAGGGCACGCCCGACGCACCCGCCGCGCCGGTCACCCGGGCTCCCGCCTCCGCCCCTTCGGCGTCCCCGTCGGCGCCCGCGTCGGGGAACGCTTCCGTCCAGCGCGCTCCCGGACGTGCCGCGCTGGGCGCCCCCTTGTCCGGACTGCCCTCCACCGCAACGCCGTTGGGCACCGAGCCCACCTCCCCCACCACCGCTCCGGCCTCTTCCCCGAACCCCTCGCTTCCGGTCGTGCAGCGGCAGTCCGAGACCGACACCGATGCCTCGCCCCGGAGTTCGCGGACACCCGCGGCGAACGACCAGGCAGGGTCCCGTCGTTCGGAGCCCCGTCGTTCGGAGCCTCGCCCCGAGACACCCGGGCGGAGCGCCCCCCAGCAGGCCGCGCCCCGGCCCCGTACCGGACTCGGCGCGCCGATGTCGGCCCTGCCGTCGAGCGCCCAGGTGCCCGGGAGCCGGGCGTCCCGTGCCGTACCGCCGTTGTCCCCCGCCGACATCCAGCGCGCGCTGAGCGAGGCGCAGGCCGCGCCCCGGCCCGCACCGGGATCCCCGGCCGGACCGACACCGACACCGCCCACGCCTGCGTCCTCGCCCACACCGCAGGCTCCGCTCCTCGGTGGCGCGCCCGTGCCCGTACCGCCCCCTGCCGCGGAGGCGTCCGGCCCGTCCGGCGGCGGCCAGGCGGCCCCGGAGCCCGCTCCCCCGGTCGTCCAGCGCGCCGCGGCGCCCGGAACCGGTTCCGCTGCGTCCCCGGCACCGCGCGGGGCCGGTTCCGCCACGTCCCCGGCACCGCGCGGCGGCGACGCGCCGCGAGCGGGCGAAGG
>NZ_JBEOYE010000170.1:0-11295 GCF_040296945.1 Streptomyces sp. NPDC001941 | reverse complement strand
GGCACCGAACAGCTCCGCCAGATCCTCGTCCCACTGATCCGGCACCACCCCGCGCACGTCATACGCCTTCACGAGCTGCGACAGATCAGCGGCCATCGAGTAACTCCTTCTCAAGAGATGTCAGTTGGTGGTCGTGAGGGCTCAGACCTGCACGGGCGCCGAAGTCCGCAGCGCCTGTGCGGCGAGGGCCGTGCCGCAGGCCAGTCGGACGCCGGAAGGGATCTCGTTGTGCGGCCCGATGTACGCGCTGTCGCCGACGACGACGTCGTGCAGCGTGCTGCCCGTGCCCACGACCGCGTGGCGTCCGACGACGGAGCGGTGGACGACGGCGTCCGCCTCGACCCGCGAGCCGGGCAGGACGACGCTGCCCTCCACGATGGCCCCGGCCTCCACGACAGCCCCCTCGCAGACGGTGGTCCCCGCGGTGAGGACGGCGAGCGGGTCGACGTGCGCCGACGCCAGGACCAGCGCCTGGCCGGGGCTGCCCGGCAGGGCGGGCGAGTGGACCAGGCCTTGGACGAGGTCGGCCGAGCCCCGGACGAAGGCGGCCGGGGTGCCCAGGTCGAGCCAGTAGGAGTCGTCGAGCACTCCGCGCAGGTGCGCGCCCTCGGCGAGCAGCGCAGGGAACGTCTCCCGCTCGACGGACACCGGGCGCCCGTCGGGGATGCGGTCGATGACCGTACGCGTGAAGACGTAACAGCCCGCGTTGACCTGGTCGGTGACGATCTCTGCGTCGCTCGTGGGCTTCTCCAGGAACCCCAGGACGCGGCCCTCCGGGTCCGTGGGGACCAGTCCGAAGGCGCGGGGGTCCGGTACGCGGGTCAGGTGCAGGCTCACGTCCGCGCCGGACGCGGCGTGGCCGTCCCGGAGCCCGGCGACGTCCAGGCCGGAGAGGATGTCGCCGTTGAACACCAGGACCGGTTCGTCACCGCCGCAGGTGAGGTGGCGGGCGGCGTTGCGGATCGCGCCGCCGGTGCCGAGGGGCTCGGTCTCGGTGACGTACACCAGGTCGAGGCCGAACGCGTCGCCGGTGCCGAACTCGGCCTCGAAGCACTCGGCCAGGTACGAGGTGGCGAACACGACGCGCGTCACCCCGGCCTCGGCGGCGCGGGCGAGCTGGTGCGCCAGGAAGGGGACGCCCGCCACGCGCAGCAGAGGCTTGGGGGTGGAGGTGGTCAGGGGGCGCAGCCGGGTGCCCCGGCCGCCGACGAGGAGGATGGCCTCGCTCATGGGTGTGCTCCTCGTGTTCAGGAGTGGAGTCGTGTTCAGGACGTGGGGGCGGTCGAGGCGCCGGTGGGGTGGTCGGGGGTGAAGCAGGACCGGATGGCGGCCTCGGTCGCGGGACGCCCGAAGAACGACAGGCGGGAGACGCTGTCGGCCGGCTTGGAGAACGGGTCGTCGTCGAAGTTCAGGGACCACCAGTACACGCCGCGCATCCGGCGCTCCTTCACGACCTCGCAGACGGCTTCGTACCAGCGGGCCTGGACCCGGGTGTTGAGGGTGCGCTTGACGTAGAAGTCGCCGGGGGCCTTGTAGGCGCCGTCCATCGCGGCGATCCCGGCCTCGGAGAGCACGATCCTGGGCAGCGGGCCGGTCGCCTTCTTGTCCAGCCACCGGTTCCAGCCCTTGACCAGGTCGGCGACGGAGGCGTCGTCGGACAGCTTCAGGGGGAAGTAGGCGTCGACGCCGAGGTGGTTGACGGGCATGTCGACGTGCCCGGAGACGTAGTGGTCGTAGTTGGCGTCGTAGCCGACGTCACCCTTGAAGTCCTTCTCGACCGAGGCGACGAGCGGCTTCCAGCGCCGGTCGCCCTCCAGGGAGTTGAGCTCGGCGCCGACGGTGAAGGTGTCGGCCTTGACCTTCTGCGCGGCGCGTGCGTAGGGCGTCAGGAACTTCGCGTACGACGCGAACCAGGCGTCCCGGTCCGAAGGGGCGATGTTGCCGCGCCAGTTGGGCATGCCGCCCAGCGACTTCTCGTCGAGCAGGGGGCGCAGCGTGACCCGCAGCCCGGCCTCCTCGAAGACGCGGGCCACCGCCGCCATCCGTTCGGGCGTGGGGGTGTTGTCCCCGGCGAACAGCTTGGTGGAGGTCTTCTTCCCGGTGTGGAAGGGGAAGGACAGCGCGACGGCATTGGCGTGCAGGGAGTCCAGGTAGCGCACGTCCCTGCGGGCCTTCTCCCGCAGTTCGTCGACCGACTGGGAGGGGTCGTCCTCCCAGTAGACGTGCACGCCCCACTGGGTCAGCCCCTCCCGCCACGGGTGCTCGATCCTGAGCGCGCCGCCGCCGCCGGACGGGCGGGTGGCGGTCGCGGACGGCTCCGGGCCGGCCGGGGACTCGTCGGCGGACGCGGACGCTTCGGGGACGACGGCGCCCGCGTTCCAGCGCACCGGGTGGTCGCCCCAGGCGAGGGGGACGGCCACGACCAGGGCGACGACACCGACCGGGAAGAGGGCGAGGAGGGGCAGGCGGGTACGGCGGGGGGATCTCATCGGCGGGTTTCCTGGGTCAGGGGCAGGGTCAGGCGGGCTTGGCGATCACGACGAACTTGTTCTCCTCGCGGCGCGCGAACTTCACGAAGCCGCGCAGGCCGCCGAGTCCTTCGAGGACGGAGAACAGGGGGATGCAGGCGACCACGACGACGGGCTCCCACCACTTGCGGCGGCCGTTGGCGGAGACCATGGCGTTCAGCCGCAGGCCCTCCCAGTACGTCCAGATCACGTACGCGAAGTTCATCGACCACAGCAGCACCACGGACTGCGTGACGGGGGAGGTGTTCATGTTCCCGGTGAACCAGGCGACGAGCAGGACGAACCCGATGTGCTGCAGGGGCCCCAGGATCCAGGTCGCCACGCACACCGAGAGGAACCAGCGGTGCCGCAGCGGGATCGACCGGTTGAAGCAGAGGGCCACCAGGCCCCAGGCCCAGCGCTCGCGCTGCTTGACGAAGTCGCGCACGCTCGCCGGGGAGGCCCCGTAGCAGCGGCCGTTGAACCAGTCGCTGCGGCCGGGGTAGCGGCGGCAGAAGGTGAGGGCCAGCTGGGCGTCCTCGACGATGGCCTTCGGTCCGAAGTCCCAGCCGATCGTCGCCTCGATCGAGGCGCGCATCAGCAGCAGTTCGCCGTGCACGCCCGCGAGCGGCGTGCCCATGCCGGTGAGGGCGCGGAAGCGGGCGATGTCGTCGGCCGGACGCACCGCGTCGGCGAACCAGGTGAACATGTTGACCGCGTTCTCGCGCGGGTAGGTGAGGATGCCCTGGGCCATGTGCTTGGTCTTGTCCGGGTGCGCGCGGCGCTGGCGGTTGACGAACTGGGCCAGCGACGTCGCGGTGTCGGGGCCCACGGCGGTGTCGTCGTCCATGTGCAGGACCCAGACCTCGTCCCGCGCCTCGCCCTCGGCCAGCCGCAGCTCGTGCGCGTAGTGGTTGGCGCGGGCCTTGAAGCGGGTGCCGTTGGGCGTCCCGTAGGCCTTGGGCACGGTCACGACGCGGATCAGCGGGCTGAGTTCGGCGAGCGCGTCGATCTGCCCGGCGGCCTCGCACCCCTCCTCGGTCAGTACGTCGACCCTCATGTGCGGGAACCACGCGGGCAGGTGCTCCACGTACGACAGGACCGACCGCTCCAGCGCGGGGTAGGTGTCGTGGCGGCCGATCGTCGGTACGAGCACGACCAGGACGTCGCGCGTCGCGGGGGCGGCCGGGACCATGCTCCCGTACCGGCGCACCCGCCGGCGGATCAGGAACGCGCCCTGGATGCCGACCATCACGCCGATCACGGGCAGGGACCACACCACGGTCAGCACCCAGGCCAGCCATGTGTCGTTGGGCAGGTACGCCCAGAGCCCGAAGACGAGCAGCACCGCGAAGGGCAGCAGGAACGACATGACGCCGGGCTTCCACGCCTGGTGGCGTTCGAGCAGGCGGCCGTCCTGGCGTGAGGGCGCGGGTGAGGGCGAGGGGAGCGGGGCCGGCGGCGCGGCGGGGGGAACGACGGGGGGCACGGTGGGTCGACTCCAGGGCGGTGGTACGGGGGATCGTGGGGGTGGCGGAGGGGGCGCGCGGGGCTCAGGGGGAGTGCAGCGACTCCCACACCCGGGTCCAGGCTCCCGCGTGGGGGCCGCCGATCGCGGTCAGCGGCGACTCGTAGCTCGCCCGCGCGTGCGCGTCGGTGTTCATGTCCCGCGGACCGGAGAGGTTGTGCTGGGTCAGGCCCTGCCCCCACACCGTCCACAGGGTCCAGGGGGTGCGGTCGAGGGTGGCCTCGCGGCCCGGCCCCAGCGGCAGGCGGAACGTCTCCGCGAGCACCCGCGGCTTCCCGTAGTCCGCCAGGCCGCGGTACCACTCCCCGGTCCAGGCCTTCCCGTCGCGCGGGGCCTCGGGACGGTCGTCGTAGTCGTCGACCCCGACCACGTCCACGAACTCGTCGCCCGGGTAGTGGTCCCACGGCGCGTGCCCGTGCTCCCCGTCCCAGGCGTGGGGCGCCCACACGAAGATCAGGTGGTGCAGGTCGCGGGTCTCGACCAGGTGCCGGTACGCCAGGCGCCACAGCCGCCCGAACCTCTCGGGCCCCAGCCCCGACCACCAGAAGCCGCCGCCGGTGTCGGTGTTCATCTCGTGGAAGGGCCGCAGCAGCACGGGGACCCCGCGCTCCGCGAGGTAGCCGAGGTGGTCGGCGAGGAAGTCGAGGTCGACGAGGAGCTCGCGGTGCTCGTCCGTGCCCGGGGTCAGCAGCCGGTCGGCCCAGCGCGGGTCCCGCGCACCGGGGCAGTCCGCCCAGAAGGTCTGGGGGTAGCCCTTGACGGGACTGCCCGGCCAGGGCTGGTGGAAGGAGACGCCGACGAGTCCGGCAGGCCCGCCCCCGTTGTCCGGGAGCCGCTGCGCCAGGCCGTCGCTGCGCGGCTCGTCGCCGCCCGGGTTGTGCGAGCCGTCGGGGCGGCGCGGCAGCCCGTCCCACACCCCGGTCGCGAGGTCGACGGCCGCGTCGACGTAGGCCCACTCCGTGCGGCCGGAGGGCCAGCGGGCGTTGTAGGGGCGCGCGTGGTCCACGGCCCAGCCCGGCTGCCCGTAGCCCGGGCCGAGGTCGACCTCGACGAAGCCGGGCAGCTTGCCCGTGATGTCGGCGGCCTTGCGGTAGTAGTAGCCCGGCGGCTTCGTGCCGGGGCAGTCCCCGTACTCGGGGTTGAGCAGCTCGTTGTGGAGCTCGACGTGCTGGCCGAGGACCGTGGCGCGGGGGCGGCCGGCCCGTGCGGCGTTCTCCAGGTCGGCCAGGAACGCGTACACCGCGCGTGCCTCCGCCGAGGCCCGCGGATCACGACGCGCCAGCTCGCGCGGCACTTCGGGCGGGTGTACGGGCGCGGAGGACCCGGCTCCTGACCCGAGCCCGGCTCCGGCCGCGATCAGCCCGCCGGCGCCGCGCAGGGCGGTTCGACGCTCCACAGCGCTCTCTCCTCCATCGGTTCCACCGTTCCGGAGCCGTACGTCGGGGAGGTACGGCCTCGGCTGGGCGCGCCCGGGGACGGGACGCGCGGAACGACCACAGAGGCAGGGGGTGACCGTCGGGCACGACGCCGCCCACCTGGCCCGCCAGGGGGAACGCCTTGCCGCTACGGGGTCGAGCTTATGCAGCCCGTACCAGAGGAAGACCAGAAGAACGGCCCGATTCGGACCGCCTTTCAGAGCCGGTGAGCGGGACCGAAGTCCCGCGTCGGGCGAGCCGTAGGTCGGCGTCCCGAGGCCCGCTCACCGGGGGCCCCGGCACCTCCGGGCAGGCTCGTATACGTGCCCGTGCGCCCGCTCACGTACGCCAGAGCAGGCCCGGGCCCTCGCCGCAGTACGTCTGGAGCACCTGCTCCATCTTCCCGCCCCCCGGCCGGACGGACGCGCACTTGCCGCTGTTGCGGTTGACCAGCTGCCAGGCGTGCTGGGCGGTTCGGTACTGGAAGGACCAGTACTGGTCGGGGAAGAGGCCGTCGTCATCGCCGCAGAGGTACTGGGTGACGATCGCGTCGTCGGCGGTCTCGCCCGCGTCCACCGACAGGCAGAGCCCGGTGTTGCGGTTGCGGACCGAGTAGGTGCCGTCGCCCTCGTCGTGGAGCCGCCAGAACTGTTCGGTGCCCGCGCGGCAGTCGGTCTGCACCATCCCGACGGCCGGGTTGGGGTCGGCGTCCGGGACGGCGAGGCACATCCGGCTGGTGGCGTTGGTGAGGCGGAACCAGCGGTCGGGCAGCACCGGGGGCGGCTGCGCGGACGGCGTGGACGACGGCTCGGGCGACGCCCCGGGGCGCGAGGCCGAGGGACGCGGCGGCCCGGCGCTCGCGCCGCGTGCGGCCCCGGGCGACGGCGCGGTCGGGGTACGGGCGTCCCGGGGCGTGGCGGGTGCCGCGGCGCTCCGGCTGGGTGACGCTGCGGCCGAGGGGAGCGGCACCGCTCGCTGGCCCGGCAGCGGGACCATCTGGAGGACCGCCGGATCGTCGCCCACGTGATCGTCCCGGGCGGTGACGACGAGGGCCACGGCGGCCAGCAGCGCGACGCACAGCGTGGTGGCGCTCCGTAGGGCGCCGCGCGCAGCGGCCCCCATCCGGCCGTCCGCCGCGTGCGGCAGGGACACCGGGAACGCCCGGCGACGGGCAGGGCGAAGCCGCGCCCCGCCCGCCGCGTCCAGCCTCTCCAGTACGGCTCCGCCCCGCGGACCGGCGGAGAGGGCGGTCAGGTCGGCGCCCCCGGCCCGGTGCTCCGACCACAGGCCGAGGGCCTCCGTGCGGCGCACCTCCAGGGCACTGCCGACCCGGGCCAGCGCGAGGGCCAGCGAAGGGTCCGCCGGAGTGGCCTCCCCCTCGCCCGCCACGGTGAGCCGGGCCGCGTACAGCTCCCGCTCGCCTTCCGCGTACGCCTCCCCGGCGGCGCCCCGCACGGCGAGCGCGGCGCCGAGCTGGTCGTAGGCCGCGCCCAGCCGGTCCCGGTCCCCGTCCTGAACGGCCCCGGTGTCCGGCCAGGTCGGCAGGAGCATGTCGATCAGGGTGAGCAGACTGTGCACGACCCGTCCCGCCTCGGCCAGGTCGGCCTCGGCCCTGTGCAGCGCCTCGTCCAGGCGCGGGGCCGGTTCCCGCCGCACCTGAGCGACCAGCGCCGCGTCATGGAGCCGGCGCGCCCGGCCCAGCACCTCCGCGCGCCCCCGGCCGTCGCGCACGCGGTCGCGCACCACGCTGTTGAGCACGCCGAGCGGTATCAGCTTGGCGCCGGAGCGGTACTCGCTCCACAGGGTGCGACCGCCGCCGTAGCGGTCGGCCAGCTCCCGCACCGTGTGCGACGCGGTCAGCTGCTGAACGAAGTGGGCCACGTCGTTCGCGGCCTCCGTCGCACCCTTGAACGCGCCCTGCGGCCGGCCTGGTCTCGCCATGGAACCCCCGCTGTCCGTGGACGACCCGTGTCGGCCACTCAATTCCCGGTCCTGAACAGCGAGAACGAGCCGGATCCGGCACGGCCGACGCACGGTCGCGGCGGGTCCGGTCCCCGCTGGGCAGGACCCAACCAGGGGTCCACCCCGGGTACAAGTCCTGAACAGGGCAGATCCGGAAGCACATCGGCCATGTACGGTGCCCGGGCCTCCGCCCCGGCCGGGCGCCCGCTCCCGTCGGAGGGCCCGGCCGCGCGTGCGCCGTACCGGCGTGTAGGGCGTCGGTCCGCGTACCGTACTGCGCTTGGATGCGGGGAGGGGCATTGCCGTGGTCGTCGGCCGCGGGCGTGTCCGGATCGTGGAGCGCTGACTCGTGCTGTGTCGGGTCGTCACGCGTCGGGTCGTCGTGCGTCGAGTGGAGGAACGGGATGGGACCGGGCGGGGACGCGGAGCAGCCGCCGCTGTTCGGGTGGGAGGACACGCACGAGGACGCGGACGCGGCGCGGGCGGAGACGGCCGGGCGGCCCGTGCGATGGGCGTTCCGCGACGGCCCCGGGGCGCGGCGGATCCTCGACGTACGAGAGGTGTACGCGGAGCCGGCGGCGCTGGACTCGCCGCGCGGACGGGAGATCATGGCCCGGCTCCCCGGAGCGCGGGTGACGGAGGTGGCCAGTCACTGGCGCATCCCCTCACTGCACGGCAACGACGGGAACGTCTCCCGCTGGGTGCGGGTGAAGACGGAGACGCTCGTGCTCGGCGTCAAGCACACGCTGGAGACCCGGCCCAACGGCCGGTCGGCCGACTGGATCGCGCCGGGGCCGTCCAACGGGTGCGCGCTGGCGTGCGCGTACTGCTACGTACCGCGCCGCAAGGGGTACGCCAACCCGATCACTCTGTTCACCAACATCGAGGCGATCATCCGTCATATCGAGCGCCACGTACGGTCGTTGGGCCCCAAGAAGGAGCCGAACCAGTGCGACCCGTCGGCCTGGGTGTACGACATCGGCGAGAACGGCGACTGCTCGGTCGACTCGCTGCTCTGCGACAACGTGGCGGACCTGGTCGCCGCGTTCCGCGCGCTGCCGACGGCGAAGGCGTCGTTCGCGACCAAGTTCGTCAACCCGGACCTGCTGGACCTGGACCCGCGGGGCCGCACCCGGGTGCGGTTCTCGCTGATGCCACCCGGCGACGCCCGACTCCTCGACATCCGTACCAGCCCGGTCCCCGAACGGATTGCGGCCGCGGCCGACTTCCTCGACGCCGGGTACGAGGTGCACTTCAACCTGTCCCCAGTGGTGCTGCGCCAGGGCTGGCAGCGTGACTGGGCGGAACTGCTCGACCACCTCGACGCCGTGCTGCCCGCCCGGGTGAAGGAACAGGCGGCGGCGGAGGTGATCATGCTGACCCACAACCAGGCGCTGCACGAGGTCAACCTGGGCTGGCACCCGCGCGCCGAGGAGGTGTTGTGGGTGCCCGGGGCGCAGGAGACGAAGCGGTCGCAGAACGGCGCGCTCAACGTGCGCTACACGGCGGACGTCAAACGCCGCTCACTGGCCCGGCTACGCGAGCTGATCACGGCGCACGCCCCGTGGCTGCGGGTCAGGTACGCGTTCTGAGGGGGCCGGGGGCCGGGGGTCGGGTGCTAAGGGTGGTGGTGGGGAGCGCCGGGCTGACGGCACGACGTCACTCGTAGGCGCTCGCGGCCTCCAACTGCAAGGCGACCGACTCCCAGGACACCGGCTCGATGGGCGGGACGTCCCGGGGGTCGCGGCGCTCGTCCAGCCAGGTGTCCAGCCAGGCGTGCCAGGACTCCAGGTACTGGGGGAGCGACCCGCTCGCCCAGCCCCCTCCGTCCCCGGCCCACAGGCCGCGAGCCACCCGGTCCTCCGTCCACGCCCGGCTCCTCGCGTAGTCGGCTGCCAGCGCACGCAAGAACGCCTGCAACTCCAGTGGTCCGGAGGGTTCTTGCTCGCGGCTCAGCGGAGCCGGTTCCGCCGGACCGGCCGGGGGAGCGGCGAGTGCGGTGAGCAGCTGGGCGGCCAGGCCGCTCCAGCCGGGTTGCGGGGCGCGCTCGGGGAGCGTGCCTTCCCAGCGCAGCAGTACGTCGTCGATCTGCGGGGTCGGTGTGCCGGGGCGCTGGAAGTGTCCGACGAGGAGAAGCAGGAGGTCGCGGAAGTCCGCGCTGCTCTGCACCTCGGGATTCGGGAGTGGTGTCACAGGGGCGACGGTAGGGTCCCTGCGGCGATCCGTCGATCGAATATGGCCTCCGGCAGCGTCCCCGTCCCACGCGCGCGCCAGGGGTCTGCGAGGTCCTGCCGCACACAGAGCGGAGGCGGGGCCGTGGGGGTGTCACGATGGACGTGCGGCCCCCAGGGCCCCGTGGTGGCCCCGCTCCTTCAGCACTGGGGGCGGCTGCCGTGGTTCGCGCCCTTCTTGCAGCGGGCCTTCTTCTTGCGGCGGCGCTTCGAGGACATGCGTGCCTCCCGGGTCGGGTGTGCGGTGGACCTCCCCTGGTTCCAGGAGAGCACGAGGCGGCCGTTCCCGCCTTCCGGTGGTTGCTGACCATGCCTGTGGGAAGGGCTTTGACCAGGGCTTTCGTGCAGGCGGTGGCCGCGTCAGACCACGGCCCCCTCCGACGGCCCCTGACCCAGCCCCGGCACGTCCCTGAGCTGCTTGCGGGAGGTGATGCCGAGCTTGCGGAAGATGTTGCGCAGGTGCGCGTCCACCGTGCGCGGGCTGAGGAACAGCCGCCCCGCGACCTCCTTCGTCGTCGCGCCCCCCGCGACCTGGCGCGCGATGTGCGTCTCCTGCATCGTCAGGTCGTCCAGTACCTGCCCGGAGCGGCTGCGGGCGACCTCGCCCGTGGCGCGCAGCTCGTCCGCCGCCCGCTGCGCGAACGCCTCCATGCCGATCTCCGACAGCTGTTCGTGCGCGGTCCGCAGGTGTTCGCGCGCCTCGCGGCGGCGGCCCGCCCGGCGCAACCACTCCCCGTACCGCAGGTGGGTCCGCGCGAGGTGCATGACCAGGGGGCTGCCCGTCAGGTGGTCGAGGGCTTCCCTGTGGTCGTCCTCCAGGCCGCTGACCAGCGCCCGCGTGCCCGCCCCCACGCCGAGGGCGAAGGGCGTTCCCGCCGGTTCCGTGCGGGCCAGCAGCGATTCCAGCGCCTCCCGCGCGACGGCGTCCTCGCCGCACCGGACCGCGGCCTCCACCTGCTCGGGGAGCGCGAAGCCACTGAGGAAGAGGTCACCGTGCTCCACGGCCCGCGTGGCCGCGTCCAGGGCGGCCGGGTACTCGGCGAGACCGTTGTGCAGTACGGCCGTCGCCCAGTGGGCGTTCGCGGTGAGTTGTCCGGTGGCCCGGCCCGTCACCTCGGCGAACAGGGAGAGCACCTCGTCGCGTCGCCCGCGCATCGCCGCCAGGTGCACCCTCGGGTACAGCTGGGGCCGATCGCCGACCGCGTCCGCGATCGCCTCCTCCTCGGCGATCGCCGCCATCGCCTGCCCGAAGTCACCGGTGAGGACGGCGGACACGGCCCGCTGGGCAAGGCCGAGCCGGATGGTCAGCGGTGAGCCCGTGTCCCGTCCGGTGCGCACCAGCCAGTCGACCACCGTCGCGTGGAGCTCGATGTCCCACAGCTCACCCGCGAGCACCGTGCCCAACGCCGGCGCCCGGGTCCACCCCGGCGCCCCGTCGGCGCCGACATCGGTGAGGACCCGCCGGAGCGCCGGCACTCCCACGCGATGGCCTTCCGCGTCCAGCAGCACCAAGGCGTCGAGGAGGTCCGGCGGCCCGGGCACGGAGGCTCCTGATGCGGATGATGCCGAGGCTGACGCCTGGTTCGAGAGCCACGTGGTCCGCTACGAGGCCGCCTGGCAGCTCTTCCCCGACGCGGTGCCCGTGCTCGACC
>NZ_JBEOYE010000169.1:0-11315 GCF_040296945.1 Streptomyces sp. NPDC001941 | reverse complement strand
TGGTCGTACCCGCCCTTGTCCTGAATCTCCCCACTGCCCCGGCGGGGCCCGGACGGGCCCGGCCGGAGACTCCCTAGCCGAAGAATCCCTGTCCCGGCGTCAGGATGTTGGCCGGGTCGTACTTGTGCTTGGCGTTGTTGAAGGCGTCCCAGCGCGAGCCGAAGTGGGTCTTCCACTGGGCCGGCGTCATGCCGGGGATCGCGCCGACCAGGTACCGCTTGGCGCCGAGCGCCACGGCCAGGTCGTACAGGCGGCGGTTCTGCTCCAGCATCTTCGGGATGGTGGTGTCCCCGGGGTTGGGGAAGCGGAGCAGGTCGAACAGGTAGCCCACCGACTCGTTGGGCTGCACCGCGAGCGGGCGCTTCACCTTCGAGGTGAGGTACGGGTAGAAGAGCAGGAAGCCGCCGCCGAGGCTGTCGGCGTTGAGCTCCTTCTCCACCGCCTGCATGAACTGCCTGGTCTTGGAGGCCGGCAGGAACAGGCTCAGCCAGGGCTTGGGCTGGAACCAGTGGCCGCTCTCCTTGAGGTACGTCTCGTAGCCGTCGAGGCGGAACATGTAGTCCCGGTAGCTGACGTCCTCGATGACCGCCTCGGCGCGCACGTCCCGCAGTCCGGCCAGCAGCTTGGCCCGGTCCGGCACGGTGGTGCCCGAGTAGTTGGCGGCGACCTCCATCTTGTAGCGCCAGCGCGTGTTGCCCGCGTCGCGCAGCATCTCGCCGGCCTGGACCTCGAAGCGGTTGTCCGCCATGACCTTCTCGGCGTCGCCGAGGTAGGTCGCCAGGTCGTCGTAGAAGAGGCTGAAGACCACCGAGCGCTGGGGCGCGGCGACGAGCTTCACCTTGGCGCGCAGGATGACCGCGACCTGGCCGCCGCCGGAGAGGACCGCGTTGAACAGGTCCGGGCGGTTGGAGGCCGACAGGCCCTTGACCAGTTCGCCGGTGCCGGTGACCACGTCCAGCGAGTGGACGTTGTCGCACAGCAGGCCGTACTTCTGCACGGTCCCGCCGATCCCGCCGATCGAGATGGTGCCGCCGATCGACAGGTGGAGGTAGTCGGGCAGGGCGGGCGGCGTCTTGCCCTTGGCTATCGCCGCGTCGGTCAGCTGACCCCAGGTGACGCCCGCCTGGACCTCGGCGTTGGTGTCGTTGATGCTCAGGATCTTCGACATCGCACGGGCGTCGATGGAGATGCCGCCCGTGGGAACCGCCGCCTGGCCGTAGACCGAGTGCGACTCCTGGTCGTTGCCGGTGCCGCCCTGCCCGTTGACCGCGATCTTCAGCTTGTTCGCCCGGGCGTAGTTGACGATCTTGACGATGTCCTGGTCGGAGCCCGGGCGGAGCACCGCCCACGGCGCCGAGTTCTTCAGCCGACCGAAGTCGTGCTTAAAGCGCTCCAGGTCCGCGGCGGCGGTGGTGAGGGTGCCGTCGAGGGCGGGGACCGGGGTGGGCTTGACGCCCCGGGCCACGTCGGCCTCCGTCGCCCACGACTGGGACGCGGCCGACCAGCCGACGACCGTCGTCGCGGCGGTGGCGGCCATCCCGCCAAGGACCCTGCGTCGCGAGAGGGTGCTCTTCATTGCGTGTGTCTCCCGTTGAATCAGGCGTGGTCGAGAGCCGGTCTCCCGGCACCCACGGTCGTGGCCAGCTGGTACTCGCTCGGGTCGAACCGCTTCGTCTGGCTGCGGAAGCGCCAGGTGTAGGTCGGCCAGATCGAGGGGTTGCGCCCGTGCTCGTCGAGGTACCAGCTCTTGCAGTTGCCGGCGTTCCAGACGGTGCCGTCGAGGCGGCCCTGCAGCCGCTCGTTGTAGGCGTCCTGCGCCTCCTTGCGGACCTCCACCGAGGCCAGGCCGCGCTTCTCCATGTGGGCCAGGGCGTCGATGACGTACGCGATCTGCGCCTCGATCATCACGACCTGGGAGGAGTGGCCGAGCGTGGTGTTGGGACCGAGGAGGAGGAACAGGTTGGGGAAGCCGGCCACGGTGGTGCCGCGGTGGGCGGCCATGCCGTCCTTGCGCCACACGTCGCGCAGCAGCTCGCCGCCGCGCCCGGTGATGCGTCCGGCGACCGGCCGGTCGGTGGCCTTGAAGCCGGTGCCGAGGATGATCGTGTCGATCTCCCGCTCGGTGCCGTCGGCCGTCACGATCGACTTGGCCCGCACCTCGCTGATGGAGTCGGTGACCAGGTCCACGTTGTCGCTCTGGATGGCCGGGTACCAGGTGTTGGAGAAGAGCAGCCGCTTGCACGCCATCACGTAGTCGGGCGTGAGCCGGGCGCGCAGCGCCTCGTCGGCGACCGACTTCTGCAGGTGGTCGCTGGCCATCTTCTGCATCTTGCCGGCGACCTTGGGCCGCTTCATCACGAAGGCCAGGATCTCGCGGCCCCACATGTTGAAGTTGCGCCGGAAGTTCTGGTAGCCGGGCACGTTGTGCAGCAGCTTGGACTGCAGCGGGGAGGTCGGCTTGTCGTTCTTGGGGCCGATCCACGCGGGGGTGCGCTGGTAGAGGTCCAGGCGCCCCACCTCGGGCTGGATCTTGGGTACGAACTGGATGGCGGAGGCGCCGGTGCCGATCACGGCGACGTTGCGTCCGGCCAGGTCGTGGTCGTGGTTCCAGCGCGAGGAGTGGAAGACCGTCCCCTCGAAGTCGGCGAGCCCCTTGATGTCGGGGACCGCCGCCTCCGAGAGGTATCCGGTGCCCGAGACCAGCACCTGGGCGGTGTAGTCGCCCTGGGAGGTCTCGATGTGCCAGCGCCGCGTCGGCTCGTCCCAGCGGGCTCCGAGGAGCTCGTGGCCGAAGCGGATGTGCGGGCGCACCCCGAACCGGTCGGCGACGTCCTTCAGGTAGGAGAAGAGTTCCTCCTGCTTGCCGAACGTGGACTTCCAGCCCGGGTTCTGGGCGAACGAGAAGGAGTACAGGTGCGACATCACGTCGCACTGGGCACCGGGGTAGGTGTTGTCCCGCCAGGTGCCGCCCACTTCGTCGGCGCGCTCGAAGACGAGGAAGTCGTCCACGCCCTTCTGCAGCAGCCGGATCGCCATGCCGAGGCCGGAGAATCCGGTGCCGATGACCGCGACACGCAGGTGCCGGCCGGGTCCTCCGCCGGTGCGGTCGGCGAGCGGCAGCGAACTGCCGTCGCTGCGCGCCGGTTCGAGAATGCTCGTCACGTCAGTCTCTCCTTCAGGCGTCTCAGCGGCGTGCGATGGTGACGCGGAAGTTGTTGAAGAACTTGTCCTCGAGCGTGTACGCGAAGATGTCCAGGTAGCGCTCGAAGCGGGACACGACCTCCTCGCCCTCCAGGGCGACGGCCTCGTCACGGCGGGCGGCCAGCAGCTCCAGCCAGGCGCGGCAGGCGACCGCGAACGACTCGCGCTCGTTGACGACCTCGACGACGTCGAAGAGGCCCTCGGCGGCCTGCGTGAGCTCGTGCAGGTGCGGGATGTGGCAGTTCTCGAACTCCGAGCGCTGCAGGAACTTCAGGTCGTCGAGGAGCGCCCGGTTCATCGGGAGGGCCTCGGCGGTCATGGTGTGGAGCACGAAGCGGGCACCGGGGTTCAGCGTGGCGCCGACCTTCTGGAAGAAGACCCGGTACTTCTTGGTGCGCTCGCGGGGCGGCAGCGTGGAGGACACGAAGTGCTCCAGCGCGTTGATGCAGAACGCCGCGTCGTACTTGTCCTCGGTGGTGTGGTCCTCCCACGACTGGACCAGGGTGGTCAGGCGCGGGTTGTTCAGGCCGGCGATGAACTGCTCCTGCGTGCGGCTCAGGGTGAGGCCGACGGCCTCCTGCACGCCGTGCACGGTGGTGGCACGGTTGATCATGGTGCCCCAGCCGCAGCCGACGTCGAGCACGCGGCGGGCGCCCTGGGCGTTGGCCAGCTCGATGAACTTGTCGAGCTTGCGCTCCTGGGCCTCGTCGAGCGCCTCGGTCAGGCCCTCGCCCTCCTCCCAGTACCCGCCCGAGTACATCATCGTCGGGCCGAGGAGCAGCCGGTAGAAGTCGTTGCTGACCTCGTAGTGGTGCCGGATCGCGTCGACCTCGGGCACGGACCTGTCTGCGACCGTCGTCATTTTCGTCCTCAACTCCTGTCCGGGGTACGGCTGTCGGGGACGACATAACTCCCTGGCCCGCAAGAGGCGTGCAACATAAACGCAGGGCGGCGCTGTTGCGCGCCGATTGCGGGTGGGGGAGTTGAGTTCAGCACCAAGACGCCAGACCCGCTAGAGAGGACCTCACCACCATGTCGCTGCCCACCATCGAAGAACTCGCCGCTCAGCTCGAGGCCGTTTCGGGCGCCGAGAAGGTCGACCCGGACCACCCGCTCCAGCACATCGCGGACGTGGACTCGCTGGACCTGATGGAGTGGCTGTACGGCTTCCAGAACAAGTACCCGGAGATCCCGGCCGACGAGTCCCTGTTCGCGGACATCGACGACACCACCACGCTCCGCGTCGTCTACGACCGCATCCTGGCCCTCGTGCCGGCCCAGGCCTGAACCCTCGGGAGACTGCCTTGAGCGGCTTCGACATCACCGGGTGGGGCATGTCCGTACCCGAGCGCGTCGTCTCCAGCACGGAGCTCGCGCAACGCTTCGGCGTCGACGAACACTGGGTCGTCAGCCGGTGCGGGATCCATGAGCGGCGGGCCGTCGGGCCGGGCCAGACGACTGCCTCCCTGGCTGTCGAGGCCGGACGGCGCGCACTGGAGAAGGCGGGGCTGAGCGGTGACGACATCGCGCACCTGATCGTCGCCACCGCCACGCCCGAACAGCCGTCGCCGGCGACGTCCGCGTTCGTGCACCACGAACTGGGCATCGCCGGCAGCGCGCACGACGTCAACTCCGAGTGCGCGGGCTTCGTCTACGGCCTGGTCCAGGCGATGGCGCTGATCAAGATTGACCCGCGCCCGATCCTGCTGATCGGCTCCGACACGCACACGCTGACGGCCAACCCGGCCGACCGCGACCTGTCCATCCTCGTCGGTGACGGGGCGGGCGCGGTCGTGCTCGAACCGGCGGCCGAGGACCAGGTCCTGGCCTGGAACCTCGGCGCGGACGGCAGCTGCACCGGCTCCCTGAAGGTGCTCGCCGGCGGCAGCCGGATGCCGACCACCGAGGAGACGGTGCGCCAGGGGCTGCACTACGCCCAGATCAACGGCAACGAGATCTACCTCAACGCCGTGCGCTACACCGTGCGCACGGTGCGGGAGACGCTGACCAACGCCAAGGTCGACGCGGCGGACGTCAAGCACGTCATCCCGCACCAGGCGAACATACGGATCATCAACTCGATCCTCAGTCACACGGGCCTGAAGCCCGAGGCACTCATCACCAACCTGCACAAGTACGGGAACACGGCGTCCGCGTCGATCCCGATCGCCCTGACCGAGGCCCTGGACGAGGGTCGCATCAAGGACGGCGAACTGGTGCTGCTGGCGGGCTTCGGCGCGGGCATGACGTGGGGATCGGTCCTGCTGGAGTGGGGCGGAGGGAAGAAATGAGCGGCAAGCCGGCCGGGACCCGGCCCGAGCAGCCGGTCGCCCTGGTGACGGGTGCGTCCGGTGGACTCGGACAGGCCCTGGCGATCGAACTGGACGCGCTCGGCTGCCGGGTGGCCGTCCACTACAACAGCTCCGAGGCCGCGGCCCGCGCGGTCCAGGACAAGCTGCACAACGACTCGGTCGTGGTGACCGGTGACGTGGGCTCGTACGAGGCCGTCACCGCGCTCTACGAGGAGGTCAAGGCGGCGCTCGGTCCGGTCGACGTACTCGTCAACAACGGCGCGATCCGCAAGGACCAGCTGATGGCGATGCAGAACCCGGCGGACTGGGCGCAGGTCATCCAGACGAACCTGATCGGTTCGTTCCACACCGCGCGGGTGTCGGTCCCGCACATGCTGCGGCAGCGGTGGGGACGGGTGGTCAACGTGGTGTCGCCGTCCGGGCTGATCGCGACGGCGGGCCAGACCGCGTACTCCGCCTCCAAGGCGGGCCTGATCGGCTTCACCCGCACGCTGGCGGCCGAGTGCGGCCGGCGCGGGGTGACCGTGAACGCCCTGTCGCCCGGATTCATGATCACCGGAATGACGAAGGACCTGCCCGACCGGGTCAAGGACGGAATGGAGGACAAGGCCCCCATCCCGCGCTTCGTCACGGTGGAGGAGGTGGCGCGCAGCGCCTCGCTCTTCCTGGACCAGGACTGCATGACGGGCCAGGTCATCAGCATCGACAGCGGGGTGTCCATCACCTGACGCAGGATGCGGTACGTGAATGACGGGAGTGGTCCGGCACCGGGGCGGGTGCCGGACCACTCCCGCGTTCCCGGGTCCGTGCGCGCGGCACGCGAAAAGGCGGAATCCCGTACCGGAATCGCTTCCGTACGGAATTCCGCCTGAACGGCTGGTCAGTACCGCGGACCGTCCTCCGGGCCGTGCCGCGAGCGGTGCGGCGGGCGGGTGGGGGAGTGCGGGGGCCGGCTCAGCGGGCCGGTGGGGTGAGGGCCTCGAAGGCCCCCATGATCACCGGGTCGAGGGCGTCGACCGGCGTCCTGGAGGGGGAGGGCCTGCGGCGCGGCGGGGCCGGCTCGGGCGCGTTGAGCAGGTCGAGGTAGGCCCGCTGGGTCTCGGGCGCGGGGTCGATGCCGAGCTCGTCGGCGAGGACCTCGCGCAGCTGGTGGTAGGCGCGCAGCGCCTCGGCGCGGTTGCCGGCCGTGGAGTGCGCGGTCATCAGGCAGCGGTGGGCGCTCTCGCGGAACGCGGCCCGGCGCACCGCCTCGTCGGCGTAGCGCACCGCGTGGTGCTCGTCGCCGAGCGAGGAGGCGGCCAGGCTGGCCAGTTCCAGCGAGGTCAGGCGCAGCTCGTCGACGCGCTCGCGCACGCCGTTGACCCACTCGCCCTCGTGGGCGGGCAGGAAGGAGCCGCGCAGATTGGTCACCGCGGCCGCCGACAGCTGGTGGGCGACCGCGTGGGCGCCCTCGCCGAAGGCGGCCTTGGCCTCGGCCACCGAGGTCTCGGCGGCCTCCAGGTCGACGGCGGCGTCGTCGGGCAGCCGCAGGACGTAGCGGCCGCTCTGGGCGATCAGTGGTGTCTCGCCGGGCTTCTGCAGTGGACTGGTGAGGTAGCCGCGGACCCGGCTGACGACACTGCGCAGGGCCGAGGCCCAGGTGTCGGGCAGCCCGTCGGGCCACACGGTGTCGGCCAGCTGGTCGCGGCTGGTGCCCGCGGAGCGCTCCAGGATCAGCCGGGAGAAGGCCACCTGGGCCTGGGCGCTGGAGAGGTGCTGCGGCGGGAAACCGTCGTGCTCGATCGTGACGAGACCGATGAGTCTGATCAACAACGCGGACTCCACTCCCCCATGACGTCGGCGACGCGCGGTCACAACTCGCGCGGGGCGCTTCCGAATTCACGGAGGCCGCGCGGGAGCGGGCGATTATCGCGAACCGCCCCGCCGGGTGTGCTCCCTTTCCCAACTCATTGACCGTACCGGCGGTTTGTCGCCAGGTTCAACCACCGCCGAAAACATACCGGTGGGAATGAGATCAAAATCTTGGAACCCTTCCTTCCGGTATTTGCCTGGGCTTCAACTCCGCTTAATTAAAGGGAAATTCGAGCGGCGCGCGAGCGGTATTGCGCCCGTCTTGCGGGTGCCCCTCTAGAAAAGACGAGCGCGAGACACAAACGAGAAGTGGATGAGGAGAGGTACGTGAACGCATCCGGAGGTTGGGAACGCCTGGAGCCGAAGCTGGCTGCCACACGCCGGCGCGTGCAGGCCCTCGAGTGGGAGCCGGACCGCAAGAACAGCTTCGTCGCCTACACGGTCGAACGGGACAGCGCCTACGCCGACCTCGACGGCCGCCGCCTCCTGATGATGTCCGGATACAGCTATCTGGGCCTCGCCGGGGACGAGCGGGTCGTGGCGGCGGCCAAGGCGGCCGTCGACCGCTACGGGACGGGCAACCACGGCGTGCGCGCCCTGGCCGGCTCCATCCCGCTGCACGAGGAGCTGGAGGCCGAGGTGGCCCGGGTGGCCGACCGCGAGACCGCGATGGTCTTCGGGTCCGGCTACGCGGCCAACGTCGGCACGGTCGGCGGCATCGTCGGCCCCGGCGACACCGTGTTCATCGACAAGTACGACCACGCCAGCATCGTCGACGGCTGCCGCCTCTCCGGCGCCACCGTCACCCGGTTCCGCCACAACGACGTGGACCACCTGGAGCGGCGGCTGGCCGCCGCCGACCCCGGCGGGGTCCGCCTGGTCATCGTCGACTCCGTCTACTCCATGGACGGCGACATCGCCCCGCTGCCCGAGCTGCGCAAGGTGTGCGACGCGCACAACGCGCTGCTCATGGTCGACGAGGCGCACGCCCTGGGCGTGATCGGCAAGACCGGCCGCGGCATCGAGGAGCACTTCGACTGGACCGCCAAGGTCGACATCAAGCTCGGCACCCTGTCCAAGGCCATCCCCTCCATGGGCGGCTGGGTCGCGGGCCCGAGCGAGCTGATCGGCCACCTGCGCTACGCCGCGCGGCCCTTCCTGTTCTCCGCCGCCCTGGGCCCCGCCCAGACCGGCGCCGCCCTGGAGTCGCTGCGCATCATGCAGCGCGAGCCCGAGCGGGTCGCCCACATCCAGCACCAGTCGGAGCGGCTGCGGAACATCATCAACGCCGAGGGACTGCGCACCCAGGACAGCGAGACCGCCGTCCTGCCGCTCATCGCCGGCAGCGACGACAAGGCGTACGACCTCGCCACCGCGCTGCGCAGGAACGGCGCGATCGGCCTGCCGGTGGTCACCCCCGCGGTGCCCAACGACCTGGCCCGGCTGCGCATCGCCGTCACCGCCCGGCACACCGAGGCCGACATCGACTTCGCGGCCGAGGCGTTCCTCAAGTCCGCCCGCGAGGTCGGCATCATCCCGGCCTGACCGGCCCTGACCCACCGCATGACAGGGACGTACACCATGGCAACGCACACCAGGCCCGCCGTCGCGATCACCGGCCTCGGCGTGGTCACCCCCGCGGGCTGCACCCCCGAGGAGCTCTGGGCCGCGCTGAGCGCCGGCCGGTCCACCGCCGCCCCGCTCACCCACCTGGACCTCACCCGTCACCGGGTGCGCATCGGCTGCCGGGTCCGCGGCCTCGACGACGTGGGCCTGGTGTCCGCCAAGGACGCCCGGCGGATGGATCCCTTCGCGCTGTACGGCACCACGGCGGCGCTGGCCGCCCACCGCGACGCCGGAGCCCCGGCGCCCGACCCGGCGCGCACCGCCGTCGTCGTCGGCAACGCGGTGGGCGGGCGCGCCACCAGCGACCAGGAGTCCGCGCACTTCACCACGGACGGCCCGCACCGGGTCAACCCGCTGATGCCGCTGCTGACCATGCCCAACGCCGCCGCCGCGCAGATCGCCATGCGGCTCGGCTGGACCGGGCCCGCCACCACCATCGCCAACACCTGCGCCAGCGGGGCCGACGCCATCGGCCACGCGATCGCCCTGCTCCAGGCCGACCGCGCCGACGTCGTCGTCGCCGGCGGCTGCGAGTGCACGCTCACCCCGGTCACCCTGGCCGGGTTCGGCAACCTCAACGCGGTCTCCCTGCGCAACGACGAGCCCGAGCGCGCCTCGCGGCCCTTCGACGCCGACCGGGACGGGTTCGTGATGGGGGAGGGCGCCGGGTTCGTCGTCCTGGAGCGCACCGCCGACGCGCGGGCCAGGGGCGCCAACCTCTACGCGGAGGTGGCCGGTTACGGCTCCACCGCGGACGCCTACCACCTGTCGATGCCCCTGCCGGACGGCGCGGGCGCGGCCGGTGCGATGGCCGCGGCCATCGCCGACGCGGGCCTGACCCCCGCCGACATCGCGCACATCAACGCGCACGGCACCTCGACCCCGCACAACGACCGGGCCGAAGCCGCCGCGCTCAACAAGGTCTTCGGGCCCGACGGACCCCCCGTCACCGCCCCCAAGGGCGTCATCGGCCACCTCATCGGGGCCGCCGGCGCCGTCGAACTGATCGCCGCGGTGGGCGCGATGCGCGCCCGCGAGGTGCCGCCCACCGCCAACCACGAACGCCTGGAGCCCGGATTGGACATCGACGTGGTCCACAGCAAGCCCCGTGCCATCCCCTCGGGGCCCGCCCTGTCGAACTCCTTCGGCTTCGGCGGCCACAACGCCTCCCTGGTGGTGACGCCGGTATGACGACGACCCCCGCGACCGCGACCACGAGCGTCCGCACCGCGAGCGCCGAGGAGATCGCCGCGTACCGCACCGCCGTACGCGTCAGCCTCGCGCCGGCCACGCACCCGGACGCCTCCCCGGTCCACACCTTCGTCCTCGGCCACACCGCGGCCGACGAGACGGTACGGGCCTTCGCCGGCGGCCAGGACGTCTCGGTCGTCCACCTGGGCCAGGACATCCGCGTCGAGCGGCCGGTCCGCCCGGGTGAGCCGGTCACCGTCGCCCTGGACGTGCTCGGCGCCCGCCGCGAGCCCCGCGGCGCCCGCATCGCGGTGCGCACCCGGCTCACCGCCGAGGACGGCTCCGCGCTGGCCGAGCTCGTCACCAGCGCCCTGCTGGTGGGCGCCGAGGGCATCGAGCCGTTCGGCGAGATACCGGCCTCCACCGCCCCGAGCCCCAGCGGAGCGGTCGGCGAACCGGCAACCGCCACCCATGAGTTGAGCCCCGAGACGATCCGCGCCTACGCGCACGCCTCCGGCGACCTCAACCCCATCCACCTGGACGCCGAGGCCGCCCGCGGCGCCGGCTTCGACACCGTCATCGCCCACGGCATGAGCGTGGTCGCCCTGGTCGTCGAGGAGGTCGCCGACCGCTACGCCGGGGGCGACGTCTCCCGGGTCCGCGCGGTCAGCGGGCGCTTCTCCGCCCCGGTCCCGCCCGGCGTGCCGCTGGACATCACCTTCCAGCCCGACACCGACGCCACCGTCGTCCGCTTCACCTGCCGCACCCCCAAGGGGCCCGCGGTCAAGGCCGGCTGGGTGGAGCTGCGATGACCACGCCCACGCTGCTCGCGGGCTTCCTGCGCCAGGTGCGCGAGCACCCCGACGCGCCCGCGCTGCTGTGGCACGGCCACCAGACGACGTACCGCGAGCTGTACGAGGCGGCCGGGCGCGAACGCGAGCGCATCGCGCTGCTCGGCGCGCCCGCCCGGGAGCCGGTGGGCATCCTCGCCCCCAAGTCGCCCGGCGCGATCGCCCTGGCGCTGGCGTGCCTGCTCAGCGAGCGGCCGTTCCTGCTGCCGTCCCCGGCGCTGGCCGACGGACAGCTCGCCGACCTGTTCGCCCAGGCGGGCTGCCGCCACGTGCTCGCCCCCGA
>NZ_JBEOYE010000168.1:0-11402 GCF_040296945.1 Streptomyces sp. NPDC001941 | reverse complement strand
GGCAGCTTGAGGCCGGTGGCCTCGCGCAGCCGGTTGCGCAGCTCCACCGAGGTCAGCGAGTCGAACCCGGCCTCGTTGAACGCCGTGTCGGGGCGTACGTGCTCCGCCCCGCCGTGACCGAGCACGACGGCGGCCTGGGCGCGGACCAGGTCGAGCAGCAGCGCCTCCTGGTCGGCGGCGGTGAGGCCGGTGAGCCGGTCGGACAGCTGCCGGGGCTCGCCCGCGCCGCCGGTGGCCCGGGCCTGCTGGCGGGTGCCGCGCACCAGGCCGCGCAGCAGGTGCGGCACGGTGGTGCCCGACGCGGCGTCGGCGCGCACAGCCTTGAGGTCGAGCTTGACCGGTACGAGGAGCGGGCGGCCGGAGGCGACGGCGGTGTCGAACAGTTCCATGCCCTCGGCGGCCGAGATCTCCAGGACGCCGCTGCGGCTGGCGCGGGCCTGGTCGACGGCGCTGAGGTGCCCCGCCATGCCGAGGGACTTCTCCCACAGGCCCCAGGCCAGCGAGACGGCGGGCAGGCCCGCCGCGTGCCGCTTGCTCATCAGGCCGTCCAGGAAGGCGTTCGCGCCCGCGTAGTTGCCCTGGGCCGCGCCGCCGGAGATGCCGGCGACGGAGGAGTAGACGACGAAGGCGTCCAGGTCCAGGCCGCGGGTCAGCTCGTCGAGGTGGCGTACGGCGTCGACCTTCGGCGCGTACACCCCGGCGAGGCGCTCGGGGGTGAGCGCGCCGATGAGGCCGTCGTCGAAGACGCCGGCGGTGTGGACGACGGCGCGCAGCGGGTGCCCGGCCGGTACGGCGCCGAGCGCGAGCTCGGCCTGGCGGCGGTCGGACATGTCGCAGGCGAGGACCGACACGGACGCGCCGTGCGCGGTGAGTTCGGCCGTCAGCTCGGCCGCGCCGTCGGCGTCCCGGCCGCGGCGGCTGGCCAGCACCAGGCTGCGCACGCCGTGGTGGACGACCAGGTGGCGGGCGACGACGCCGCCCAGGGAGCCGCCGCCGGAGATGAGGACGGTGCCCTCGGGGGCGAACGCGGCCTCGGAGGCGGGGGCCAGGGCGGCGGGGCGGCCGAGGCGCGGGATCGACAGGCTGGTGCCGCGGGCGGCGACCTGGGGCTCCTCGGCGGCCGTGACCGGGCCGAGCAGCGAGTCCAGGACGGCGTCCACGCCGCCCTCGTCGGCCGGGTCGGTGTCGAGCAGCACGAAGCGGTCGGGGCTCTCGGACTGCGCGGCGCGCACCAGGCCCCACACGGCGGAGCCGGCCGGGTCGGTGACCGCGGTGTCCCCCGCGGTGACGGCGCCGCGGGTGACCACGACGAGCCGCGACTGGTCGAGGCCGTCGGCGGTCATCCAGGTCTGGAGCACCGCGAGGACGCGCGAGGACAGGGCCAGGACGGCGTCGTCCTCGTCGCCGCCGAGCGCTTCGAGGACGACGACGGCCGGGGCGGCGCCGCTGGCGGCGACGGCCGCGACGTCCTCGGGCGTGGTGACCGGGACCCAGGACGGCGGCAGGTCGGAGCCGGGCTCCGGGGTGAGCTCGGCCCACTCCAGGGCGAACAGCGCGTTGGCGACGGCCGCGTCCACGGGCGTGCGGAGCTGGTCGGCGCTGACCGCGCGGGAGACCAGCGAGTCCAGCGTCACCACCGGGGTGCCGGACGCGTCGGCGGCCTCGACGGCCAGGGCGTCGTCCCCGGCGGGGGCGAGGCGCACGCGGAGCGCGGAGGCACCCGCGGCGTGCAGTTCGAAGCCGTTCCAGGCGAACGCGAGCACGGGGGCGCCGGAGTCGTCGGCGTCCGCTCCGGCGGCGCGGGCGACGCTGGCGGCCTGGAGCGCGGCGTCGAGCAGCGCGGGGTGCAGGCCGAAGCGGCCCGCCTCGCCCCGCTCGCCCTCGGCCAGGGCGACCTCGGCGAAGACCTCGTCGCCGCGCCGCCACACGGCGCGCACGCCCTGGAAGGCGGGGCCGTAGCCGTAGCCGCGCTCCTCCAGGCCGGCGTAGAAGCCCGCGACCTCGACGGCCTCGGCGCCCGGCGGGGGCCAGGCGGTGAAGTCGGTCGTCGTCGCGCGCGGCGCGTCGGCGGGGGCGGAGAGGGTGCCGGTGGCGTGCCGCGTCCAGGCCGCGGTGTCGGCCGCCTCGTGCTGGGAGTAGACCTCGACGGTGCGGGCGCCCCGCTCGTCGGCGGCGCCCAGGGCGACCTGGACGCGTACGCCGCCGTGGCCGGGCACCACGAGGGGGGCCTCGATCACCAGCTCGTCGAGCGCCCCGCAGCCTGCCTCGTCCCCGGCGCGCACGGCCAGTTCGACCAGGCCGCTGCCGGGCAGGATGACCGTCCCGCCGACGGCGTGGTCGGCGAGCCAGGGGTGGGACCTCAGCGACAGGCGCGAGGTGAAGAGCAGCCCGTCGGACTGGGGCAGCCGGACGACGGCGCCGAGCAGCGGGTGGTCGGCCGCCGCCTGGCCGAGGGAGGCCGCGTCGGTGGCCGCGCCGGGCTCCTGGAGCCAGTAGTGGCGGTGGGTGAACGCGTACGTGGGCAGGTCGCCGCCGTCCGCGGTGGTGCCGGCGGGCAGGACGCCGGTGAGGTCCACCGGGACGCCGCGCACCAGGAGTTCGGCCATCGAGGTCAGCAGGCGGCGGAGGCCGCCGTCCTCGCGGCGCAGCGAGCCGGTCACTAGGGTGGCGATGCCGGTGCCGCTGTCGTCGAGGACCTCGGTGACCGGCTGGACGAGCACGGGGTGGGAGCTGATCTCGACGAAGGCGCCGTGGCCCTGCTCGACGAGCGCGGCGACGGCGGGGCCGAAGCCGACCCGGCCGCGCAGGTTGCGGTACCAGTAGTCGCCGTCCAGGACGCCGGACTCGGTGATCCAGCCGCCGGTGACGGTGGAGTGGAAGGGGATGGCCGGGGCCTGGGCGTCGATGCCCGCGAGGGCCTCGGCGAGCGCCTCACGGATGTCCTCGACGTGGCGGGTGTGGGAGGCGTAGTCGACGGCGATGCGGCGCACGCGTACGCCGTCGGACTCCAGGGCGGTCAGCGCCTCGTCCAGCGCCTCGGCGTCACCGGCCACGACGACCGACGAGGGGCTGTTGACGGCGGCGACCTCGACGCGGTCGGCCCAGCGCGCGATGCGCGCGACGGCCTCCGCCTCGGTGAGCGCCACCGACGCCATGCCACCACGGCCCGCGAGCCGGCCGGCGATGGCCTGGCTGCGCAGCGCCACCACCCGGGCAGCGTCCTCCAGCGACAGCGCACCCGCGACGCAGGCGGCGGCGATCTCGCCCTGCGAGTGGCCGAGGACGGCGTCCGGGCGGACGCCGACGGAGGCCCAGACGGCGGCGAGGCCGACCATCACGGCGAAGCTCGCGGGCTGCAGCACGTCGACGCGGTCGAGGAGTCCGGGCTCGGCGTCGCCGCGCAGCACGTCGGTCAGCGACCAGTCGACGTACGGCTCCAGCGCGGCGGCGCACTCGGCGATCCGCTCGGCGAACACCGGGGAGGAGTCCAGGAGTTCACGGCCCATCCCGGCCCACTGCGAGCCCTGGCCCGGGAAGACCCAGACGAGCTTGTCGGGGGTGCCCGCGGCGGTGCTGCCGACGACCACGCCGGGGGCGTCGTCGCCGAGCGCCAGGGCCCGCAGCCCGGCCAGGGCCTCGTCGCGGCCGCCGGCCACGACGACGGCGCGCTCGCTCAGCCGGGCGCGGCGGGTGGCCAGGGCGGCTGCGAGGGACGCCCCCGGGACCGCGTCGGCGCCCTCCAGGAAGGAGCCGAGGCGCTCGGCCTGGGCGGCGAGGGCGATGTCGCCGCGCGCGGAGAGCAGCAGCGGGACCACGCCGTCCGCGTCCTGCCCGGGGGCGGCGGGCGCCTCCTCGGCGGGCGCCTCCTCCAGGATCAGGTGCGCGTTGGTGCCGCTGACGCCGAAGGCGGAGACGCCCGCGCGGCGCGGGGCGGTGCCCTGGGCCGGCCAGGGGCGGTTCTCGGTGAGCAGTTCCACCGCGCCCGCCGACCAGTCGACCTTGGACGAGGGGGCGTCCACGTGGAGCGTCCTGGGCAGCACGCCGTGGCGCAGCGCCTGGACCATCTTGATGACGCCCGCGACTCCGGCGGCGGCCTGGGTGTGGCCGATGTTGGACTTCAGCGAGCCCAGCCAGAGCGGCTTCTGCGGGTCGCGGCCCTTGCCGTAGGTGGCGAGCAGGGCCTGCGCCTCGATCGGGTCGCCGAGGACGGTGCCGGTGCCGTGGCCCTCGACGACGTCCACCTCGGCGGCGGTGATCCCGGCGCTGGCGAGGGCGCTGCGGATGACGCGCTGCTGGGAGGGGCCGTTGGGGGCGGTCAGGCCGTTGGACGCGCCGTCCTGGTTGACCGCCGAGCCCTTGAGCACGGCGAGGACCCGGTGGCCGCGCTCACGGGCCACCGACAGGCGCTCCAGGACGACCACGCCCACGCCCTCGGCCCAGCCGGTGCCGTCGGCACCGTCCGCGTACGCCTTGCAGCGGCCGTCCTCGGCGAGCCCGCGCTGGCGCGAGAACTCCACGAAGGCACCGGGGTTGGCCATCACGGTCGCGCCGCCCGCGAGCGCCATGGTGCACTCGCCGGTGCGCAGCGACTGCGCGGCCAGGTGCATGGCGACCAGGGACGAGGAGCAGGCCGAGTCGATCGTGACGGCGGGGCCCTCGAAGCCGAGGACGTAGCTGACGCGGCCCGAGGCGACGCTCGTCGAGCCGCCGGTGCCCGCGAAGCCCTCAAGCTCGGGGGTGACGACGCTGGCGCCGGGGGCGACGTACCCCTGGCCGAACACGCCCGAGAACACGCCCACGTCGTCGCCCTTGAGGGCGGTGGGGTCGATGCCCGCGCTCTCCAGGGCCTCCCACGAGGTCTCAAGGAGCAGCCGCTGCTGCGGGTCCATCGCCAGCGCCTCGCGCGGCGATATCCCGAAGAAGCCCGCGTCGAACAGGCCCGCCTCGTGCAGGAAGCCGCCCTGGTCGGTGTACGTCGTCCCGGCCTTCTCCGGGTCGGCGTCGAACAGGCCCTCCAGGTCCCAGCCCCGGTCCTCGGGGAAGGACGTCACGGCGTCACGCCCGTCGCGCACCAGGCGCCACAGGTCCTCCGGTCCCGCCACCCCGCCGGGGAGCCGGCAGGACATGCCCACGATCGCGATGGGTTCGCGGGACGCGTCGATGAGCTGACGGTTCCGCTTCTTCAGCGAGCCGACCTCTTCGAGCGATGCCCGCAGCGCTTCGACGACCTTTTCGTACGACGCACTCACGTGGTTCCCCAATCTTCCTCAGTCGCAGGATCAGTTGTCGCCGAGCGCGAGCTGGACGAGGTCGTCGACGCCGAGGTCGGCGAGCGCCGCCCCCTCGTCCGCCGCGTCCGGTGCGCCGAGTGCGGGGCCGCCGTCGGCGAGGGCGGCCAGTTCGAGCAGGGCGTCGAGCAGTCCGGCCTCGCGGAAGCGGGCCAGCGGGAGTGACGCGAGGGCGCCGCGCAGCCGGGTCTCGTCGACCTCGGCGCCGTCGGCGGAGCCGTCCGGGACCAGTTCTTCGTGCAGGTGGCGGGCGAGGGCCTGCGGGTTCGGGTAGTCGAAGACCAGGGTGGCGGGCAGCTTCAGGCCCGTCGCCTCCCGCAGCCGGTTGCGCAGTTCCACGGAGGTGAGCGAGTCGAAGCCGGTGTCCTTGAACGCCGTGTCGGCGCGGACCCCGTCCGGCCCGGCGTGGCCGAGGACGACGGCCGCCTGGGTCCTGACCAGGTCCACGAGGGCCTTCTCCCGCTCGGCGGCGGCCAGTCCGGCGAGGCGGCGGTTGAGCTCGCCCCCGTCGGCGGAGCCGGTGCGGGCGAGCCTGCGGCCCGCGCGCACCAGGCCGCGCAGCATGTGCGGTACGGCGGTGCCCGCGGACGCTTCCGCCCGCACGGCCCGCAGGTCGACCTTGGCGGGCACCAGGAGCGGGCGGCCGGAGCCGATGGCAGCGTCGAAGAGCTCCATGCCCTCGGCCGTGCTCATGATCTGCAGGCCGCCGCGCCGGCTCATCCGCGAGCGGACGAGTTCGTCGGTGTTGGCCGCCATGCCGGTGGTCTGGTCCCACAGGCCCCAGGCGAGCGAGAGGCCAGGGAGTCCGGCCGCCCTGCGCCGGGCCATCAGGCCGTCCAGGTAGGCGTTGGCCGCCGCGTAACTGCCGCTGCCCGCGCCCATGAAGACCGCAGAGACCGAGGAGTAGACCACGAAAGCGTCCAGCTGAAGGCCGCGCGTCAGCTCGTCCAGGTGGCGTACGGCATCGGCCTTGGGGCCGTAGACGCGTGCCAGGCGCTCGGGGCTCAGCGTCCCGATCACCCCGGCGTCCAGGACGCCCGCCGTGTGCAGCACTCCGCGCAGCGGACGGTCGGCCGGTACGGCGGCCAGGAGCGCGGCCACCTGCGCGCGGTCGGACACGTCGCAGGCCTCGACCGTCACCTGGGCGCCCTGCGCGGCGAGTTCGGTGACCAGCTCGGCCACGCCCTCCGCGTCCGGACCCCGACGGCTGGCCAGGACCAGGCTCCGCACGCCGTAGCGGGCGACCAGGTGCCGCGCCGCGAGCGCGCCCAGCGAGCCGGTGCCACCGGTGATCAGGACGGTGCCCTCGGGCCCGAACACGCCCTCGACGGGGGCGACTTCGGCCCGCGCCAGGCGCGGCGCGGACAGGACGGCCCCGCGCGCCGCCACCTGCGGCTCGCCGGTGGCGAGGGCGGCGGCCACGGTCGCGTCGAGCCCGGTGTCCGGGTCGGCGGCCGGGTCGGTGTCGAGCAGCACGATCCGGTCCGGGTTCTCCGCCTGCGCGGCCCGCACCAGGCCCCACACCGCGGAGCCCGCCGGGTCGGTGACCGCGCCGTCGCCCGCGGGCACCGCGCCCCGGGTGACGACGACGAGCCGCGACTCCTCGAAGCCCTTGGCGGCCAGCCAGGCCTGGACGACCGCGAGGACGCGGGCGGTCAGGTCGAGCACGGCGCCCTCGCCGTCGCCGCCGGGCGCCCGGAGGACGGCGGCCCGCGGCACCGGGCCGCCGACCAGGGCCACCACGTCGTCGACCGAGGCCACCCGGATCCAGTTCCGGTCCGCCTCCACGCCCTGGGGCGCGGGCAGTTCGGTCCAGTCGACCTGGAACAGCGCGTCGGTCACGGCCTCCTCGCCCGTGGACAGCTGCCCGGCCGCGAGCGTACGCAGCTCCAGCGCGTCCACCGAGACGACCGGGCCACCGGTCTCGTCCGCGGCCTGGAGCGCCAGGGCGCCGGAGCCGTCGAGGTGCAGGCGCACCCGCAGCGCGGGGGCTCCGGCGGCGTGCAGCATCAGCCCCCGCCAGCCGAGCGCCTGCGGCACGCCGTCGCCGTCGGCCGCTTCGGCGGACAGCGCGTGGGCGTGCAGCGCGGCGTCGAGGAGCGCGGGGTGCAGGCCGTAGCGGCCGGCGTCCTTGCGCCGCTCCTCGTCCAGGGCGACCTCGGCGAACACCTCGTCGCCGCGCCGCCAGAGCGCGCGCACGGCCTGGAAGGCCGGGCCGTACGCGTGGCCCCGGTCGGCCGCACCGGCGTACAGCTCGTCGGCGTCGACCGCGCGCGCACCGGCCGGAGGCCAGGCGGCGAAGTCGAAGTCCGGCGCACTTGTGGGGAGTTCAGCGACGAGCGTGCCGGTGGCGTGCCGCATCCAGGCGGCCTCGCCGGTTCCGGCCGCCTCGCGCTGGGCGTGGACCGTCACCGCCCGGGAGCCGTCCTCTGCGGGCTCGCCGACGGCGACCTGGATGCGTACGCCGCCCTGCTCGGGCACCACGACCGGCGCCTCGATCACCAGCTCGCCGAGCACGCCGCAGCCGGCCTCGTCACCGGCGCGCACGGCCAGCTCGGCCAGGCCCGCGGCGGGCAGGATCGCGACGCCTCCGACCGTGTGGTCGCCCAGCCAGGGGTGCGACTTCAGCGACAGGCGCGAGGTGAACAACAGGGCCTCGGACTCGGGCAGCCGGACCATCGCGCCGAGCAGCGGGTGGTCGACGGCCGCCTGGCCCAGGGAGGCCGCGTCGGTGGCCGTCCTGGCCGTGTGCAGCCAGTAGTGCCGGTGGTCGAAGGCGTACGTGGGCAGGTCCACGCCCTGTCCGGTGGCACCGGCGGGCAGCAGCGACGCCCAGTCCACCGGGACGCCGCGCACGAACAGTTCGGCCATCGACGCGTACAGCCGGCGCGGTCCGCCCTCGTCGCGGCGCACCGAGCCGGTGACCACCGTGCCGAAGGCGGCCTCGGCCTCGTCGACGATCTCGGTGACCGGCTGGACGAGCACCGGGTGGGCGCTGACCTCGACGAAGACGCCGTGGCCCTGTGCGACGAGCGCGGCGATCGCGGGGCCGAAGCCGACCTGGCCGCGCAGGTTGCGGTACCAGTAACCGCCTTCCAGGACAGCGGAGTCGGTGATCCAGCCGCCGGTCACGGTGGAGTAGAAGGGCACGCGCGGGGCCTCGGCCGTGATCCCGGCCAGGGACTCGGCGAGGACGTCCTCGATGTCCTCGACGTGCCGGGTGTGGGAGGCGTAGTCGACCGCGACGCGGCGGACCCGTACGCCCTCGGACTCCAGGGCGGCGAGGGCCTCGTCCAGCGCTTCCGCGTCACCGGCGACGACCACAGAGGTCGGGCTGTTGACGGCGGCGACCTCCACGCGGTCCGCCCAGCGCGCGATGCGCGCGACGGCCTCCGCCTCGGTGAGCGCCACCGACGCCATGCCACCACGGCCCGCGAGCCGGCCGGCGATGGCCTGGCTGCGCAGGGCCACCACCCGGGCAGCGTCCTCCAGCGACAGCGCACCGGACACGCACGCCGCCGCGATCTCGCCCTGCGAGTGACCCACCACCGCGTCCGGCTCCACCCCCGCCGACGTCCAGACGGCCGCCAGGCCGACCATCACCGCGAAACTCGCGGGCTGCAACACGTCCACGCGCTCCATCAGGCCGGGGTTCACCTCCCCGCGCAGCACGTCGATGAGCGACCAGTCGACGTACGGCTCCAGCGCGGCGGCACACTCGGCGATCCGCTCGGCGAACACCGGGGAGGAGTCCTGGAGTTCACGGCCCATGCCCGCCCACTGCGAGCCCTGGCCCGGGAACACCCACGCCACCTTGCCCGGCAGCGCGGAGCCCTCGGGCCCTGTCACCACGCCCGGTGCGCCCTCGCCGCGGGCCAGCGCCCGCAGTCCGGCCGCCGCCTCCTCGTCCGAGCCCGCCACGACGACCGCGCGCTCGCTCAGCAGCGCCCGGCGCGCGACCAGGGCGGCGGCGATCCCCGCGAGCGGGGGCCGGTCCTCCCCGTCCACGTACGCGGCCAGGCGCTCGGCCTGTCCCGCGAGCGCTCCGGCGCCGCGCGCCGACACCACCAGCGGCAGCACGCCCGAGGGGCCCTCCGCCACGGCGGCGGGCGCCTCCGCGGGGGCCTCTTCGAGGATCAGGTGGGCGTTGGTGCCGCTGATGCCGAACGAGGACACGCCCGCGCGGCGCGGACGGCCGTCGCGCGGCCAGGCGCGCTCCTCGGTCAGCAGCTCGACGACACCGTCCGACCAGTCGACCTTGGTGGTGCGCTCCCCGGCGTGCAGCGTCGGGGGCAGCACGCCGTGGCGCAGCGCCTGGACCATCTTGATCACGCCCGCGACACCGGCGGCGGCCTGGGTGTGCCCGATGTTGGACTTGAGCGAGCCGAGCAGCAGCGGCTGCCGGACGTCGCGGCCCTTGCCGTAGGTGGCGATCAGGGCCTGCGCCTCGATCGGGTCGCCGAGCACGGTGCCGGTGCCGTGGCCCTCGACCACGTCCACCTCGGCCGGGGTGATGCCCGCGTTGGCCAGGGCCTTGCGGATGACGCGCTGCTGGGAGGGGCCGTTGGGGGCGGTCAGGCCGTTGGACGCGCCGTCCTGGTTGACCGCGCTGCCCCGGACCACGGCGAGCACCTGGTGGCCGCGCTCACGGGCCACCGACAGGCGCTCAAGGACGACCAGGGCGACGCCCTCGGACAGCACGGTGCCGTCCGCGTCGTCCGCGTACGCCTTGCAGCGGCCGTCGCCCGCCAGGCCGCGCTGGCGCGACATGCCGAGCACGCCGATGGGCGAGCCCATCACGGCGACGCCGCCCGCGAGGGCGGTGGTGCACTCGCCGGAGCGCAGCGCCTGCGCGGCCAGGTGCAGGGCGACCAGGGACGAGGAGCAGGCGGTGTCCACGGTGACGGCCGGGCCCTCGAAGCCGAAGGCGTAGCTGACCCGGCCGGAGGCGACACTGCCCGCGGTGGCGGTCGTGGCGAAGCCCTCGAGGTCGGCCGGCAGGCTGGTCAGGGACTCGACGTAGTCGTGGATGGAGACGCCGGAGAAGACGCCGATGTTGTCGCCGCGGGCGGCGGTCGGGTCGATGCCCGCGCTCTCCAGGGCCTCCCAGGTCGCTTCGAGCAGCAGGCGCTGCTGCGGGTCCATGGCGAGGGCCTCGCGCGGCGAGATGCCGAAGAAGCCCGCGTCGAAGAGTCCGGCGCCCCGCAGGAAGCCGCCGTGCGCGGCGTAGGAGGTGCCGGCCTTGTCGGGGTCGTCGTCGAACAGGGCGTCCAGGTCCCAGCCCCGGTCGTCGGGGAAGCCGGAGATGCCCTGGCGGCCCTCCCGCACCAGGCGCCACAGCGCCTCGGGGCCGGTGACGCCGCCGGGCAGGCGGCAGGCCATGCCGACGATCGCGATCGGCTCGTCGGGGTCGGCGACGGCCACGGCGCCCGCCGCGGGCGCGTCGGCCGCGGCGCTGTCGCCCAGCTCCTCGCGCAGGTGGCGGGCGAGGGCCTTCGGGGTGGGGTAGTCGAAGATCAGCGTGGCGGGCAGCTTCACGCCGGTGGCCGCGCTGAGCCGGTTGCGCAGCTCCACGGCGGTCAGCGAGTCGAAGCCGATGTCGCTGAAGCCCTTGGTGCCCTGGGTGAGTTCGGGGCTGGTGAAGCCGAGCACGGCCCCGGCCTCGGCCTGGACGACCGAGAGCAGTACGCCGTCCTGCTCCTCGGGGGAGATGCTGGCGAGGCGGCGGACCAGCGCGCCGGTGTCCCCGGCGGCGGCGCGCGCGGTGCGGCGCCCTGCCTTGACCAGGCCGCGCAGCAGGTGCGGGACGCCCGCGCCGGACGCGGCCTGGCCGCGCACGGCCTTGAGGTCGAGCTTGATCGGGACGAGCAGCGCCTGGCCCATGTGCAGGCCGGTGTCGAGGATGCGCAGGCCCTCGGCGTGCGTGAGGGCGAGGACGCCGCCGCGGCTCATGCGGGCCTGGTCGACGGCGCTGAGGTGGGCGGTGAGGCCGTCGCTCTGCTCCCACAGGCCCCAGGCCAGCGAGAGGCCGGGCAGCCCGGCGGCGCGCCGCTGGGCCATCAGGCCGTCCAGGTAGGCGTTGGCGGCGGCGTAGTTGCCCTGGCCCGCCGAGCC
>NZ_JBEOYE010000167.1:0-11639 GCF_040296945.1 Streptomyces sp. NPDC001941 | reverse complement strand
AGGGCCCCGCGCCGCACCCGCACCCCGCGGTGCCCGCGCCCGCGGCCCCGCCGGCCGCGCCGCCCGTCCCGCCCCCGCCGTCCCGTGCGCCCGGCCGGATGCCCGTCGCCGAGTGGCTGCGGCTGCCGCGCCCCGAGGCCGCCCCCGGCGTCTGGCGGACCGGCCACCACGAGCGCCCCGAGGAGGAGCGGGAGGCGGTGCCGGGCCGCCAGCTGATCACCGGGGCCCTGGTCGCGTACCTCTGCGGCTGGCTCCTGTGGTCGCTGCTGTGGAACCAGTACCTGGAGGGCTGGTGGGTCTTCGTCAAGGGCTGGTGGCTGCTGCCCATGCTCTGGCTGGTCCCCGAGGAGTGGAAGAACGCCGCCAGCCCCGAGTTCGGGCTGTACGTCGCCGCGACCTACCTCTGGTACGCGCTGGTGCTCTCCCTGCTGGCCCACGGCTTCGGCCGGGTCGGCAACTGGCGTGAGGTCTGGCAGCGCTACGGCGTCCCCGTCTGGCCGCTGTTCGTGCTGCTGCCGGGCGTCTGGCGGGACATGCCCCGCACCGTGACCCTGCTCTCCTGGGCCTCCACCCTCTACTACGTGTGCCTGGTCGTCGCGGTCGTCGCGGCGCTGGGCCGGATCGGCACCTGGCCGGCCGTCCGCCGCCGCCTCGCCGGGCGCCGCGGCGCCGCCCCCGAGGGCACCGCGCCGCCCGCCCCCGGCGCCGACCCCGCCGAGTGGCCCGAGCTGCGCGACGCCGGACTCGCCGAGACCGCCGCCCAGCTGGCCGAGGCCACCCGCGCCGGAACCCTCTCGGACGTCGACTACACCCGCATCCGCCGGGCCTGGCACGGCGTACGGACCCGGCCCGAGCGGCTGCCCGCCTTCACCGACGCCGTGCGCGCCCACGGCCCGGCCGCCTGCGCCCACCCGTCCGGCGCCCGGGACCTGCCGGTGCGCACCGCCGCCCACGACGTGTCCACCGGCCAGGTCCGCATCGGCACCGCCGCCGACTCCCCCCGCAACCCCTACGCCCGGCGCACCACCGGGGTCGCCCTGGAGCCCGCGCTGCTGGGGACCTCGCTGGTGGCCGTGGGGCCCGCGGGGGCCGGGAAGACCGTGCGGCTGACCCGGCCCGTGGTGGAGGGCATGTGCCTGCAGGCGCTCGCCAACCGGGGCGCCGTCGTCGCCGTCACCGCCCGCGGCACCGCCCTCGCCCCGGACGACGCCTTCGACGTGGTCGTCCGGGTGGGGGAGGAGGACCCCGGCCACGACCTGGACCTGTACGGGGGCGCCGACGACCCCGACGAGGCCGCCCGGATGCTCGCCGAGGCGCTCGTGGGCGACCTGGGGGCCGACACCCGGCGGGCCGCCACCGTGCTGGCCCAGCTCATCGGCCCGCACCGGGCCGCCCACGGCCGCTTCCCCGCCGTGCCCGAGCTGCGCGAGCTGGTCGGCGGCGACCGGGCCGCGCTGGCCGCCCTGCGCCGGGCCGTCGCCGGCGCCCCGGCCCAGCTGCGCGAGCTGGACGCGCGGGCCCGCCAGGCCGAGCGCGCCGACGACCTCGGCCCGCTGCTCGCCGACCGCGTCGCCTTCCTGGACCGCCCCGCCTTCGCCCGCTCCTTCCGCACCGACGGCCCGCGCGGCCAGTTCTCCCTGCGCGCCGTCGAGCAGCCGCTGCGGGTCCGCGTCGACCTGCCCGAGCGCGGCCACGCCGAGGCCTCCCGGATCGTCGCCCGGCTGCTGCTCGCCCAGTTCACCGAGGCCGCCCTGGCCCGCGCCGACCGCTCGCTGTTCGCCTGCCTGGTCCTGGACGACGCCACCCACACCGTCACCGCCGACTCGGTGCGGGCCGTCCAGCGGCTGCGCTCCGCCAACGCCGGGGTGGTCCTGTCGCTGCGCACCCTGGAGGACGTCCCCGAGCCGCTGCGCGACCCGCTGCTCGGCGCCGTCGGCTGCCGGATGGCCTTCGCGGGCCTGGCCCCCTGGGACGGCGGCCGGTTCGCCCAGACCTGGGGCACCGAGTGGGTGCAGACCCGGGACGTCACCAACCGCCAGATCATCTCCGACGAGCCGCTCACCAAGGCCCTGCACTTCATGCGCCGCCTGGTCACCGGCAAGGCCGCCACCGCCGAGGCCGTCACCATCCGCCAGGTGGAGCGCGAGCGCTGGTCCGCCTCCGAGCTGGCGCACGCCGTCCCGGCCGGGCACGCGGTCCTCTCGCTGACCGACGTGCGCGGGGAGTACACGCCCCCGCTGCTGGTGGACCTGAGGACCTGAACCGCACACCCGTACGTCCTGGCAGAATCGAGGGGCGCCACCCGTACGGGACGGCGCAAAGCGCACCGCCCCCGACCGAAGGCCCTCCATGCCGCCCACGCTCGCCTCGCTCGTCCAGCACTCGGCGCTCAAGCTCGTCGTGCGCGCGGGCGCGGACCGGCTCGACACCCCGGTGCGCTGGGCCCACGTCAGCGAACTCGCCGACCCCGTCCCGTACATGGAGGGCGGCGAGCTGCTGCTCACCACCGCCATGACGCTGGACGCCGAGGACCCCGGCGCGATGCGGCGCTACGTGCGCCGGCTGGACGGCGCGGGCGTGGTCGGCCTCGGCTTCGCCGTCGGCGTCAGCCACGAGGAGGTCCCCGAGGCGCTCCTCGAAGCGGCCCGCGAGGAGGACTTCCCGCTCCTGGAGGTGCCCCGCCGCACCCCGTTCCTGGCCATCAGCAAGGCGGTCAGCGCCGCCATCGCCGCCGACCAGTACCGCGCGGTGACCGCGGGCTTCGAGGCCCAGCGCGAGCTCACCCGGGCCGCCCTCGCCGAGGGCCCCGACGCGGTCGTCGCCCGGCTCGCCGCCCACGTCGACGGCTGGGCCGCGCTCTACGACGCCTCCGGCGCCGTCGTCAGCGCCGCCCCCGAGTGGGCCGCCCGGCGCGCCGCCCGGCTCGCCGGGGCCGTGGAGCGGCTGCGCGAGCGCCCCGCCCCCGCCAGCGACGTGGTCAGCGGCTCCGACGACCGCGTGGAGCTGCAGTCGCTGGGCTCGGGCCGCCGGGTGCGCGGCGCCCTGGCCGTCGGCACCGGCTCCGCGCTGGGCACCGCCGAGCGCTACGCCGTGCACTCCGCCGTCGCCCTGCTCACCCTCACCACCGAGCGCTCCCGCTCGCTGCACGCCGCCGAGCAGCGGCTCGGCGCGGCCGTGCTGCGGATGCTGCTCGCCGGGCAGCCCGAGCACGCCCGCACGGTCGCCGGGGACCTGTACGGCGGGCTGCTCGACGCGCCCTTCCGGCTGCTGATCGCCGAACCGGCCGGGGCCGAGGCGGACGGCGACCCGGCGGCCGACCCGCTGTCCGCGCTCACCGACGCCCTGGACACCGCCGCCGTGCGTACCGGCGAGCCGGTCCTCGCCGTCCCCGACGGCGACGGCCGCCTGGTGGTCCTGGCCGCCGACGGGGGAGCGGTGGCCGCCGCCTGCGCGGGGTACGCCGAGCGGGAGGCGGAGGCCGCCGGGGTGGTCCTCGGCCTGTCCGCGCCGGCCGGCCCGACCGCCGCCGCGGTCGCCTTCAAGCAGGCCGAACAGGCCCTGTCGGTGGCCCGCCGCCGCGGTCGCCCGCTGGTCGAGCACGAGGAGCTGGCCGCCGGCTCGGTGCTGCCGCTGCTCGCGGACGACGCGGTGCGGGCGTTCGCCGAGGGGATGCTGCGCGCGCTGTACGAGCACGACGCGACCGGCCGCGGCGACCTGGTGGCCTCGCTGCGGGCCTGGCTCTCGCGGCACGGCCAGTGGGACGCGGCCGCCGCCGACCTGGGCGTGCACCGCCACACCCTGCGCTACCGGATGCGCCGGGTGGAGGAGATCCTGGGCCGCTCGCTGGACGACGCGGACGTGCGGATGGAGCTGTGGCTGGCCCTGAAGGCGACGACGGTCCCGCAGTAGGCGACCCCCGGCCGCCTCGCCGAGCGCGGACCCGGGGGCTCCGGTTCGTACGGGTACGCGCGGTCCCGGCCCCGTACGGCAACGACCCGCCTCCGCGACCCGTACCCCCGCCCCCCGCCGTACGACACAACGGCGCACCCCGCCCGCCCAGTACTCCACCGCGGACAAGCGACCGCTCCGCCCCCGCCACCTACGGTGGACCCGGACAGCACCCCAACGAACCACCCGCACGCGGAAGGGCCGGACATGACCTCCACGCACGCCTTCTGGCTCGCCGGCCGCCAGGCCACCGGCGAGACCTCCTTCGACGTCACCTCCCCCTGGGACGGCCGGCTCGTCGGCCGGGTCTCGATCCCGACCGAGGCCCAGGTCGAGGAGGCCGTGGCCGCCGCGCACGCGTCCGTCGAGGCCTTCTCCGCCACCCCGGCCCACGTCCGCGCCGCCGCCCTCGACCACGTGTCGCGCCGCCTGGCCGAGCGCACCGAGGAGATCGCCCAGCTGATCTCCGCCGAGAACGGCAAGCCGATCAAGTGGGCGCGCGGCGAGGTCGGCCGGGCCGTCTCCGTCTTCCGCTTCGCGGCCGAGGAGGCCCGCCGCTTCAACGGCGGCGAGGCCCAGCGCCTGGACACCGACGCGGGCGGCCAGGGCCGCCTGGCGCTCACCCGCCGCTTCCCCAAGGGCGTGGTCCTGGGCATCGCGCCGTTCAACTTCCCGCTGAACCTGTGCGCGCACAAGGTCGCCCCGGCCATCGCCGTCGGCGCCCCGATCATCCTCAAGCCGGCCCCGGCCACCCCGATCTCGGCGCTGCTCCTGGGCGAACTGCTCGCCGAGACCGAGCTGCCCGAGGGCTCCTGGTCGGTGCTGCCCGTCGAGAACGACAAGATGCCCGCGCTGGTCCAGGACGAGCGGCTGCCGGTCATCTCCTTCACCGGCTCCGACAAGGTCGGTTACGCGATCATGGACTCGGTGCCGCGCAAGCACTGCACCCTGGAGCTCGGCGGCAACGGCGCGGCCGTGGTCCTGGGCGACTGGGCGAGCGAGGAGGACCTGGACTGGGCGGCGACCCGGATCGCCACCTTCTCCAACTACCAGGGCGGCCAGTCCTGCATCGGCGTGCAGCGCGTGATCGCCGACGCCGCCGTCTACGACCGGCTGCTGCCGAAGATCGTCGCGGCCGTCGAGGCCCAGGTCACCGGTGACCCCTCGGACGCCAAGACCGACGTCGGCCCGCTGGTCAGCGAGGACGCGGCCAAGCGCGTGGAGTCCTGGGTGGACGAGGCCGTCGCCGCGGGCGCCACCCTGGTCACCGGCGGCTCGCGCGAGGGCGCCTCCTACGCCCCGACCGTGCTCACCGAGCTGCCCGCCGGCACCACGCTGGCCCGCGAGGAGGTCTTCGGACCGGTCCTCTCGGTGCAGAAGGTGGACGGCGAGGCCGCCGCGTTCGCCGCGGTCAACGACTCCAAGTACGGCCTGCAGACCGGTGTGTTCACGCACGACGTGCAGGCGGCCTTCCGCGCCCACCGGGCCCTGGAGGTCGGCGGCGTGGTCGTCGGCGACGTGCCCTCCTACCGCGCCGACCAGATGCCCTACGGCGGCGCCAAGGCGTCCGGCGTGGGCCGCGAGGGCGTGCGGTACGCCATGGACGACTACACCTACGAGCGCGTGCTCGTCCTGACGGGCCTGGCCCTGTAGGACCCGCGCCCACCAGGAAGACGGCCGGAGCCCGCTGTGCGGGGGCTCCGGCCGTCTTTCCGTATCGGGCGCCTTCGGGTACAAAACGGGGAGACGCAGCGATACGGATGAGTAGCACCGGTCGGTACTACCGCCGGCCGGCCGACACTTCCGCGGCGAGGTGAGCCCTCATGTCCGCACCAACGTCCAAGCCCAAGGTCACCGAACGCGAAGCCCGCCGGGTGGCCGAGGAAGCCCGCGAGCAGGACTGGCGCAAACCCAGCTTCGCCAAGGAGCTGTTCCTGGGCCGCTTCCGGCTCGACCTGATCCACCCGCACCCGCGGCCCGCCGACGACGACGCCCAGCGCGGCGAGGAGTTCCTCGCCAAGCTGCGCGACTTCTGCGAGACCAAGGTCGACGGCGCCCTGATCGAGCGCGAGGCCAGGATCCCCGACGAGGTGGTCAACGGCCTCAAGGAGCTCGGCGCGCTCGGCATGAAGATCGACACCAAGTACGGCGGGCTCGGCCTGACCCAGGTGTACTACAACAAGGCCCTGGCGCTGGCCGGTTCGGTCAGCCCCGCGATCGGCGCGCTGCTCTCGGCGCACCAGTCGATCGGGGTGCCGCAGCCGCTGAAGCTGTTCGGCACCCAGGAGCAGAAGGACGCGTTCCTGCCGCGGCTGGCCCGCACCGACATCTCGGCCTTCCTGCTGACCGAGCCGGACGTCGGCTCCGACCCGGCCCGGCTCGCCACCACCGCGGTGCCCGACGGCGACGACTACGTGCTCGACGGCGTGAAGCTCTGGACCACCAACGGCGTGGTCGCCGACCTGCTTGTGGTGATGGCCCGGGTGCCCCGCGGCGAGGGCCACCGGGGCGGCATCACCGCGTTCGTGGTCGAGGCGGGCTCCGAGGGCGTCACGGTGGAGCACCGCAACGCCTTCATGGGCCTGCGCGGCATCGAGAACGGCGTCACCCGCTTCCACCGGGTGCGGGTCCCCGCCGCCCACCGCATCGGCCCCGAGGGCGCGGGCCTGAAGATCGCCCTGACCACGCTCAACACCGGCCGCCTGTCGCTGCCCGCGCTCTGCGTGGGCGCCGGCAAGTGGTGCCTGAAGATCGCCCGCGAGTGGACGGCGGTGCGCGAGCAGTGGGGCCGCCCGGTGGCCCGGCACGAGGCGGTGGGCGCCAAGATCTCCTTCATCGCGGCCACCACCTTCGCCCTGGAGGCGGTCCTCGACCTGTCGTCGCAGATGGCCGACGAGGACCGCAACGACATCCGCATCGAGGCCGCCCTTGCCAAGCTGTACGGCTCCGAGATGGCCTGGCTGATCGCCGACGAGCTGGTCCAGATCCGCGGCGGCCGGGGCTACGAGACCGCCGACTCGCTGGCCGCCCGCGGCGAACGGGCCGTGCCCGCCGAGCAGATCCTGCGCGACCTGCGGATCAACCGGATCTTCGAGGGCTCCAGCGAGATCATGCGCCTGCTGATCGCGCGCGAGGCCGTCGACGCCCACCTGGCCGTCGCGGGCGACATCATCGACCCCGACAAGTCCCTGGGCGACAAGGCCAGGGCGGGCGCGCGGGCGGGCGGCTTCTACGCCCGCTGGCTGCCGAAGCTGGTCGCGGGACCGGGGCAGCGGCCCGGCGCCTACGCCGAGTTCGGGGAGCTGGCTCCGCACCTGCGGTACGTGGAGCGCTCGGCCCGCAAGCTGGCCAGGTCCACGTTCTACGGGATGTCCCGCTGGCAGGGCCGGATGGAGACCAAGCAGGGCTTCCTGGGCCGGATCGTGGACATCGGCGCCGAACTGTTCGCCATGAGCGCCGCCTGCGTACGGGCCGAACTGCTGGGCACGCCCGAGGCCCGCCAGCTGGCGCACGTGTTCTGCCGCCAGGCCCGGCTGCGCGCCGACGAGCTGTTCGGGCGTCTGTGGGCCAACACCGACGACCTGGACCGCAAGGTCGTCGAGGGCGTGCTCTCGGGCGCGTACCTGTGGCTGGAGGAGGGCATCGTCGACCCCAGCGGGGACGGCCCCTGGATCGCCGACGCGACCCCGGGCCCGCCCGCCGGCGACAACCTGCACCGGCCCATCCGCTGACGCCCGCGCCCCGCGGAACGCCCCGCGGGGCACCCCGTACCGCCCGGCACCGGCACGTCCGGTGCCGGGCACCCGGTGACAGGGCCGCGCCCGGGCGCCCATAATCGGGCCTCGATCAGGAAAGCGACCACGGACGGGACGTCAGGGATGCACGGGGCGGGGACACACGACCGGCGGGGCGGGCTGCGACGGGGGGCGGCGCTCGCCGTCACCGCGGCCCTGCTCGCGGCCGCGGCGGCCTGCGGGTCGGAGGGCGACGGCGGCGACAAGGGCGGCGACGGTCCCGCCGCGCGGACCGGCGCATCGAAGGCGGCGCCCTCGGCGCCGGCGGCCGACACCAAGGGGGCGCTCACCGGGGCGCGGCTGACGGCCGCCGCGTTCGGCGACGGCGAGAAGGTCGGCGCCTACACCGCCTCCGAGTTCGCGCTCGACGGCCCGCACAGCGACGCGTACACCGCGGACCGCGAGGTCTGCCAGCCGCTGGTCAGCCTCGCCGGGGACGTCGCCCCGGTGAAGCCCGCCGCCGAGGTCAACCGCCAGGTCGACGCGGCCGGCGGGGTGACCGGCACCAGCGTCGCCGTACAACTGCGCGCGTACGGCGGGGACGGCGCCCGGGCCGTCATGGCGAGCCTGGAGAAGGCGGGCCGGGACTGCGCGGGCGGCTTCGCCGAGCAGCGCGCGATCACCAGCGCCCCCTACCTCTCGGTGCAGACGCTGAAGGCCCCGGCGGGCGTGGGCGACGAGGCGCGCGCGTACCGCTTCACCATCCAGGACGTGAAGGACAAGGGCACCAGGCTGTACGAGTACCTGACCGTGGTGCGCTCCGGCACCACCACCCTCTCCTTCCGCGCCGAGGTCCTGGGCACCAAGGACATCGGCGGCGTCCCGCCCGAGGTCGTCACGGCCCAGTGGGAGAAGTTCCGCGCGGCGGTGGCGGACGGCGCGAAGGGCTCGGGCTGACCGACCCTCGTACGCGCACACAGGCGATGGGGCAACAATGGGGGGCATGACGGAAAGCCCAGCCCCCCTCGCCGACCCGCACATCGCCTTCGATCCGGGCGAAGGCCGCCGGGACGTCGTCGTCCTCGGCTCCACCGGGTCCATCGGCACCCAGGCCATCGACCTGGTGCTGCGCAATCCCGACCGCTTCCGGGTCACCGCGCTGTCCGCGGCGGGCGGCCGGGTCGGCCTGCTCGCCGAGCAGGCGCACCGGCTGCGCGTGCGCACGGTCGCGGTCGCCCGCGAGGACGTGGTGCCCGCGCTGCGCGAGGCGCTGGGCGCGCAGTACGGCACCGAGCCGCTGCCCGAGGTGCTGGCCGGGCCCGACGCGGCGACGCAGCTCGCCGCCTCCGCGTGTCACACCGTACTCAACGGCATCACCGGATCCATCGGCCTGGCGCCCACGCTGGCCGCCCTCGAAGCGGGCCGCACCCTGGCCCTGGCCAACAAGGAGTCGCTGATCGTCGGCGGCCCGCTGGTGAAGGCGCTGGCGGCGCCCGGGCAGATCATCCCGGTCGACTCCGAGCACGCCGCGCTGTTCCAGGCGCTGGCCGCGGGCACCCGTGCCGACGTGCGCAAGCTGGTGGTCACCGCCTCCGGCGGCCCCTTCCGCGGCCGGACCCGCGAGGAGCTGGCCGGCGTCACGCCCGAGGACGCGCTCGCGCACCCGACCTGGGCGATGGGCCCGGTGATCACGGTGAACAGCGCCACCCTGGTCAACAAGGGCCTGGAGGTCATCGAGGCGCACCTGCTCTACGACATCCCCTTCGACCGCATCGAGGTCGTCGTGCACCCGCAGTCGTACGTGCACTCGATGGTCGAGTTCACCGACGGCTCCACGCTCGCCCAGGCCACCCCGCCGGACATGCGCGGCCCGATCGCGATCGGCATCGGCTGGCCGGAGCGGGTGCCCGACGCGGCCCCGGCCTTCGACTGGACCAAGGCCTCCAGCTGGGAGTTCTTCCCGCTGGACACCGAGGCGTTCCCGTCGGTGGGGCTGGCCCGTCACGTGGGCGCCCTGGGCGGCACGGCACCGGCGGTCTTCAACGCGGCCAACGAGGAGTGCGTGGACGCCTTCCTCGCCGGACGGCTGCCGTTCAACGGAATCATGGATACGGTCACCTCGGTGGTCGCCGAACACGGCACCCCCGCCCCGGGAACCCGGCTCACCCTGCCGGACGTCCTGAATGCGGAGGCCTGGGCGCGTGCCCGGGCCCGGGAACTGGCTGCCAAGGCGACGGCGGAGGCTCGCGCATGACGATTGTCCTGACGGTGGTGGGAATCGCCGTCTTCGCCCTCGGGCTGCTCTTCTCGATCGCCTGGCACGAGCTCGGCCACCTCTCCACGGCCAAGCTCTTCGGGATCCGGGTGCCCCAGTACATGGTCGGCTTCGGCCCGACGATCTGGTCGCGCAAGAAGGGCGAGACCGAGTACGGGATCAAGGCCATCCCGGCCGGCGGCTACATCCGCATGATCGGGATGTTCCCGCCGGGCCCGGACGGCCGGATCGAGGCCCGCTCCACCTCCCCGTTCCGCGGCATGATCGAGGACGCCCGCGAGGCGGCCTTCGAGGAGCTGCAGCCGGGCGACGAGACGCGGCTGTTCTACACGCGCAAGCCGTGGAAGCGCGTGATCGTGATGTTCGCCGGGCCCTTCATGAACCTGGTGCTCGCGGTGGCGATCTTCCTGGGCGTCTCGATGACGTTCGGCGAGGCCACCCAGACCACCACCGTGGCGGGCGTCCAGCAGTGCGTGATCGAGCAGGGCAAGCAGCAGCGCGACAGGTGCCTGCCCAGCGACGCCAAGTCCCCCGCCCTGCGGGCCGGCCTCAAGGAGGGCGACAAGATCGTCGCCTTCGACGGCAAGCCGGTGAAGGACTGGCCGACCCTCTCGGACGCGATCCGGCGGACCATCGGCCCGGCCACCCTCACCGTCGAGCGGGCCGGACAGCAGGTGGTGCTGCACGCCGATCTGGTGGAGAACCAGGTGGTCAAGAAGGACTCCGACGGCAACGTCGTGGCGGGCCAGACCGTACCGGCCGGCTACCTGGGCTTCGCGGCGAAGACGGAGATCCTGCCGCTGTCCTTCGGGCAGTCCGTGGACCGCATGGGCCAGATGATGAAGAAGGGCGCCGAGTCCGTCGTCGCCCTGCCGGGGAAGATCCCCGGGCTGTGGGACGCGGCCTTCGGCGACGGCGAGCGCCAGGCGGACTCGCCGGTGGGCGTGGTGGGCGCCGCCCGGATCAGCGGCGAGGTGATGAACCTCGACGTGCCGACCAAGAACATCGTGGCGACGATGCTGATGGTGCTGGCCACCTTCAACCTCTCGCTGTTCCTGTTCAACATGCTGCCGCTGCTGCCGCTGGACGGCGGCCACATCGCGGGCGCCCTGTGGGAGTCGGTGCGGCGCGGCTTCGCCCGGCTGTTCCGCCGGCCCGACCCGGGCCCGTTCGACGTGGCGAAGCTGATGCCGGTCGCCTACGTGGTGGCGGGGATCTTCATCTGCTTCACGCTGCTGGTGCTCGTCGCGGACATCGTGAACCCCGTCAAGATCACTTAGCCGGGCCGCTGCGGCACCGGGAGTTCCCGCCCCGTTGCGGGAACCGAAAGCCCCTGGACACGCGTGGTGTCCAGGGGCTCACCTTCGGGTGGTTTCGGCCCACGCGATGTCGGGCGACCCCGGCCGGTGCCGTAATCTCGGACCCTGGAGCCCGCCGATCTCGGGACCTAGATAAACACTTGGGGTTGCACAGCAGATGACTGCGATTTCACTGGGAATGCCGTCCGTACCTACCAGGCTGGCCGAGCGCCGCAAGAGCCGGCAGATCCAGGTCGGCACCGTGGCGGTCGGCGGCGACGCGCCCATTTCGGTGCAGTCGATGACCACGACCCGTACGTCGGACATCGGCGCGACGCTGCAGCAGATCGCCGAGCTGACCGCGTCGGGCTGCCAGATCGTGCG
>NZ_JBEOYE010000166.1:0-11752 GCF_040296945.1 Streptomyces sp. NPDC001941 | reverse complement strand
ACGGATACCGAACCCGCGCCTGGAAGAGCGAACTCGCCGCCTTGGCCGCCGAGACGGGCCTGGAGATCACGGTCTGCCACATGCCGCCGGGCACCTCGAAGTGGAACAAGATCGAGCACCGGCTGTTCTCACACATCTCCATGAACTGGCGCGGCAGGCCCCTGAACAGCCACGATGTCATCGTCAACAGCATCAAGGCAACCACCACCAGCACCGGGCTGACAGTCCACGCGGAACTCGACCCGGGCACCTACGACACCGGCATCAAGGTCACCGACACGGACATCGACGCCCTGCCCATGCGCCGGCACCGCTTCCACGGCGACTGGAACTACACCCTCTACCCACAACACCGCGACACGGCCGGCACGGCCGACGATCCGCGGCCAGCCGAGGGACTCCCCTTGCATTCTCGCGCTGGCAGTCTGCGCAATCCGGAACTGACCGGCATGACGGAGCAGGCACTGGACGCACTCGTCACCCAGCTGTCCCAGAACGTCGATGAGCTACGTGAGCACGGGCGGTCGCAGCAGCGAGGAGGAGACCGTGTCCGGGCTCGCGGAGCCGGCGCCAAGGACAAGCTGACCACCACCAACAGAGTCCTGGCCACCGTGCTCTACCTGCGTAAACTCGGCACCCGAGACCTGATCGCCCAGCTCTTCGGCGTCAACGGCAGCACCATCACCAGGGCCGTTCAGCAAGTCCAGCCCCTCCTTGCCGCGCACGGCCACACCATCCCACCCTCGACCGCCAGGTTCCGCACACCCGCCGACGTCACCGCCTTCCTCACCAACAGCCCCACGGAGATCAAGTCAGCATGTTGATTCTCTGCGAGCCCTTAGGCGGGTACCGACCGGTTCGACAGATAGCTTCTTGGGTATCTGGAGAGGAGTAAGACGCTGGACGGCGGCCGCCGCGCCCTAGCTCGGATGTGAAACCTCAACCTCAGCATCGCTTTCTATTCGATTACGCCAGCGGCATGCACGAGGCCGGGCCCCCGGCATCACAAGGTTTCGACAGGCCTCTTTGTGAGTGGCATTCCCACGGCGGCGAGGAAGATCACGGTGCCGCAACTTACCAACCTGCGAGGTGCGTCCATGCTAGACAATTTTCGTCTCGAGAATGATGGGCTTGGTGAAATCCCCGTGCCGCAGCATGTCTACTACGGCGCCCACACCGAACGAGCTCGTAAGCTCTTCTCTGTTTCTGGGCGCACCCTGGCACAGTATCCGGCTTACCTGACTGCGCTGGCGCGCGTCAAGAAAGCGGCAGCACTGGCGAACGCTGACGCGCACGTCATTCCGGTCAGGATCGCTGCGGTTATCTCGCAAGCTGCGGACGAAATCATTGCCGGATCGATCGGGTCCGAACATTTTCCGATCGATATTCTAGCGGGCGGCGGAGGGGTCTCATTCAATAGGAACCTAAACGAGGTCCTAGCAGCCAGGGGTAGTGAGATCCTTACTGGCCATCGAGCGAGTGGCGAGGTAAGCCCTGGTGGCCATGTAAATGCTAGCCAGTCAACTGGCGACGTACTTTTCACCGCTCTTCACCTGGCATTGCACAGCGACCTGACAGATCTCCTACTCGTGTTGCGGCACTTGCAGGAAGTGCTTGAGGCTAAAGTGGCCTCGCTGGATAATGTGGTGAAAGCTTCGCGGACCTGCCTGCAGGACGCGACTCCTATTACTTTCGGGCAGGAATTCAGCGCTTACCTGGCATCCACCAACAGAGGGGTATTCCGTCTAGAGCGGGCCATCGAGGCATGTCTGGACGTCACGCTGGGGTCCACAGCCATCGGAACAGGCGTGGGCGCCGGAGCGCGATATCAGGCGGCCGTCCTGCCCAGATTGGCGGAGGTCACGGGACTAGAGTTGAGGCGGCATCCTAACCCTTTCGATGACTACACGAACGCAGATGTCTTCCTGACTGCGTCTGCGCAACTAAGGACACTGGCAGGGAATCTTTCAAAATTCTGCCGAGACCTACGACTCATGGCCAGTGGACCTAGGGCCGGCTTCATGGAGATCAGATTACCTGAAGTCCAGGTAGGCTCTTCCTTTTTTCCCGGAAAAATTAATCCCACACTGCCCGAGTTCATGATGCAGATCTCCTATCAGGTAGTAGGTAACGACAGCATCGTCGCCGCAGGAATCGAAGGAAGCGAGTTCAACTTCAACGTTTGGATCGCAGTAATCGCCAAGAATCTTTTTGAATCATGCCAACTCCTCACACGCACCCTTCCCGGATTCACCGATGATTGCGTGGCGGGCATTCAAGTCGATATTGAACGAAATTGGATGCATGCAGAGCATAGCCTGGGTGCAGCTTCCGTCGTCGGTGCAGCCTTGGGGTATGAAACGGGAGAAATGGTGGCCCGCTACGCTATTGAACATCATCTTTCAGTGCGAGAATCAGCCATTGTTCTTGGGCTTCTGAGCGCGGCCGAGGCAGCTGAGCTGCTAGATCCGATAGTACTCACCGACAGGAACCGAAGTGGCCAGGCCCTGGACCGGTTTACTGAAGGCCGACGCCCTTAAGGCCGTGTCCTACGTGGTAAGGCGGACGAGTCGCTTGTAGCAGCAGAGGGCGGCTGCGAGCCCGAGAAATGCCAGGTAGTTGCGGGGATGACGCTCGTAACGGGGGCTGAGTCTGCGGTAGCCCGAAAGCCAGGACATGGAGCCTTCTCCAACCTGCCTCGGCAGATTGCCAGTTGGCCTGATAATACGGTGAAGCCCGCGGTAGACGGGTTTTCGACCAAGAGAACCGTGTCCACCAGAGGCTTCGCATGCTTGTCTACCCGTCCGGCGTTGACGTGTCCAGCTCTACCCTTCGCTTTCTGGCCGCCCGTCTGCGGCAGCATCGCCGTGATCTCGGTACCCGGTGACGGCGCCTGAGCGTAGGCCAGCAGGCCCAGCTCACCCTCGCCCACCTCCGCAACGGACATCCGTATGCCCAGCTTGCGGCTGGTTTCGGGGTCGGTACGACAACCGCGTACCGGTACGCGGAGGCGGTTGAGGTCCTGTCGGCCCTGGCGCCGACGTTGGCCGAGGCGATCAGGGCGTCGTCGATGAAGGCGTTCGTTCTGCTGGACGGAACGCTGCTGCCGATCGACAGGATCGCCGCCGACCGACCCTTCTACTCCGGCAAACACAAGAGACGCGGGATGAACGTGCAGGTCATCGCGGACCCCTTCGGCCAGTTGCTATGGGCTTCACCAGCCCTTCCCGGGTCGGTACACGATGTCCGCGCAGCCCGCGAGCACGGCATCGGCACCGCCCTCGAACAAGCCGGGATTCCCTGCTGGGCCGACAAGGCATACCAGGGCACCCAAGACACGGTCCGTGTTCCATACCGCGGCCGCTGGGACACGCTTTCCACAGGCCAGCAGGCCGCCAACCGATCCCACGCACGAATCCGGGCCTTCGTCGAGCAGGCCGTCGCCACCCTCAAAGCCTGGCGTCTCCTGCGCAAGCTCCGCTGCTCAACCACCCGCATCACCAGCCTCGTCCAAGCCATCCTCACGCTGCATCTGGCCAGCTCAGACTGAGGTTGGAAAAGGCTCAGTGCTGTGGCAAGAACCACTCACTGCGAGTCCCCCGGCCCCGCAGAGGCAGGTCGGGAGGCCTCTAGGAGTTCCCTACACACATGCACCAATAGTTCCGGTAGGCCTCCCGGGCCCTATACAATGCGGCCTGGACTGATCGTCGGTACCGCTTCCCGGAGACCCTCTCCGAGTCTGCTCGCACGGGCTACCGGCTACGCATTGCAGAGCATGCCCGGCCCCCGCATGGCTCTTGCCAATGGCTCGCACTGTCATGCAACTTTCTGCCTTCTCCGTAGCGCTTCGCCCGAAGATTTCCATGAAGCTACTTGGGGGACTCCGTGCGCGTCATGGCGCCAGAAAGGTGTTCGCCATGGCCGCTATGTGCCGGTTCGCCGGCTGCGGTCAGTGTCCGACTGGATGTATCTTGACCCACTCTGATCATGCCTCGAGTACCCGTCCCCCCCGAGCCCGGCAGGCTGACCCGCGAACCGCGCGACAGAAAACGGCTTCCCAACTGTCCACCGCATCTCAGGACCCTCACCTGTCCCAGCACGATGGCCCCGGCCTTCCGGTCATCGGTTCCCCCGGGTGGGCATACGAGGCAACGGCGACCGGTGGGGCGCTGTGGAAAGAGCGTCGAGGCAAAAGGGCCGGCTGGGACCAGATTCTGGATTGGGCTCCCTACACCTCTGAACGACTGGTGGTACTGGGTGACGGCGGCAAGACTTCGGGGCGCTACTACACGATCACGGTCGGCTCCGACACTCTGACAAAGAACCTCGCCGACCTGTACAGTCCGGATGGATGGAACGACTTCAGCGACGACGCGGGAGCTGCCTCCCGGAGCATTCGCGAAGTGCTCATCAACGTCATCACCGACCAGGGTAAACGCCTCCCGCGGACCTTCGTCGTCACTCACACCGGCTGGCACCGGCTGCCTGCCATCGGCCTGACTTATGTCTATGCCGATGGCAGGACCTATCCGCCCAGCCGCCCAGCACGGCTCATCGGCGCACCAGAGGAGCTGCGCACGGCGGCCGCGCCCCTGTCCCGCTCCGCGCCGCTCAGAGAGTGTGCGCGCGCGGTGAGGAGTATTGCCCAGCACGGCTGGGCTCCTTTGATGGGTTTGGCCGTGGGGGCCCGTTCTCTCGGGTACTCGTTCCGGCCTGTCACTGCGGCATTCATTTTTGACGCGGCTCCGAACTCCGGGAAGACTTCGGCTGCCAACGCCGGTCGCAGCTTGGTTCTGACTCCCCGGCCCAGGCTGTGGCCGCCGGTTCCCACGAAGGGGATGAGCAGCACTGTCACTGATATCGAGTGCGCCATCGACTTCGAAGGTGACATGCCTACCTTGCTGGACGATATCCCGCTTACCTACACGTCTCCTGCGGCAGAGGTCCGCGACATAAACAAAAAGCTGGAGTTCGTAATCCGCGCCGCCGGCAACGCGACCGAGATCAAGGGACGCCGCAACCGGGACCTGACAGCGCAGCCGGGGAACCGTATCCGGTCGATCCCCGTGATCGCGGCACAGATGCTGCCGACGAACATGCAGGAGTCTTTGTACCGCCGTGCAGTGGTCGCGTATCTCACCCGCGACGGAGGCCAGGTGGACTGGCGCTGGTACAAGGAGGGTGGCGGTGAGCGTCTCGCCATGCCGCTGCGCACGCTGGGCGACCTCATCATCGCTCACCTGCACGAGCAGGATGACGCGGCTGCTTACCTGCAGGAACTCGAGACGCTCGCGTATGAGCAGTTCGCGCCGTGGGCGGCCGCGCATGACCTGGGCGCGGTCAGTTCCATGGACGGAGTCGTGACCGCGGCCTGCGGCATGCTCTCCGGCCTGGGGCTCGTGGCCGCGGTCACCGGACTGGACTCTGTCGAGCTCGTCGACACCGTGGGTCCGCACCTGGCCGCCTCCCTGGCCCGGCAGGCGACACGCCTGTGTGAACAACACGCCTCTCAGGACTCGGTGGACGTCGCGGTGGGAGAAGTGCTTCGTGCTGCGCTCATCAACCGCAAGGCCCACATCCGTGACAGCAAAGGAGTCGTCTCTCCTGCGGTCCCAGGGGTCGCGGTGCAGGAACAGGGAGTGAAGAGTAGTCACGCCGGGGATTCTTGGACCGGCAACGGGCCTGCCCTGCACTGGTTCCCCGAGCGCGGGCCCGCCCTGGGTATCTCCAGTGGCGGGCTGAACGTGCTCTTGAAGGCCAGCAATGACCCCCGGGTGAGCGGGTTCGGCGACCGGGCGCTGCCCGATGCTCTCCTGCGGGCCGGCGTGACCGTGCGCAACACCGCGCAGAGGGACCGCAGCACCTCGCACCGTGTCCGGGTCGGCCTGGACAACTTGCGGCTGCTTCTGATCAGGGCCGACATCCTGTGGGACTTGTGAAGGGCAGCTGTGGTGGCATCGGCGCGCATGCGACAGCCGGGGCGGCACCGGCTCGGGTCCGGGCGCGGTGCACCGCGCCCGGGCGTCGCTGAAGCAGCGGCGGGGTCTGTTCTGGATGGCGGCGTGCACAGCGCGAGGCTGGTGCACGGTTGTGATGTGTGGTGCGAAGGGAGGTGCTGCTGGCAGGCAGCCTGGTCGCCTTGTAGGATCCTTCTAGCGTCACAGGCCAGTCTCGTAGAGTTATCGCACGATCCGACAAGGCGCCATACGTATAGTGAGTTGATAGATGGACAGCCCGGGTACAGCGTGGTTCCAGGCGGGCTCCTGTGGTCAGTGACAAGATGACCGCGGTGCTGCGCCGCTTCGACGAACTCTGGGGTCCGCAGATCGTCGGTGCCTGCGCGGATGCGCTGGAGGCGGATGGGCTGGCGATCTCCTTGTCGGTAGCTGAGGCCCCGTACGCCGAGCCGCTATGGTGGACTCCGGGTGTGGCCGCGCGCTTTGAAGACTTGCAGTACACCTTGGGTGAGGGCCCTGGTCCTGAGGCGCTGCGGGCCGGGCAGCATGTCCTGGAACCTGATCTGGCCGGCGTGCTGCCGAGTCGCTGGCCGGCCCTGACTCCCGCCGCGTACAAAGCCGGTGTGCGCGGTGCGTGCAGTTACTACCTCGGTACCAGCGCAGTACGGGTGGGTGTGATGACGGTCGTGACGTGCCGCCAGCATGTCTTCTCGCTTCAGCACTACCTAGATGCCCTGGCGCTGGTGGACAGGATCATAACGGGCCTCTCACGCGCCGCTCCCCAGGAGATGGGGCTCGACACTCCGGACGAAGACGATACGGATCTCTTGTGGGGTCCGGATGCTGACTGGCCGGTCGTGCACCAGGCAACTGGCATGGTGAGCGCCCAACTTGGACTCTCCCTCGTCGATGCCCTGGCGAGGCTGCGTGCGTACGCTTACGCCAATGACGTTCTTCTGATCGAAGTCGCGCAGGGGGTGGTGGCCAGGCGTATTCATATTCCCGGTGACGAAGGGAATGGTCGGGATTGGGCCGACGAAGGGGAGGATGATCGACTTGACCCGTGAGACCCGCGTCGTGGACCTGTTCTTCGACCTCGCAGAAACGCTCGTGGACGACTACGACGTCAACTACTTTCTACAGAAACTCTCCGCCCACTGCGTGGAGTGCCTGGACATCGATGCCGCCGGGGTGATGCTGATCGCGCCGAGCGGTAACCTGCGCATCATCGCGGCTTCTGATGAGTCCATCGACCTGGTGGACCTGTTCACGCTCCAGGCTCATCAAGGGCCGTACCCCGCGATGGGCCGTGCCGCGCAGCCCCGCCTCAATGTCGACCTGACCGACGTCGCAGCGAAGACGATGTGTCCGTCCTTCATCGCTCGCGCGCGGGCGCACGGCTACACGCGCGTCCATGTTCTGCCCATGCGCGTGCGCAGCAGTAGCGTGGGAGTGCTCAGCCTCCTGCAGGCCGGCTCGCACGACATCGCCCCTACCGCGGTTTCCCTCGCGCAGGCCATAGCGGACGTCGCTACCCTCGGGGTCCTGCGACAGCACAGACTCGAGCAGGGGCTGCTCGACAGTTTGCAGATGCAGGCGACGCTCGCCAGCCGCGCCACTATTGAGCAAGTGAAGGGAATTCTTGCTCAGCGCTGGGACTGCAGCATCGACGACGCGTTCGCCTTCTTCCGCCGGTACTCACTCGACTCCGGCGTGGAGCAGGCGGAGTTGGCCGCGCGGATCATCAATGGCGCGCAGGACACTGACGTGATTCCCCGATAGGTTTTCGCCTTCCATCCGAGCATCTGGCCGTGAACCCCGCAGTGATCAGGCCGGGAGTCGCGAGGTTTGGGAAGATACGGTCTGCTCTGCTGGCCGAAGTGCGACGTCTGCGCTCCGGTGGCACCGAGGTTCGGGAGCAGTCGAGCTCGTTCAGGTGTACGGAGGTGGCTCACGCTCGCCCGCGTCGGTACGGGCTGGGGCGGGGATACGGGGTCCCAGCTGCGCCTGGGCTGCCGTGTCGGCCCTACGCGGCTCATGGCCGGTTCAGCTTCGGTTGCCGCTTGGTGGTCCTGATTTGCAGCGCATTCCCCTTAACCAGGTCCGCCCTGCAGGGATGAGCGGGCGCTGATGGGAATCGGTGGAGGATGCAAGGCTCGAACTCATCCATCGAGGGGTGCTTGAGCTCGATCCAGATGGAAACGGCGGCGGCATATCCGGCCGCGGCCGTCCAGTGAGTGGCGCATACGGTGGAGCCTCATCGAGCATGATGCTGCCGGAGCCGGTCAGCGCCTCGGCCTGGACCACGGCGCTACCAGTGATCAGCGGTCCGCCGCTGCCATGTGCCCGGTGCCGGTAGAGCGCGCCAAGGCGAGGTGCAGGGAGCTGGCCGCCACTGGCCCTGGCCTCCTCCATGACCGCCTTGGCGGTCCGGCTGCCCAGGACCGTGCCGGAGCTCAGGTGGTGGGGTTCGAGCATCTTGCTGGTCATCGGAATCTCTCCCCCCTCCGTATCATGTGTGCAGCGCTTACATTAAGCCCAGGATGTGAGCGGGGTAAACATTGGGGAGCGTGTCCCATGTCACTGGCGAACGACCCGTATCACCACGGCGATCTGCGCGCCGCCTGCCTGCGTTCCGCGCGAAAGCTGCTCGAGGAGGACGGCAGCGCCGCCCTGTCCCTGCGGGCGGTGGCACGACGAGCAGGGGTCTCGGCAACCGCGCCATACCGCCACTTCGCCGACCGCGACGCGCTCGTCTCCGCCGTTGCGGCACAGGGCTACGGCGAACTCGCCGCCCACCTGACGGCGGCGCACCCCTCGCCCCGCACTCCAGAGGACCTCGTTGAGCTCGCCGTCGCCTACGTCCGCTTCGCCCTTGAGCGCCCAGCGATATTCCGGGTGATGTTCGCCGAGCCCTGCGACCCGGCCAGCGAGGAACGCGCCGCAGCCTCCGCCGCCACCTGGGCGTACGTTCACGATGTCGTCCGCGGCGTGTTCCCCGGCTCTGACGCGCAGACGCTGTCCACGGCCTTGTGGGCCATAGTCCACGGCCTGGCGTTCCTTCACCTCGACGGCAAGCTCGACACCTCGACACCCGCGACAACGGCGAAGCAGGTCCGCGCCACCGTACGCGCGCTGCTCAGCACCAACGTGCCGTCAGCCACGTCACCCAACGCCACCGCGCGCTGAACCGGCGGGCCCGCCGCCTGACGCGGGTCCGGATCACGAGAGTGGGGCACCGGAGGATGTACTTTCGCCACCATGACGTACGCTGACCGCCATGTCGACCCATGCCAAGCGTGAACGGCTGTTGCTCGCCGAACTGTTGGAGGCCGCAGGCCCCGAGGCGCCGACTCTGTGCGAAGGGTGGAGAACCCGCGATCTCGCCGCCCACATCGTCGTGCGCGAACGCCGCCCCGACGCTGCGGGCGGCATCTTCGTCAAGCAGCTCGCCGGGAGGATCGACCGAGTAATGCGGGAGTACACGGACAAGCCCTACGAAGAGCTCATCCGGCTCATCCGAACGGGGCCGCCGCGGTTCTCGCCTTGGTCCATGAGGCAGATCGACGAGCTGGTCAATACGGTCGAGTTCTACGTACACGTCGAGGATGTGCGCCGAGCCCAAGTGGACTGGTCGCCGCGCCCGCTCGACCAGGTCTTCTCCGACGTACTGTGGTCCCGCGTCGAGCGGGGCGCGAGGGTGGCCGGCCGGAAATCTCCGGTCGGCCTCGTTCTACGCCGCCCCGACGGCCGTACCGTGGTCGCCCGCAAGGGGACACCCGCCGTGACCGTGACCGGCGAGCCCGGGGAGCTGATGATGTTCCTGCTCGGCCGTCAGGACTCGGCGACGGTCGAGGTCGATGGGGACAAGGAAGCAGCCGCGCGCCTGCAGGGGAGCAAGCAGCTGGGACTCTGAGTCTCCGCTGCGAGAGACGCCGCAGGTCAGTGACCATGCAGCGCCGCTTCGCCGCAGCACGCGGTGTTGGGCAACCCCAAGCGGCTGAAGCTGGAAAGGCCGGTGGCTATGAGGCGGCTGTAGCGAGATTCATTTTCAGTACCTCCCCTCTCGCCCCAACTCGGATCGTGGCCTCATCCATGCCTCCCGATCGGGCCGCTCGCCACGTGGTACGTCGGAAGCGTGACCCCGCGCCCTGCGGAGCCCAGCGGCCGATCCGGAGCACCCTGGATGCCGATCGAACCGATCCTCACCGACTGGCGGCCCGGCGATGCCTCTACAGCCTGAACCTCAGCCGTCCGCCCGAACATAACCAGCAGCAGCGCACTCGGCACCGTGATCCTGCGACGCTACCTGCTCCGGGATCCACGGGGAATACGGCTCCTTCGACAATGGGCACCACGACGGACTCTTCGAGGAGTGCACCGGGCTGTTGCAGTGTGTGCCAGCAAGGTCGAAGCCCGCAACGCAGAACCATCGGCTTGCGCGGCGGACTCCCACCCACCAAAACTCCTCCCGGGAAGCGGATCATCGGTATCGACTGAAGATGCCGAAGCGCCTATGTCTCGTTGGATGTGGTTACTGTGAGGTGGCGGTGAACGACGAGCTGCGGGAACGCCTGGAGGCCACCTGTGGTTGCGCGCGGGACCTGCTGGCCGAGCAAGGGGCACTGGCGGAGCTGGGCCGTCGGCTGGTGACGCGTCGAGCCTGTCTCTCACGCGCATCGCGCACCGAGCCGGGGGCAGCGGTTCTGGGGGCACAACGACGAGGGTGCGGCTCACGGCGTGAAACGGCCGCCATATCGCGGTCGTGCTCGACAACTTCTCCCCCCACCTGACGACGTAGAGAGATACCCGCGTCGGCGACTGGGCCGCGGCGCACAACGTCGAGTTCGCCTACACACCGACCAACAGCTCCTGGCTCAACCGCATCGAGGCCCAGTTCGCCGCCCTGCGCTACTTCACCCTCGACGGCACCGACCACACCAGCCACAAACAGCAGAGCAGCATGATCCGCCGATACATCAGCTGGCGAAACCGTCACGCCGACGACCGACGCCTACGCACTGTCGTCGACAGGGCAAACGTCGCCTGATGTGGCACTGGTTCGTCCTGGCGGCGTCGCCGAGTAGCGAGCCTCCATCGCTGCCGCGGTGCGGCAGTTCCGGCCGTCCTTCATCAGCTGCCCATACCTGGACGTCGGCGCGTGGCCGCGTCTCACTACAGCGCATTCCGAGCTGCTCCAAGCCGCGGAGGACAACTCACCTCCCGTATACGGTCGCTGCGCTCGCCCGTGTCACCCATTTCTCGTCCGGGGTGTGCTGCTGAAACGTGCGGCCCGGTCGCGTTGCTCCAGTGCACGCGCAGCCGCCCCTGGCCGCAGTCAGCGGCGCCACAATGCCGGCGCCCGCACCTGCCTGGACGAAGGTCCCGCCACTGGCCGACCAACTGTGCGCCCATGTCGCAGAGTTCCGGAGCGTGCGTGCGCTGGTGCCGGACGCCGGCCCCACTCCATCGGGTGAACCGCGCTTCCCGTCCCAGGACCTGGCGAGCCTCAGCTTGACGTGCAACTGCATTGCGTTCAGGGCCTGCTGGTTGCAACGGACTGGCTTCCGGTCCGACAGAGGCCGGAAGCGGGTGGTGTGGGGGGATCCGGACTCTGCGGAATCGTTCATGCTGCAACAGAGCCCGGCCCTCGGTGGCCGCTGTCGCCCTACCTCTATGCCGCCCATTTCCAAGGATGAACCGTGAAGAACTATCTCGTCGTCACCTCCGCGCTCTGCGGTGCGCTTCTGGCTTCGCCCGTGCCCGCCCAGGCGGCGGGGCCGACCGCCGGTCCC
>NZ_JBEOYE010000165.1:0-11805 GCF_040296945.1 Streptomyces sp. NPDC001941 | reverse complement strand
CGCCGACACCCGCTTGGTCGTCGTGGTCGGCCGGCCGCTCGCCGGAAACCGCAACGACTGCAAGGCGTGGGAGGAATCCGGCGCCAAAACCGCCGACCGGCGGCCGCCCACGCACCCGGCCCCTTCACGCGCTGGCCGACCGGGCCTCCTCCTCACGCGCGATCCGCCAGTACCTGCGGCTCCGGCAGATCCCGCACACCATCTCGGAGAAGCGTGACCAGGCCCGCCACCGGCGTCGGCGCGGCAGCGCGGGCGGCAGGCCACCTGCCGTCGACCGCGAAAAACACAAGGCCAGACACGTCGTCGAGAATCGGATCGGCCTGCTGAAACAGGCCCGCAGCATCGCGACGCGCTACGACAAGCTGGAGCTGCATGTCGTTGCTCGCGGCCGGTTTCAGGAGAGCGGCGAAGCCGCGCACGAGTTCCGTGAGAGCGGTCATTTCCGGGCAGGCCGCAGCGATCTTCTCTAGCAGTGTCGTGTCCTTCGGGCGCAGATTGTCGGGGTGGGTGAGCAGCAGCCGGGTGGCCCGGCGTGCGGTGATCACCGGGCGATCGCCTTCGGCGCGGCCCTGGTTGAGGTAGCGGACCAGGAGGTTGGCGCTCCCGGTGTATCCCAACTCGCGGATCTCTTGCAGGAGGTGGGTGACCGGCACTGCCAGGTCCGTCTTGCGGCGGTCGCGCAGGTGCTCGCGGTAGGGGTCGACGAGCGTGGGCCGGTAGGCGGGGGTGAGGCGCAGGGCGTGTGGTTCGGGCATCCGGGCGTAGCGTTTGACGGTGTTCAGGGCTAGGTTCAAACGCCGGGCGCAGTCGAGCACGCCGACGCCCTGGCCGAGGAGATCGTGGATCTTGTTCCAGCGTTTACGGGTGGTCTGTTCGCGGACTCCGCCGGGCCGGGGCGGGTTGTTGGTGGCCCATCACCCGGCGTGCGCGCGGACTTCGAGCAGGACTTTGTCGCAGAGGTTTCGCCACAGATGCCATCGGTCGCTGACCTGGACCGCTTCGGGCAGGGCGCGGCGGATGGCCTCGGCGTAGCTGGCCGAGCCGTCCCGGCAGACCACCTCGATGCCGGGATGTGCCTTGAGCCAGGACTTCAGGGTGGCCATCTCGCGGTCGGGTAGGACCGCGATGCGCCGGCCGGTCTGAGCATCCGTGATGGTCGTGGCGTAGCGGTGGCGCTTGCGCAGGGCGAAATCGTCCACGCCGATCACCCGCGGGACGGCCTGCTCGGGAAGCGGCAGGCGCATCAGATGGCGCAGCGCGGTGCTGCGGGACACGGGCATGGCCAGCAGGCCGGCCAGGCGCACGGTCGCTCGGCCGCATAACTCCCGTGCCACCTGGGATATCTGGGCGGTCAGCCGCACCGTGCGGCGTTGATGACGCTCCAGCAGCCCGGGAACCTGCTCGCGGAACGTCTGCCGGCGACAGCCAAGCACCGGACAGACCAGCCGCCGTACGCGCAGGTGAACGACGACCCGGCGACCATCGACCGGCACGTCCGTCACCGTCCGATGGTGGTAGCCGTGCACCTTCGCCGTCGGCGCCTCGCACACCGGACACGGCACCGCGACGTGCCGGGTGCGGGCCTTGACCACGACCGAGTCGCCGCCGTCCGCCACATCCTCGACGACCAGCACCGACAACCCCGAAAACGCCGTTCCCACCGGGGAGTTGAGATCCATCACGAGATCATGATCACGGGCGGCTACCCGGCGTCACCACCGACTACGTGACAGACCCGTTCCTTTTACAGTCCCGGACACTCCCCTCTCGCGCCAACTGGTCAACGCGGAAGCCGTGAGTGCACGGGTTCGATCTCGTCGCTGCCATGTGCACGGGAGCGAGCCAGACGGCGGACGGAGACGAGGTACCAGGTGTCCAGGCGGGGCTCGTCGAGGGCAGGAAGCGTGATACGTGCAACGACAGGCCCAGCGTTGTCCTCTCCGGTGATAGAGACGAGTTGGCCCAAGGGATGCGCGCAGTCCTGCGCCCGTTGCCAAAGAGTTCGGGTCGGAGGACAAGACCTTCGAAGTTCTGAAAGGTGGGTTTCAATGCAATACTGGTTGGTCTCGGTGCGGCGCAGGTGCACCAGCGCGTGTACGAGGGCCCAGAGGTTCGCCTTGGGCCTTGGATCCCCTGCAGTAAGGGTGCATAGTCGGTAAGCCGTTGTCTCGAGCTGCATGCGAGTGTGGTTGCTGAGCTGGGCCAGTGCCTGGATGTGACTGTCCTTGCACAAATAGGGTGCTTGGTCGGCCGGGTTGTTCGGCTCTGCGTTGGTCTGGCACGGAGGTGCGGTCATGTCCGGCTGAAAGCTCATGGGGGCTCCGTCGTGATCTGGCCGGTGGGATCCTGGACGCGGATGGCCTTGCTCATCTGGCTCGCAGGACATCGGCTCGGGTGTTGGACGTGCTCAGGCCTATGGCGCCGGCAGTTGCGAGGGCAGATCTAACAGCGCTTTCCTGGCTGTCATTAGTGGCTAGGTAGCTACCGGCGAGATAGAGGTTGCCGCGGCCCTGGTGGGGGGCCAGGGCGTTGCGGGCGCGGATGGCGTCGGTGGTGGGGAGGAAGTGTTGGAACGATCGACGGGCGAGTATGTGTCGGGGTGGTTCGGTATCAGGGGTGAGCCAGCTCTTGAAGAGGTCGGCTCCGGGGGCGGGGTTGTACCACTGGGTCGTCGCAGGTAGTTCGCCTGCGGTAGTGATGTTGACGGTTGACCAGAAGCGACGGTCTGCGGGCATGATTCGGGGGTCTTGGTGGAGGGCGACGGTGGCCTGGGCGTAGGGAAATCTGGCCAGGTGGTGCTGTAGGTGGATGGTGCCGGGGAGGGTGGCGAGAAGGTCCAGGGCTTGAGGCGCCGGTATGGCGAGCACCCCGGCATCGGCTCGGGCGGTGCCGTCGGCTTGGATGAGGTCGTAGTGCTCGGCGTGGCGTCGAAGTGCTGTCACCCTTGCGCCAGTGCGCAAGGTGCCAGCCTTGAGTGCTGTCTGCAGGGTGCGGGCTATCTGTCCCATGCCCTGGGCGAGCGTGAGCCACGTCGAGAGGTGTTCCGGGATGTGGGGGGCGGCAACGAGTGGTGGTTCGCTGGCGGCGCGTGCGGACAGGTCGCGGGCGAGTTTGTACTCGCAGGAGGTGCTGTGGGTGAGCAGGGGATAGATGACCTGGCACTTGATCTCGCTGCGGATCGGCAGTGTGTCAAGGAGTCGGGACAGAGGGCTGGCCCAACTCCCGAAGCGCTGGTGGAAGGCGGCGGCCTCAAGGAAGATTCGGTACGCCTGCCACGCCTCTGCTCCTCTGCGGGTACGGAATCCGACGCGTTCGTGTGGTTGGTGTGGGCTGACCAGCAGGGGCGGGCTGGTCGTGGTGGCGCATATTGTGACGGTGGCGGGGACGGGGGTGAGGGTGTTGCTCGCTAGACCCAGTGCCTTCAGGAGCTGGAGGGAGCAGGAGTCATCGCGGACCGGAAGGTATTGTGTTCCGAGGTCTGCGATGACCGTGCTTGCGCCTACATGTACTTCGGTGGAGTGGATGTTGCCGCCCGCGGCGACGCTGGACTCGAGGACCTGGACTTCGTGGTCGGGTTCCAGCAGCCAGGCGAGTGCCAGACCGGTGAGACCCGCCCCGACGATGGCGATGCGCATGGGCAGCCTCTCGCTGAACGTACGCTTCGGGGAGTGGGATGCCTTCGGAAAGCCTGGGCGTGACCGAGCGGCCGAGGGCGGACGGTGTATGCGTGGGTGTGCGCCGACGGCGGTCGCGGCGGCGTATGCATCGGTCGTTTCGTGAGCCCCAGGGCTTGTTGTTCCTCGCACGGACGGCGACACCTGAGGAATCTCTTTATCCTTGGGACATTGAGCCCGGGTAGCCAGCTGTCGTCAAGGCTTGACGCGGATCTCGAATGAATTAGACAAACCTTTGAGTCTTAACCCACTCGGCACTACTTAGGTTGACTTCGTTTACTTCTGGTTCGCCTCCCGAGCGCCCGGCAGGGATTTTCGGCCGTTCTGTGCCACCCGATGATGGCTGGATAGCACTTCGGATTTGGCTTGAAAGAATTCAACTGTGTAGCCCTTGCTCCGCGTGTTGCTCCTGGGGAACGTGCGCTCTTTACGCACCAGGTCCACATTGGCGTCTGCCCTGCGCGCGACGGCTGAATATGTACCCAGGAACGAAAGTCGCCCTGTTGCCTCGCCCAATCGAGGGCACTGTTAGATGAGCCCTGCCTGAGCAACACACGCTTAGATGGATCCCAGCTCAGACGGAATCCACTACTGGCCGTGTGTCGCCTACCCGTCCCCGGACCCCGGACTAGGAGAGGCTATGTCCAGCGTCTCGTCGAGGAATGAATCATTCTCGCGCCTCCTCCGGATGGAAGCCCGCTGGCGTCATGCCGACCTCGCGCATGCCGTGAACTCCCTCGGCAGGGCACAGCAGCTACGCGTGAATTACTCCGGGAGTTCCGTGTCGCACTGGCTGGCCGGAGCCCTCCCCCAGACGCCCGCCGCCGGCCTCGTCATCCAGGCGCTGAGCAAGCGTCTGGGCAGGCCGGTAACCGAGATTGAGATCGGGCTGGGAACCAAGCCCTCGGCACCACACAGGCCCCTCATCCTGGTGCAAGAACCCTCAGCTGCTGTGCGCGAGTTGTTCGCCGTCAGTGCGCACGAAATGCCTTTCACCTGCTCCGACGGCTACTTGGTCCCCTCCCGCCGCTCACCTGCACATCACCAGGCCAGCAGCATCGGCGGCAGCTCGGCTCCTCCCGCGAGCACATGCGGCAACCCTGCCGTGGCGTACGCAGAGATGACCGAGACGGTTCGAATCTTCGCTGAGATGCACGCAAAATATGGTGGAGGAAACCTTTGCAACATGCTTAGCCAGTACCTACAGGGATACGTGACACCCCTACTCTATAAATTTCCTGAGAACCGTGAATTATTTCATGTTTCTGCCCAACTGGCGCATCTGATGGCCACCATGCATCTCGATGCCGGACAGCATTCACACGCACGACGATGTTATGGCATTTCCTACAGTCTCGCCCATCATGCCCGCAGCAGCGATCAGGCGGCAATCTCCCTTAGTGCTCTCAGCTCCCTAGCCACGCTCCTGAAGCAAACGGGCTATGCGTATGCCCTCGCCGAATCCTCTGTCGCTGCGGTAGACCGCAGCACCCCCGGAGGCGTGAAAGCCTACCTCTACGCTCAGCAAGCGCTCGCTCACGCACGTCATCACCATCTCAGAAGCGCTCTATCTGCTCTCAAAGCGGCGGAAAACGCGCACGCCGTGAGCAATGCAGGAGGCCCCTTCTCATATTACCCGTTAGCCGCCCTGGACTACCAGCGAGCCCAGGTCCTCACCGCCCTGGGAGAGCATGCCCACGCTCAACAGGCCTACCAGGCATCCATCAATCGTCGACCCGCCGAACAGCACCGCCAACTCGCACTCACCCATGCGCGCTGTGCGCATGCCTTCCTGGGCACCGGCGCCCTGGAAGAGGCCTGCCACCATTGGAACCAGTTCCTGGATCACCGCCCACGCCTCCACTCGGCTCTGGCCAACCAGGAGGTAGCCCGCCTCATCCGTAGCCTGAGCCCCTACGCCGAACAGCACCACGTTGCACGCACCCTCGAACGCGCGCGCCGACTCATCCGCTGCCCGCAGCTGTCCTATACAGCCTCCTCCCGCTAGCGCCACGACACGGCATGGGAGGAGACAACACGCCTGGCAAAAGGGTCCCGTCAAAATCTGAACCCGACGACCCGATCCGCTCCCCGTGGACCCGGCGGAACGCTGGCTCACGGCCCCAGCATCTGGAGACTGATGTTCCCCACCGTAAGGACCCTCGTTCGGACCACACCTTCTCTCCACGACGAGATGTGGGCCGGCCTGAGAAGCGACGTACCCCAAACCATCGGCCGAATTTCCACCAAGTACCTGGGGTCGTGGCCGCAGTCAATCCTTCACGTCGGCAGTGGAACCGGTCGGGACCTAAGTGTGCTAGCCCGCCACGTCGATGAGTGCGCCGGAGTCGATGTCCGGCACTCCATGATCCAGTATGCCAAGGAGTGCCACCCTGGCCTGACCTTCCATCAGGTCGATCTGTGCACCTTCGACTTGTGGCGCCAGTTCCACGTGGTGTCCTGCATGGACATGACCCTGAGCGCTTTGCATCACGACGAGGACTTCGACCGCGCGCTCGGCCGGCTCTACGCCCACACTCATGTGAACGGCTACATGGTGCTTGAACTCGTCAACCGCCCTGCGGCCCTAGCCCACGATCTGCCCCGGACATTCACTTTTCGTCAACTGGCCGGCGCGGCCCAGCATCGCTACCTGGGCCAGAAACTGGTCCGCGAGATCGTATGGCGCACAGCCACCGGTGATGGCGACGAGGTACACGACCACGTCGAGTTCCGAACGACCACGGCTGAGGAAGGCCTGGCTGCGCTCGAGCGGCACCGTTTCAGCGTCCTGGACGTCTTCGACAACAGGAACCTGGAAGGAACATCCGGACAGGGGTGGTCCCTCGTCTTCGTCACCCAGAAAACAGCGTAAGCGGCTGGGGAACGAAGCTTGGGTGGGGCAGTGGGGGAAGCTCGTCCGGCAGGGAGCCGTAACCGTGCCTGCTGGAGATGATTCCATACGGAGCCCGGGGGGCGAGCTCCAGAAAGTCGACGCGCAGCACGTCTGCCGCTGTTCGAACTCGATAGGTGAGAGGTAGTCGAGGCTGCTGTGGCGCCTACGGGCGTTGTAGTACGTCAGTAGCCGTTGTCTTTCCGAGTGCGATGACTGCGTTTCTGCTGGTCAGGAATGGGGTGGGACTTCGGGTGGCAGGGACGAAGTGTCGGTTCGTCTTTTCGGTGGAGGTGCCTGATGCCGTCGGTGATGGGGTTGCTGGAGGAACGTGAACGTGCCGCTCGGCAGCGGATGGACGTCCTCCAGGCCGAGTTGAGGGAGGCCGAGGCGGTGTGGCAGCGGTTCGTGATCGCCCGTGAAGCGGTGGCCGAGGTCCTGTCGGAGCCTCGCGGAGGCCAGGAGGGGCCACCGGACGCAGTGGCCTGCGATCGGTCGGCGCGGGTTGTGGGCGCGGTGCCGGGGGCGGTGGTACCCGTGTGGCGCGAAGGCCTCACCGCCTCGGTACTGTCGCCGGGCTATCAGCAGCTCATGAACGCTCTGACGGCTGGGAGCGGGGCGGATCCCGTAACGATGGACTGTCGGGAACTCGCGGTGTCGGTAGGGCTTGAGCCTGTGCCGGCGAAGGTGGAGGGTGTGCGGTCGAAGGTCAAACGCCTTGCCGCCCGCGGCTGGCTGATGGAAGAACGACCTGGAGTGTTCAGTGTCGCCGCCGGGCAAGGCGGCGGCTCATGACCATGCTCATCGACCACAGGATCATCGCCTCGGAGCTGTCGGTGCGGGCTTCGTAGTCGCGGGCCAGGCGGCGTGAGCGCATCAACCACGCGAACGTCCGCTCCACCAGCCACCTTTTCGGCAGGACGACGAAGCCGGTGGTGTCGTCGCTGCGTTTGACGACCGTCAGCGCGATCCGCAGCACGTTGCGGGCAACGTCGACGAGCTGGCCTGTGTAGCCGCCGTCCGCCCAGACGCGCGTGATGCGCCAGTGCCGCTCGCGCAGCCGGGCCAGCAGTGCCTGCCCGGCTTCCCGGTCGGTGACGGATGCCGCCGTGACCGCGGTGACCAGGAGAAGACCGAGGGTGTCCACCACGATGTGGCGTTTGCGGCCGTTGACTTTCTTGCCGCCGTCGAAGCCCCTGGTTGCGGCCGGCACCGACGCGGCCGCCTTCACCGACTGGGCATCGATGATGCCCGCCGTCGGCTCCCGGTCGCGGCCGGCCGCTTCACGGAGCCGGTCACGCAGCCGGTCGTGGAACTCGGCCGTCCAGCCCTTGTCGCGCCAGCGCCGGAAGAAGGCGTAGACACGGTCCCACGCGGGGAAGTCCGCCGGCATCGACCGCCAGGTGATACCGCCCGCGACCAGGTAGCGGACCGCGTCGACCATCTGCCGGTGGCAGTAGCCCTCCGGCTGCCCACCCCGGCCCTCCAGCCAGCCCGGGACCGGCAGAGCGCTACGGACCTCGGCCCATTCCTCATCCGTCATGTCCGACGGATACCGGGGCTCCCGGCTCGGGCGATCGGCGGCATTCCCGCACACGTGGGCGAGGCAGTCACACGACCGGGAAGACGAGTTGGACGGCCCGGCGGACAGCACGAAAGACTGCAGCACCAGGGTCTCCTGACGCTCGGATGGATTCGACACCCACGAGCTGTTCGGGAGGCCCTGCCTTCATGCCCAGCCCCCGGAAGATCACCCGGCCGGGCAACCACACTCGAACTCACGCCCACGATCATCGATAGAACAACGGCTTCTCAGCTTGATGTTTAACCATGCTCCTGTTTTGCGCGGATATATTCCGTTCGGGTTTCGAGGCGTTTCGCGGTCTTCCCGGGCTCGTAGTGCGGGGTTGGTCTGCGGTTTCGTGAGCCAACCGGCCTGCCTGGGCCGGGCTTTGAGAGTTTCGGCACGGCCGCGGGGCGGGCGGGAGACTGTCGCACGGCTCCTGCCGGGTGAAGGTCAAGAGCGATTCGTTGTTCGGTTCCGAGGACCAGGGATGCGTCGGAATCTTGACTGGTGGGGCGAAACTTCTTGTCGTGTGACCGTGAACGTGATCTTGAGATGCCGCTGGATGTGCGGGAGTGGCTGCCGCCCGAGCATCTGTGCTGGCAGTTGCTCGACGTTGTCGAGCAACTTGATCTTTCGGCGTTCGAGGACAGCTACCGCGGCGATGGGCAGGGAGGGGCGGCCTACACTCCCGCGAGTCTCGTCGCTCTGCTCTTGTACTGCTACAGCAAGGGCATACGTTCCTCCCGCCGCATCGAGCAGGCCTGCTGGGACGACGTGGGCTGTCTGGTCATCACCGCGAACCGCAGAGTGGACCACTCCACCGTGGCACGGTTCGTACGACGCCATCGTGCTGCCTTGAACTCGCTGTTCGTGCAGGTTTTGTCGCTGTGTGGCCGACGTGGCCTGGTCGATCTTTCGGCGGTGGCCGTGGACGGTTCACCGATGGAGGCGAACGCATCACGCGACGCCAACCAGCGGCTCCAGCGCCTGGAGGAGACCATCTCCCAGTGTGAGAGCGAGATCCACGCGCTGATGGAGGACGTGGTCGACCACGCGCTGAGCGTCGAGGCCGATGGCTCGGCAGCACAGGGCGATGGCGAGAACGCGTGCGACAACTGGCCTCGTCTGTCCCGGCTGTGCGACCGGCTCACCCGGGCCCACATGGCCAGGGACAGACTGCATGAACGGGCCATGCCATCACCCACCGAGATCCGGATCAAGGTCGAAGCCGCCAAGCGGATGGTGGCTCGCGCGGAGAAGCGCCTGGCCGCCGAGACCGAGGCTCACCAGGAGAAGCTGAAGAAGTACGAGCTCCGCGTCCGGGAGGACCGGGCGGCAGGACGTCGTGGAGCGAACGGACGGCCGCCGGTCCCGATGGAGGACAAGACCGTCCTCGTTCGCCAGCGGACGCGATTGGTGAAGATGCGGGCCTGGCTGGAGCGGGCCCGAACACCCCGACCGGCTCCCTCCCCGGAGTCCCGTGCCTGCCTGAGCGATCCCGACTCCCGACTGATTCCCGGCAAACGCGGCGGCTACCTGCAGGGATACAACATCCAGATCGTGTGCGCCCGCCGTCAGTTCTTGCTGGCTATCGAAGCGCACGACAATCCCTCGGACAGGACGGCCCTCGTTCCGATGGTGAAGAAGACCCAGCAAAATCACCAGGCCGCACGGCTCCCCGGCGACATCCAGCTCTGGCTCGCCGACAGCGGGTACGCTTCCGCCGCATCCTTCGAGGCCCTCGCCGACCTCCCGCTACTGGTCTCGGTCACCAGCGATGCCGACCAGGCAGGCTTTCCCGCGAAACGTCAGCAGGCCCCTGCCGGCCAGCAGGACATGGCGGCCCGCCTCGCCACCCCAACAGGACGGTCCCAGTACCGTCAACGCAGTGCCCTGGTCGAGCCGGGATTCGCCCAGATCTTCCAACGCTTCGGACGACACCTCAACTACCGCGGCCGCCAAGCGGTGGACACCGAGATCAAACTCCTCGGCACGGTGCACAACCTCAACAAGCTCGTCAATCACACGCCCAAGAGCCGCTCTTGACCTTCACCGGGCAGGAGCCGTGCGACAGTCTCGCGGCTCTCGCGCGGAGGTGTCTGAACCCCCGTCGGACTCGGGCGGGGGTGAGTCGGTGTGGCGGGCGTGGTTTTTCCCAGGGGCGGCGGAGGTCCTCGGCGAGGGGGCGGGCGAGGCGGAGCTGGGTGTGCACGGCGATGACCAGCCAGGTCCATAGGTCGGCGGCGTGCGGATCGCGGACCTTCGGTGTCGTCCAGCCCAGGGTCTGTTTCCAGAACCGGAAGGTGTGTTCAAGGTCGAACCTGCGCAAGAACGCCCGCCACCGCACGTCGATGTCGGTGCCGGTCATATGGGTGCGTGAGGACCACAGCCAGACCGGCTTCGGGTCCCGCCCGCCGGGCAGGTGGTCGACCTTCAGGCGGATTAACGTGCCGTGGAGCAGGGGGAGTTCGCCCTCATGGTCGAGCCAGGCGCCACGGGCCTGCAGGCGGGGGTGCATTCGGTCCCAGGCCATCGCCTCGGCCCGGCCGTAGCGGGTGGTGTCGCTGGTGGTGACGGCGTCGGGAGTGTGCCAGGAGTCCGGCTTGGCGAAGGTGAGGACGCCGCCGTGTTTGCGGGGTTGTCCGCCGCGCGGCCCGGAGCGGCGGGGACCGGCATCGCGGAGCATGACCCTGTCCGAGCGCAACCGTCCCACCAGCTCAACGGGCAGGTCGGCCAGGAGGTAGGCGAGGCGGCAGACGTCATAGCCGGCGTCCGTCACGATCATGATGTCGGGCATCCAGGGCTGCCAGTGTCCGGCCTGTTTGAGGCGTGCGACAACGTCGCGGAGCTGGCTGGCGGTGATCGCGAGGGCGTCGTCGGCCGGGCCCAACCGGATCGCGTCCAGTACCGCCGTCCACGACGTCCGTCCGCTCTCCAGGGCGGCGACGATCGAGTACGGCCAGCCGGGGATCATATGGTCCGTGCTGCGGCCGCGTCCGTAGACGTGACAAAACAGTAGGTCGGCACTGGTGGGGGCGTCCGGCCGGAGCCAGTTGCTCACATCGACCGCCAAGACGATCCGTCCGTCGGCGGCCCGGGGCAGCGGGGTGGAGGCCAGCAGCCGGCGCAGCCGGGTCGGCTCCAGCCAGCCCTTGTTCAACGCGCCGTACATCGCCCCGTGCCCACGCGGATGCTCGGCGAGCAGTGTGAGTTCGGGCAGCGAGACGACCGGGCCATCCGCGCACAGCACGGCGTCCGTCAGGTCGAAGAGCGCGTCCGCACGGGCATAGAGACAGTCGTAGAACTCAACCCGAAAGCGGGACAAGGTACTCAACGCGCCACCTGCGGGGGCGTCGACGGGGACACTCATAGGCAACGGCCGTTCTCTCGTGCTTCGTGACTCGACATCTCGAAGCGTGGAGAACGGCCGTCGCCACTGTCACCGGAGCAACCGCAGATCAGCAGGTTGGGTGACCTACATGGTTAAACATCAAGCTCAGCTTGACTCTGTCGGGGATCTTGGAGTTTCGAGGTCAGGTGCCCAAGGTGCGCCAGGACTTCGGCCGGTGTATCCCACGGTGGTCGAGGTAGCTCTGGAAGGCGGTCGGTAGCCGGGGCACAGAGGTTTCCTCGGCTGGTGGCCGACCACCGAGGCGCTCGATGTTGACGGC
>NZ_JBEOYE010000164.1:0-11975 GCF_040296945.1 Streptomyces sp. NPDC001941 | reverse complement strand
CAGCCGGGGACCACCCTGGACGAGCTGGACGGCCTGACGGTCGCCTCCGATGACTGGTGGTTCAACCTGCGCCCCTCCAACACCGAACCACTGCTGCGCCTGAACGTCGAAGCGCGGGACACCCACACGATGACCAAGCTGCGGGACGAAGTCCTGGCCCTGGTCCGCGCGTAACAGCACCACCGCCTTGCTGTGGGCAATCGTTCCGCAGGGGCGAGTGGGGTCTCCCCAGTTCGAGCGGAGCCGAGAACTTGGGGATGGGTGGGCACAGCACCACGACCGCGTCAGCGCCCTGGAAGGCCCGCACCCCGACCGCCTCACCCGGGGTGCGGGGCGCGGGCCGACCAGCGGGCCGACCAGCACCCCCACCCCGGCGGTAGGCTGACGTGCACCCGAAGCGCACCCCCGAAGGGACCACCCCATGCCGCTCGAAGCCGGCCTCCTGGAGATCCTCGCCTGCCCGGCCTGCCACTCCCCCCTCGACGACCTCACGGCGACGGACACCCCCGAGCTGATCTGCACCGGTGCCGACTGCGGCCTGGCCTACCCCGTGCGCGACGGCATCCCGGTCCTCCTCGTCGACGAGGCCCGCCGCCCCGCCTGACGGCACGAGGCACTCCTCAGCGGGCGCCCCCGGCAGGCACCCCTCCGCAGGCACTCCTCCACCGGCCACCCGGCCCCCCGGCTCCACCCCGGCGATCGGAGACCCCCCTCATGCTCGACGAGTCGCTGCTCGACGCCCCCGACGCGCTGGCCCGGGCCGACCGCCGGGGCCTCCTGCGCGGCGCCGCCGAGGCGGGCGCCCGCGTGCGCACCGCCGCCCGGCTCGCCGACGAGGCGGGCATCGGCGCGCTGAAGCCCGAGGGCCGTCCCCGCGCCGTCCTGGTCGCGGGCCCCGGCACCGCCGCGACCGGCGTGGCCGACGTGGTCGCCGCCCTCACCGGCGGCGTCGCCCCGGTCACCCGCATCCACCCCACCGGTGTCGCCGCGGCCGCCGGCGCCCTGCGCTGGGAGCTGCCCGGCTGGGCCGGTTCGGTGGACCTGCTGCTCATCGCGACCACCGACGGTTCCGAGCCCGGCCTCTCGCTGCTCGCCGAGCAGGCGTACCGGCGCGGCTGCACCGTCGTCGCCGTCGCCCCCCGCCGCTCCCCGCTCACCGAGGGCATCAGCGGGTCCCAGGGCCTGGTGGTGCCGATGGCCGCCGCGCCCCACGCCGGGGAGCGGGAGGAGGACCCCGCGGCGAGCCCCGGCTCCCTGTGGGCGCTGCTCGTCCCGGTGCTCGCCCTGCTCGACCGGGTCGGCCTGGTCAGCGCGCCGCCCGAGGCGCTGGAGAAGGTCGCCGACCGCCTGGACCACACGGCGGAGCGCTGCGGCCCGGCCGTCACGACGTACAGCAACCCGGCCAAGACGTTGGCCTCCGAGCTCGCCGAGTCCCTCCCGCTGATCTGGACCGAGGGCACCCTCGCCGACCCCGTCGGCCGCCGCTTCGCCGCCGTGCTCGCCGAACTCTCCGGCCACGCCGCGCTCGCCGCCCAGCTGCCCGAGGCGCTGCCCGCGCACACCGCCCTGCTCGCCGGGACCTCCTCGGCGGGCGGCGACCCCGACGACTTCTTCCGCGACCGCGTCGACGACCCCGGGCCGCCGCGCGCCCGCGTCGTCCTGCTCCGCGACCGGCCCGCCGGGGGCCTCACCGCCGCCCCGGCCGCCCGCGAGCTCGCGCTCGGCCATGACATCGCCGTCAGCGAGCTGGAGCCCGAGGAGGGCACCGAGCTGGAGGCCTTGGCCGAGCTGGTCGCGCTCACCGACTTCGCCGCCGTCTACCTGGCCCTGGCCTCGGGCGGCGACTGAGACCGTGCCCGGCCGCTCGCGCCGGTGCCGGGGGGCGAGGGCGAAGGAGCGGCCGGACACTCCCCGTACGAACCAGCAAGGAGCAGCTCCATGGACCGCCTCGCCAACACCGTTCGCCCCTACGCCTGGGGGTCGACCACGGCCATCCCGGAACTCCTCGGCACCGCCCCCACCGGAGAGCCCCAGGCCGAGATGTGGATGGGCGCCCACCCCGGAGCCCCCTCGGGCACCCCGCGCGGTCCGCTGAACGAGGTCGTCGACGCCGACCCGGTGGGGGAGCTGGGCGCCGCGGCCGTGGAGAAGTTCGGCCCCCGGCTGCCGTTCCTGCTGAAGCTGCTCGCCGCGGGCGCCCCGCTCTCCCTCCAGGTCCACCCCGACCTCGCCCAGGCGCGGGAGGGCTACGACGCCGAGGAGCGCGCCGGCATCCCGGTGGACGCCCCGCACCGCAACTACAAGGACGCCAACCACAAGCCCGAACTCATCTGCGCCCTCACCGAGTTCGAGGGCCTGTGCGGCTTCCGCCCGCCCCTGGAGGCCGCCGCCCTGCTCGAACCCCTCGGCGTCGACTCCCTCAAGCCGTACGTCGACCTGCTGCACGCCCGCCCCGAAGAGGCCGCGCTGCGCGAGGTGTTGACCGCCGTCCTGACCGCCGACCGCACCGCGATGGCGGCCACCGTCACCGAGGCCGCGGCCGCCTGCGCCCGGCTCGGCGGCGACCACGCCCCGTACGCGCAGATCGCCCGGCACTACCCCGGCGACCCCGGCGTCATCGCCGCGATGCTCCTCAACTTCGTCACCCTGCAGCCCGGCGAGGCCCTCTTCCTCGGCGCCGGCGTCCCGCACGCCTACCTCGACGGCCTCGGCGTCGAGATCATGGCCAACTCCGACAACGTGCTGCGCTGCGGCCTGACCCCCAAGCACGTCGACGTCCCCGAGCTGCTGCGCGTGGTCCGCTTCGAGGCCACCGACCCCGGCGTGCTGCGCCCCGAGGCGTCGGCCGACGGCGAAGAGGTCTACGAGACCCCGATCGACGAGTTCCGGCTGTCCCGGTTCGTACGGGCCGAGGGCGCCGCCCCCGTCGACCTCACCGCCGCCACGCCGCAGGTCCTCCTCGCCACCGCGGGCCGCCCGAAGACCGGCGAGGTCACCCTGGCCCCGGGCGGGTCCGTGTTCGTACCGGCGGGCGAAAAGGTCGAACTGTCCGGTGCGGGAACGCTCTTCCGCGCGACCGTCGTGGCCTGATGCAACAATGTGCGGCCGAACGGCCGCACACGCACGGCGGCATCGACGCAGGCACCGACGAAGGGAAGACGTACACCCATGAGCGCGTCAGGCGGAACCAGGGCGATCGTGGCGGCACTCGCCGCCAACCTCGCCATCGCGGCCTCCAAGTTCGTCGCGTTCCTCTTCAGCGGCTCCTCGTCGATGCTCGCCGAGAGCGTCCACTCGCTCGCCGACTCCGGCAACCAGGGCCTGCTGCTGCTCGGCGGCAAGAAGGCCAAGCGCGAGGCGACGCCCGAGCACCCCTTCGGCTACGGCCGTGAGCGCTACATCTACGCCTTCCTGGTCTCCATCGTGCTCTTCTCGGTCGGCGGCATGTTCGCCATCTACGAGGGCTACGAGAAGATCAAGGAACCGCACGAGCTGGAGCACTGGTACTGGCCCGTCGGCGTGCTGGTCTTCGCGATCATCGCCGAGGGCTTCTCCTTCCGCACCGCCATCAAGGAGTCCAACGAGCTGCGCGGCAAGCTCAGCTGGCGCCAGTTCATCCGCCGCGCCAAGGCCCCCGAGCTGCCGGTCGTCCTGCTCGAGGACTTCGGCGCCCTGATCGGCCTGGTCCTCGCCCTCGGCGGCGTCGGCCTCGCCCTGCTCACCGGCAACGGCGTCTGGGACGGCATCGGCACCCTCTGCATCGGCATCCTGCTCATCGCCATCGCGATCGTCCTCGCCGGCGAGACCAAGTCGCTGCTGCTCGGCGAGGCGGCCGGCCTCGAAGAGGTACGGAAGATCGAGGCGTCCGTCGTCGACGGCGACACCGTCACCCGCCTCATCCACATGCGCACGCTGCACCTCGGCCCCGAGGAGCTGCTGGTCGCCGCGAAGATCGCGGTGCGGCACGACGACACGGCGGCCGAGGTCGCCGCCGCCATCAACGCCGCCGAGGCCCGCATCCGCGAGGCCGTCCCGATCGCCCGCGTCATCTACCTGGAGCCGGACATCTACAGCGAGGCGGAGGCGGCCAAGGGCGCCGACCAGGAGGCCACGCCGGGCGGCCGCTGACCGCTCGTACGACCGCGAGCGACGCGTACCGAGTACCGCGTACGGGGAAGGGCCCGGGACGACCGATCGTCCCGGGCCCTTCCCCGTACTCCGCCGCGCGCCGTCCGCTAGCAGATCTCGCGCAGCACGTCGACGACCGCCGCCTCGTCGGGCGCCGCCATCAGGCGCTCGCGGAAGCCGGTGTCCATCAGCTTGCGCGACAGCAGGGCCAGGATCCGCAGGTGCTCGTCACCGGCGGCGGCCTCGGGCACCGAGATCATGAAGATCAGCTTGGCCTTCGTGCCGTCCAGGGACCCCCACTCGACGCCCTCGTCGGAGCGGGCGAAGCCGACCGTCGGCGAGGTCACCGCGTCGGTCTTGGCGTGCGGGATGGCGATCTCCTCGCCGAGGCCCGTGGTGCCCTGCGCCTCGCGCCGCAGCGCGGTGCGGACCAGCTCCTCCTCGTCGGCCACGTTGCCCGTGGTCGCCAGCATGGCGGCCAGCTCGCGGATCGCGGCCTCCTTGTCGGAGGCGGCGAGGCCGACCTTGACGGTCCGCTCGGTCAGATAGCCGGAGAGGACCTCGTCCCCGGCCCCGGCGGCGGCCTCGGCGGCGGGGGCCGCCGGGGCGGGAGCCGGCGCCTTGGCGGGCTCCGTACGCGACACGGCGGCGGTGGCCGCACCCGCGCCCGCACCGGCGCCCACACCCGCGAGCACGGGCTCGGGGGCGAGGGCCGGGGCGCCGCCCTCGGCCTTGCGCTCGCGCAGGCCGACCAGGGCGTTCGTGGTGAAGGCCGTGACCAGGGTGCCCGCCACGATCGCCACGAAGAACATCGCGACGCCGCTGACCGCGCCGAACAGCGACACGATCGGGCCGCCGTGCGGCACCGAGTCCTCGACGCCCGCGATGCCCGCGATGGCACCGGCCACCGCGCCACCGAGCATGTTCGCCGGGATGACCTGCGCGGGCCGTGCGGCGGCGAACGGGATGGCGCCCTCGGAGATGCCGAAGAAGCCCATGAAGAGCGCCGCGAGGCCGGTGTCCTGCTCCTGCTTGCTGTAGAGCTTCTTGCGCAGCAGGGTCGCCAGGCCCTGGCCCAGCGGCATGACCGGGATGGCGGCCGCGGCCATGCCCATCACGGCGTTGTTGGTGCCGATCAGGCCGGCGCTGACCAGGAAGGCCGTCTTGTTGACCGGGCCGCCCATGTCGAAGGCGATCATCAGGCCGATGACCACGCCCAGGACCACCGCGCTGGAGCCGGTCATCCCGTTCAGCCAGCTGGTCAGGTGCGTGAAGACCCACGAGATCGGCTGGCCGATGACGTAGATGTAGAAGAGCCCGAGGGCCAGGGTCGAGACGATCGGCAGCACGATGATCGGCATGATCGGCTGGACGACCTTGGGCACCTTGACCTTGCGCAGGCCCAGGACCAGGTAGCCGGCCAGGAAGCCGGTGACGATCGCACCCAGGAATCCGGCGTTGGCGTCGGCCCCGTAGATGTTCACGGCGTCGGCCGCCAGGAAGCCGCCGATCATGCCGGGCACGAGCGCCGGACGGTCGCCGAGGGCGTAGGCGATGTAGCCGGAGAAGATCGGCAGCATCAGCTTGAAGCCGGTCTCGCCGAGCTTGCTCACGTAGAACCAGAAGGTGTGATCGGGGATCACCAGGCCCTTGTCGGTCGCGTGGCCGCCCAGCGACAGCGACACGGCCAGCAGCAGACCGCCGACCACGACGAACGGGATCATGTACGACACGCCGTTCATCAGCGCCTTGTACGCGGCGCTGCGCTCCCTGCCGCCGCCGGAGGCCGCCTCGGAGCCGCCGCCGGCGCCCTGGTGCACCGGCGCGCTCGCCACCCGCTCGATCAGCTGCTCGGGGTGGTGGATGCCCTCGGCCACGCCGACGGCCAGCACCTTCTTCCCCACGAACCGGCTGCGGTCGACGTCCTTGTCGGCCGCGATGATGATGCCGTCGGCCTCCCTGACATCGTTGTCAGTCAGTACGTTCTCAGCCCCGATGGAGCCTTGCGTCTCCACCTTGATGTCGACACCGAGAGCCTCCGCGGCCTGGGCCAGCTTCTCGGCCGCCATGTAGGTGTGGGCGATGCCCGTCGGACAGGCGGTCACCGCGAGCAGCTTCACCTTCCGCTGCCCGCCAGCCGGACTCGTCACGTGGTTCTCCTAACGCTTCGTGGGCGCGTGATCGGAGCGGATGATTCCGATCCTCCAGCATCGTGCAACACATAAGTCCGTCATCAAAAGTCCTGAAGGCCTCTTTCCCGGGGGTCCCAAGGCCCGGTAACGGCGCGCCGTACGGCTCAGGACGGACTGTGGACCGCTCGGCCGATCGGTGTAGATTCGTGACCAGAGCCAGACGTCGCTGCTGATGGCGGTCGGGCGGTTCGTCCTGCGGACCGGCCGAGGGAGAGAGGGCCTCCGACGACTGCACTGCGAGCGCCAGGGCACCCTTGTGTCCGCCGCCGCAGAGCCAGCCGTACCCACCCTCGACCCTTCTCACGAGGAGCAGCTCACCATGTCGACTGTCGCCAACCGACAGGACTACAAGGTCGCCGACCTCTCCCTGGCCACCTTCGGCCGCAAGGAGATCACCCTCGCCGAGCACGAGATGCCCGGCCTGATGTCGATCCGCAAGGAGTACGCCGAGCGCCAGCCGCTCGCCGGCGCCCGGATCACCGGCTCCCTGCACATGACCGTGCAGACCGCGGTGCTCATCGAGACCCTGGTCGCCCTCGGCGCCGAGGTCCGCTGGGCGTCCTGCAACATCTTCTCCACCCAGGACCACGCCGCCGCCGCCATCGCGGTCGGCCCGAACGGCACCCCCGAGGACCCCCAGGGCGTCCCGGTCTTCGCCTGGAAGGGCGAGACGCTCGAAGAGTACTGGTGGTGCACGGAGCAGGCCCTGACCTGGCCGAACACCCCCACCGGCGGCCCGAACATGATCCTGGACGACGGTGGCGACGCCACCCTCCTCGTCCACAAGGGCGTCGAGTTCGAGAAGGCCGGCGCGGCCCCGGACCCGTCGACGGCCGACTCCGAGGAGTACGCCCACATCCTGACCCTCCTCAACCGCACCCTCGGTGAGGACGGCCAGAAGTGGACCCGGCTCGCCTCCGAGATCCGCGGCGTGACCGAGGAGACCACCACGGGCGTGCACCGCCTGTACGAGATGATGCGCGACGGCGTCCTCCTCTTCCCGGCGATCAACGTCAACGACGCGGTCACCAAGTCGAAGTTCGACAACAAGTACGGCTGCCGCCACTCCCTCATCGACGGCATCAACCGCGCCACCGACGTCCTGATCGGCGGCAAGACCGCCGTCGTCTGCGGCTACGGCGACGTGGGCAAGGGCTGCGCCGAGTCGCTGCGCGGCCAGGGCGCCCGCGTGATCATCACCGAGATCGACCCCATCTGCGCCCTCCAGGCGGCGATGGACGGCTACCAGGTCACGACCCTGGACGACGTCGTCGAGACGGCCGACATCTTCATCACGACCACGGGCAACAAGGACATCATCATGGCCGCCGACATGGCCAAGATGAAGCACCAGGCGATCGTGGGCAACATCGGCCACTTCGACAACGAGATCGACATGGCCGGCCTGGCCAAGACCTCGGGCATCGTCAAGGACGAGGTCAAGCCGCAGGTCCACACCTGGACGTACCCGGACGGCAAGGTCCTGATCGTCCTCTCCGAGGGCCGGCTGCTGAACCTGGGCAACGCGACGGGCCACCCGTCCTTCGTGATGTCGAACTCCTTCGCGGACCAGACCCTGGCCCAGATCGAGCTCTTCACCAAGCCCGAGGAGTACCCGACCGAGGTCTACGTGCTCCCCAAGCACCTGGACGAGAAGGTCGCCCGCCTCCACCTGGACTCGCTCGGCGTCAAGCTGACGACCCTCCGCCCGGAGCAGGCGTCGTACATCGGCGTAGAGGTCGAGGGCCCGTACAAGCCCGACCACTACCGCTACTGACGGCCCCGGCCGGCCCCCGCCGAGTCCCCAGGACCCGCCGGGGGCCGAGCCCGGCCACCCCGTGCCCGACCTTGCCGCCCCACCAGGTGGATCCCAGCCCGTCCGGCGTCCGAGGACGGACACCTGAGAACGGACCCGGGTCGTCGGGCCCGAGCCCAGCCCCTCCGCCCCCCTCTCGCCGCCGGAGGCGTTCGGGAAGGGGCGGGCAGGGTACGTCCCGGTCCCGCACCCGGTGCGCCCTCGGGCCCCCGTGAGCCGCCACCAGAGAAGCCCCACCCCACCCCGCACAGGACCAAGGCCTCGCTCGGGACCACGACCTCGCCACGAGCCCAGGCGGGACCTTGGTCGGGGCCACGGCCTCAGGAACTCAGCTCTCCGGAACCCCGCCCTTGCTCGCGACCACGATCCGGCTCAGGCTGACGGCCTGCTCGCCCAGGATCTCGGATCTCGGCTTCCCGGCCCCCGGGCTTCCCGGCCTCAGGGTCTCTCGGGCCTAGGGTCTCCCGGCCCCACGACCTCCCGGGGCCAGCGCCCCTCGGGCCCCGCCCCGCGCGGGACCAGCCCCACGCCGCACCGGGTTCGGCGAGCGAGCGCCACCTCCGCGCCCGGCCCTACGACCGACCTCGCACCCCGCACCCGCACCCGTACCCCGCACCCGGACCCCGCCAGAGCCCGCCCGCCCCGCGTCAGCCCCCGCCCCATGCCGGACCACGGCCCCGGGCGTCCGGGAAGACGCCCCCAAAGCCCCCAGGACCCCCGAGCCCATGCCCCGCGGCCGCTATTCGCTCCACGATCCCCACGATCACACCCCCCTCGGTGAAGAGCACTTCCACTGCGCCCCCGGCCCCTCCGGCTGGCGCTACGTCTCCCAGCGCACGACCCCCTCGGGTGACCACGCGGGCTCCGTCGACCTGGCCCTCGACGAACTGGGCCGCCCCATCCGCCTGCAACTGCACGCCGCGAGCTGGCAGATCCGCGGCGCCGCGCTCGACGGCGTCACCTGGGTCCGCTCGGACCCCGCCGGCACCGAGGCCGCCGAAGGCAATGTGCGCGCCCATGCCTTCACCGGCTCGTCCCCGGCCTTCCTCGTCGCCACGGCTCGACTCCTGCGCCTCACCCCCGATTCCCCGTCGGCACGCGTCCGCCTGGTCTCCTTCACGGACCCGGTCCTCGCCCCCCTGACCGTCGACCAGTCCTGGGCCCTGGTGAAAAGTGAAGCGCACGCCACTGACAACGGGCCCCTGATCGTGGACGAGTACCAGGTCAGCGCCCTGGACACGGGGGAGCGGCACACGGTCCACCTGGCCGGCGACGTAGTCCTGGCGGCCCCCGGGATCGAGCTGGAACACCTGGAGACCCCGCCCTCGACGTTCGCCGCGGAGTCCTGAGCCCGCTCAGGCAGGCGGAGCGAACCCGGTCGCAGGCGGCTGACCAGCGGCGCCCCCGGCCTCACGGCCTTCCCCGCTCACCGGCACCCCGCCACCACCAGGCACCGCGGCCCCGCCCCCAGCGCCAGGCTGCACAGCAGAAGCCCCAAACCCCCCACCCACACCACCAACCCCATAAGGCTCAGACACCACACCAGCCCCACCAACCTCAGGAATCCCAGGGCTTCCAGAACCCCCAGGGTTCCCTCCACTCCCACCGCCGAAGGCCCGCCGCGCATCCCGGGCCTGGCGCTCACCGACCACGGCAGCCAGGAAGTGGGCGGCGGGCATCCCCTGCGGCGCCGGAGCCCCGGTCCGCGCCACCACCTCACCGGCCAGGCGCTCCGCCAGCCCCTGCCCCACCTGCGGATCGAGCTGCCCGGCCCGGGTCAGGTACTGACGCACCGCGAGCCACAACTCGTCCGGCACGGCCGACAGGTCCAGCTCGGCGAACCTCCCCGCCAGCCACGGCGGAGGCGGCGGCACCACCACCGCCCGACCCGCGGGCACCCGCTCACGTACGACCAGGGTCCCCGCGAACACGTCACCGATCCGCCGCCCCCGCGCCGACACCAGCGACGCGATGCAGGCGACGACCCCGAAGGTCATCAGGATCTCCACGACGCCCATGGCCCCGCGCACCAGCGCGTGCCGGAAGCGGATGGGACCGCCGTCGTCCCGTACGACCCGCAGCCCGCAGGCCAGCTTCCCCAGCGAGCGCCCGTGCGTCAGCGTCTCCACCGCGATCGGCGCCCCGACCAGCACCAGCAGGAACGAGGCGATGGACACGGCCGTCTGCGCCGCGTCGTCCAGCGAGGCCGTCGCCAGGGCGAGCCCGAGCGTGAGCAACAGGTACACCGTCCACACCACGACGAGGTCGACGGCCAGCGCCAGGGCACGCGTCGGCAGCTTCGCCGGCTGCAACCCCAGTACGACCGCGTCCCCCGTGACAACCCCGCTCACACTGCCCGCCCTTCCTCGCCCTTCCAGACCCCTCCGAACGCCAGTCTGCCAAGCTGACCGGCAGCGCGCCGCAGGAGTACGCCCCGTACGCACCCAGTCCAGGAGCAGCAGCCGAACATGGACCTCGACGTCTTCGTGACCGCCCACCGAGCCGAGTGGGACCGCCTCGACGAGCTCCTGCGCCGGGGCAAGCGGCTGACGGGCGCCGAGGCGGACGAACTCGTCGCCCTCTACCAGCGCACGGCCACCCACCTCTCCCTGATCCAGTCGAGCGCCCCGGACCCGCTGCTCACCGCGCGCCTCACCCAGCTCGTGGCACGCGCGCGTGCCACCGTGACCGGTACCCGGAAGTCGTCCTGGCGCGACGCGGTCCGCTTCCTCACGGCAGGCTTCCCCGCCGCGGTCTACCGCTCGCGCCGCTGGTGGATCCCGACGGCGGTCCTCTCCACCGTGCTCGCGGCGGTCATCGGCTGGTGGATCGCCACCCACCCGGAGGTCCAGGGCTCCATCGCGGCCCCCGAGGACCTGCGCCGGATGACACGCCCAGGCGGTGAGTACGAGACGTACTACTCGAGCCACCCGGCGGCGTCCTTCGCCGCACAGGTGTGGACGAACAACGCCCAGGCCGCCGCCATGTGCCTGGTCCTCGGAGCCTTCCTCGGCCTCCCCGTGCTCTGGATCCTCTTCCTCAACATGCTCAACCTCGGCGTGGGCGCAGGACTGATGTCCTCGGTGGGGCGCCTCGACACGTTCCTCGGCCTGGTCCTCCCGCACGGGCTTCTCGAACTGACCGCGGTCTTCGTCGCTGCCGGAACCGGACTGCGGCTGGGCTGGACGGTCATCGACCCTGGCCCGCTGTCCCGCCGCACGGCCCTCGCCCAGCAGGGACGCGCCGCCGTGGGCATGGCGATCGGCCTGGCCCTGGTGCTGTTCGTGTCCGGCGCCATCGAGGGCTTCGTGACCCCGTCCGGCCTGCCCACCTGGGCGCGCATCGGCATCGGGATCGCCGCTGAGCTGCTGTTCTTCGCGTACGTGTACGTACTCGGCGGCCGCGCCGCGCGCGCGGGCGAGACGGGCGACGTGGATGCGTCCGAGCGAAGCGCGGAGCTCCCCACCGCCGCGTGATGTGCGTCGGAGCCCGCCGGACTGCTACTCTCCTCTCCGCCCACAAAAACCGTTGACACGGCTTCTGTGGGGAGGTAGATTCAAACGGTTGCCTCGAACTGGACAAGATCGAGTGCAGCCGCTAATATCTCTCTCGCTCCCACCGGAAAATCTTCCACTGTGGAGCCATCCCGATTCCCTTTTCGAATCACGACGGTCGATTAGCTCGACCCGAAATGCTTCTGATAAAGTCGGGGAGCGCCGAAAGGCAAAGGCCCTCCAACGGCCACCGGAATTCAAATTCGGACCGGAAACGGAACGGAAAAGAGTCTGGTAAGGTTGGAACCGCCGGAAAGGGAAACGCGAAAGCGGAGAACGGCCCGG
>NZ_JBEOYE010000163.1:0-11984 GCF_040296945.1 Streptomyces sp. NPDC001941 | reverse complement strand
CCGTTGTACTGGGCCGGGTTGTGCGACGCGGTGAACATCGCCCCCGCCAGACCCAGCGAGCCCGAGGCGAAGTAGAGCTGGTCCGTCGAGCACAGACCGATCAGCGTGACGTCCGCACCCTGGCCCGCCGCGCCCCGCGCGAAAGCCCCGGAGAGGCCCGGCGACGAAGGGCGCATGTCATGGCCCACGACGATCGCGTCGGCCCCGGTCACCCGCACGAACGCGGCACCGAACAGCTCCGCCAGATCCTCGTCCCACTGATCCGGCACCACCCCGCGCACGTCATACGCCTTCACGAGCTGCGACAGATCAGCGGCCACGGCCATCCCCTTCAACGGTCTCTACGGTCTGGATCCCCGCCACATGCTAGGCGAGGACACACGTCCCGGAGATGGGCCGACGGGCTACTGGTCGGGTGAGCGGAGCACCCGCAGGTGGCCGCGGCGGCCGACCTCGACGGGGTCGGCGCCCCTGCCCTTGCCGCCGGCCTCGGCGGCGCGCTCGCGGGGCTGGGCCGCCTCGCGCACGGCGTTGGCGAGGGCCTCGAGGTCGTCGCCGGTGGGGTGGGCGGGGGCGGAGCCGTCGGTCAGCCGCACCACCTCCCAGCCGCGCGGGGCGGTGAGGCGCTCGCCGTGCTCGGCGCACAGGTCGTAGCAGTGGGGCTCGGCGTAGGTGGCGAGCGGGCCGAGGACCGCGGTCGAGTCGGCGTAGACGTACGTCAGCGTCGCGACGGCAGGGCGGCCGCACGCGGTGCGCGAACAGCGACGTACAGGGCTCACGACGTTGGACGGTACCGCACTCTTGAGCGGGCCGCGACGACTCTCCACCAGGTCACTCCACCGTGTCGTGCTGTGACGTCTCCCACAGGGGGCTTCCGGGCAACTGGCCTGACCTGCGCGGGAGGAGGAGCGCCGCGGAGGTGACGCGCGGTGATCAGGTCGCCACTTGGTACGGATCAAGTCGATTGTCGCGTACGGAATGATCAAGCAACCATCCACAATCGAGCCGAACCTTGGCTTGAACGGTCGAGGACGGACACGGGGCGGTCTCCGTGTTCAGCCGCGATCGCGGGGGGCCGCGGAGGGCTACGCTGCGTCAGTGATGGACAGTCCCGTACCGCCCCGCCCGGCCGAGCCCGGCCCCCGCAGGCGCGACCGACACGGCCGCGGCATGCGCGGGCCCGTCGCGCCTCCGCAGGTCCCGCTGTCGCTGAGCCGCGCGGAGACCTTCCGCGACCTGGTGCAGGACTCGGTGGAGCGGCTGGAGAGGCGCTGGCCGCAGCTGGCCGACGTGGAGTTCATGGTCCAGGACGTGCCCGGGCCGCAGGAGGACTCGGTGCCGCTGGGCGACTCGCTGCCGGCCGCCAAGGACCGGCCCGCGCGGATCACCGTCTACCGGCGGCCCGTCGAGATCCGCACCAAGAGCCGCGACGAGCGGGCCCTGCTGGTGCACGAGGTGGTCGTCGAGCAGGTCGCCGAACTCCTCGGCCTGTCCCCCGAGTCGGTCGACCCGCGGTACGGACAGGATTGAACTCCCGCCCGTACCGGCCCGCTCCGTCAGGAGTCAGTCCTCCAGGACCGACAGGTCCTGCACCGCGCGCGGCACCGCGACCGTCCCCCGGTCGTCGGGGAGCGTCTGCACGGTGAACATCGGGATGCCGTCCGCGGGCAGCGCCAGGGTGCGCGCCGCGTGCACCGGGCCGCCGGAGACGGTCTCCACGGTGAGCGCGTACGAGCCCTTGAGCCCGGCCGGGACCGGCGGGGTGACCGCGAGCGTCGTACCGGCCTTGACCGAGTACGTCTTGCTGGTGGCCGTGCCGCCCTGGCTGCCCGCCGACGCGGTGACCTTCACCTCGGCGTTCGCGGTCGGCGCGGTCAGCGACAGCGTGGAGCCGGTGGCCCGGTTGTCGGCGGCGGTCGCCCGCGCGCCCACCGGACCGGTCGCCGGGATGTAGCCGACCTCCTGCTTGTCGCCCTTGCCGCGCACCACCCGCAGCGCCGCCACCACCGGCGCGGAGCCGGAGTCGGTGGGCCGCAGGTACAGCGAGCCGGCCTCGCCCTTGGTCAGGTCGCCGAGGTCGACGGCGGCCGTCATGCCCGCCTTCACGTGCAGGGTCTCGTTGCCCGCCGGGGTCAGCGTGCCGCCCTTGCCCGCGAGTTGGACCTTCAGGTCGGCGTCCTCGTCGCCGGGCGCGAACGCCACCAGGCGCACGGAGGTGGCGTCGGCCGGGATGCCGGGCAGCACCAGGGTGCCCGCCGGGTCGGCGGACGCAGGCAGCCAGTCGCCGCCCGCCTTGTCGTCGGCGACCCGCACCACGGCGCCGACCCGGCCGCTGCGGGTGGTGACGTGCACCGTGACGTCGGGGGCGGGCGCGGCGGCGGTCAGCGTGGACAGCAGTACGGGGACGCTGGAGTGCGGGGGCACCGGAATGCCCTCGGTCAGCTGGGACTTGAGGTCGCCCCCCGGTCCGTACAGCTCGACGTCGACGACGGCGGCCGTGTCGTCGGGGTTGGTCAGGTGGACGTAGTCCTGGCGGTCCTTGGCGGTGGAGGCCCCGGGGAACCAGAAGTCGGTGTCGGGCGGGGTGCAGGAGACGCCGAGGAGCCCGCGGCCGCTGCCCGCGGCGACCTCGGTGGTCTGCTGGACGGCCCAGCCGGGGGCCAGGGCACCGGTGGCGGAGCCGGTCAGCGCGGGGGCGGCGCCGCCGGAGGCCTTGGCGGTCACCGGCTTGCCGGGCTGGGTGAGCGGGACGACCGGCTTGTCGGCGGCGGGCGCGGGCTTCTTCGGGTCCTTCTTGCCGGGCTTCTTGTCGTCCGGCTTCACGGGGGTGGCGCCCGCGGCGGGCCTCAGCTCGGCGGCGGCCTTGTCGCCGCCCGCCTTGGCCTCGCCCGGGGGCGTGTAGGCGGTGTAAGCGGTCTCGGCGACCTCGGAGTCGCTGGGCGCGGGGCACAGCAGCGTGGTGCGCTCGACGGGCAGCCGGGGCGCCGCGTCGGTGCGGGCGGCCGGGGCCGCGTCGTCCGGCGCGGACACGGCGGCGAAGCCGGTGACGGCGCCGAGGGCGACGACGGCCGCGATCAGGGAGAGGGTGCTGCGGTTCACTGGTTGCTGCTCCCGTCGGGGCGCTGCTCGCCGCCGTTGCCGTGGTTGCGGTGGTCGTAGCCGTCCTGGTGGCCCTCCTGGTAGCCGCCCTCCGGGTAGGGCTGCTGCTGGCCGGTGCCGTCGGCGTACGGCTGCTGCTGACCGGAGCCGTCGACGTACGGCTGCTGACCGGTGCCGTCGCCGTAGGGCTGCTGCTGGCCGTAGCCGTACGGGTCGTAGGCGGCCTGCTGCTGGTACGGGTCCGCCTGGTAGGGGTCGGCCTGGTACGGGACCTGCGCGTACGGGTCGTAGCCCTGCTGCTGGTAGGGGTCGTACTGGCCCTGCTGGTAGGTCTGTTCCCCGTTGTTTCCGTAGCCGTACGGGTCGTACTGGGCGTAGCCCTGCTCCCCGTACGCCTGCGGCTGCTCCTGGGCGGCGGCGTCCGCGTACGCGAACTCCTCCTGCTGCTCGGGCTGTTCGGCCTGCTGCTCGGGGGCGGCCTCCGCCTCGGCGGCGGCCCGCAGCCGGCGCGCCCTGCGGCCCTCGCCCTCCACCGCCTGCGCGGGGATGGCGACTTCCTCCTCCGGCAGGTCGTCGTCGACGGTGCGGCGGCGCCCGGGCAGGGCGAGCACCAGCAGGACGACGGCGAGGAAGCCCTGGGCCCACAGCCAGGCGCTGTGGGTGAAGGGGGCCTCGTGCACCAGGTCGAGGCGGCCGCCCTCGGCGGGCAGTTCGAAGCCCTGGGCCCAGCCGTCCACGGTGGTGCGCTTCAGCTCCTCGCCGTCGAGCGTGGCCTTCCAGCCCTCGTCGGCGCGGTCGGCGACGCGCAGCACCCGGCCCGCGTCGCCGGAGGGGATCGTGGTGTGCGCCTCGACCGGGCCCGCGGCGACCGCGACCGGCTCCTTCCCGCCGCCGGGGGCGACGATCATGGCGCGGGCGACCTGGCGGTCCACCCGCCACAGGGCGCTGCCGTCGAGCTGGCTGAGCCGGCTGAGGCCCGGGGTGGCGTCGAGCACCCGGCCGGTCTGGCGCGGCGCGTCGTCGCGGACCAGGACGTAGCGGATGGCGAAGCCGCTGAGCTGGTCGGTCTGGTCGGCGCCTGAGCCGGCGACCAGGTGGGCGACGACCTTGTCCAGGCGGGGGTCGGAGCCGCCCGCGGCGGTCAGCTCGGCGTCGCCGAGGCGGCCGCCGGAGCCGCGGACCAGGGTGTAGGAGACCTGCGCGGGCGAGCTGCCGCCGAGCACCAGGGTGCGCGGCTGGTCGCGGGTGCCGCTCTCCTCGGCGACGAACGCGGGCACCTGGACGGGGTCGCGGCGCTCCAGCGGTCCGGCCGCGCCGCCGATCATCCAGCCGACGGCGGAGACGACCGGGCCGACGGCGGCGGCCAGCGCGATGAGCGCGGCCACCGGCTGGCGCCAGCCGAAGCTCTGGGCGGCGACGCGGGTGCGGCCGCCCTCGGCGCCGAGCACGGCCGCGGTGAGCAGGGCGACGCCGTAGACGAGGGTGGCCGGGCCGGCCCAGCCCGAGTCGTTGGTGAGCACCGCGAAGACCAGGCCCACCAGGGCGCCGGCCCAGGCGGTGCGGATCGCGAACTGCCGCTCGCCGCGCAGCAGGGCGCCCAGCGCCGCCAGCACGATGCCGGCCAGCAGCAGGCCGCCCGCGGCGCGCGGGCCGCCGGGGCTGATGCCGAGCAGGTCCAGCGGGGTGGCCGCGCCGCTGCCGAGGTCCGCGCCCGCTTCCCGGAAGAGCCGCGAGGGGCTGGTGAGGAGGGACAGGGACCAGGGGGCGAGGACGAGCAGCGGGGTGCCGAGCTGGGCCAGCAGCCGCGTCCCGTACGCCGTGAGCTCGTCGCGGCGCAGCACCAGCGCGGCAAGGCCGAGGACCACCGCGAGCGGCCACACGACGGGCGTGAAGGCCATGGTGACGGTGAGCAGGAAGGTGTACGCCCAGGTGGCGCGCCAGCTGCCGCGGGCGTCGCCGCGCAGTCCGTACGCCGCGACGCCGGAGCGCACGATGAGCGGGAGCAGCACGGCGAGGACGGCGGTGCCGAGCCGGCCGGTGGCGAGGGCGCCGGTGGCGGCGGGCAGGAGGGCGTAGGCGATGGCGGCCCAGGCGCGCAGCAGCCGGGACTCGACGAGCGGGCGGGCGGCGAAGTAGGCGGTGAAGCCGGCCAGCGGGACCGAGCAGACGAGCAGCACGGTCAGGGCGAAGCCGGTGGAGCCGAGGAAGAGGGCCGACAGGGCGGCGATCACGGCGAGGTAGGGCGGTGCGGTCTGGGTGCCGCCGGTGCCGAGCGCGTGCCAGGAGTCGGCGTACCGCCCCCAGAGCTCCGAGACGGTGTCGGGGGCGGGCAGCAGGGCCCCGCCGGCCAGCGCGCCGCCGCCGAACAGGCCGCGGCAGGCGACCAGGGAGACCAGGAGCAGCAGGGCGAAGAGGACCGGGCCCGGCTTGCGGGCGATCTTCTTCAGCCGGGCGAACTGCTCGATCTCCAGGAAGTCGGCGTCGTCGCCGCCGGGTCCCGACTCGACGGCGCCGTGCCGGGAGCCGGTGTCGGCCTCGGAGCGGGAGAAGCCGGAGACGGCCTGTTCCAGGGTGGCCCTGACGGTGGCGCCGGGCGGCGGGAACAGCGGGCGCAGCTCGCCGGGTTCGACGGCGGAGCGGCCGCGCGCGCGGCGGGCGGCGAGGACGCGGCCGGGCCGCAGCAGGGTGGTGAACAGGCCGGTGACCTCGTCGACGGCCTGTCCCGGCGCCTTGCCGACGAGGTAGCCGAGGGTGCGCAGCAGGGTGCCGACGACGAGGCGGAGCAGGATGTAGGGGAGGGCGGCGCCGCGCGCGTTGGCGAGCAGGGTGTAGACGGCGCCGGCCTTGTCGACGCGGTGCGCGCCGGCCACCGAGCGGCCCGCGCAGTCGATGCTGCGGCGCTCGCGGGCGGCGGCCTCGGCGTGCCGCAAGACGGCGTCGGGGGCGACCAGGACGCGGTGTCCGGCGGCGTGGGCGCGCCAGCACAGGTCGACGTCGTCGCGCATCAGGGGCAGTCCGCGGTCGAAGCCGCCGAGCTGCTCGTAGACGTCGCGGCGCACGAGCATGCCGGCGGTGGAGACGGAGAGGACGGTGCGGACCTGGTCGTGCTGGCCCTGGTCCTGTTCGCGGCGGTCCAGGCCGGTCCAGCGGCGGCCGCTGTGGGCGATGGAGACGCCCACCTCGAGGAGCTGCTTGCGGTCGTACCAGCCGCGCAGCTTGGGGCCGATGACGGCGGCGTGCGGGTCGGAGTCGGCGACGCGCAGGAGTTCGGCGAGGGCGTCGGGCTCGGGGGCGCAGTCGTCGTGCAGCAGCCACAGCCACTGGACGGGTTCGCCGTGCGGGAGCTCGGGCAGGTCGTAGGCGTCGTCGCGCCAGGTGCGGCTGACCGGGTCCCAGCCGCTGGGCCGCTTCAGGTAGGGCAGTTCCTCGGGGCCCAGGACGCCGGCGGTGCGCACGGCCTCGTCGACGGCGGTGCCGAAGCCGGTGCGGCGGGCCAGGTGCAGGACGCGCTCGTCGCCGAGGGCGTCGGCGAGCAGCCGGGCCGAGTCGTCGGCGCTGCCGGTGTCGGCGGCCACGGCGTTCTGCACGGGGCGGTCCTGGCCGAGCACTCCGGCGAGCGCGTCGGGCAGCCAGCGCGCGCCGTCGTGGGAGACGAGCACGGCGGTGACGACGTGTCGCGGATACTCGGGCGTGGTGGGAGTAAACGCTGTCGTGTGGGCTGACATCGAGGAGCGGGCCCTCCGGCCGGGGTCGCCCCGAGGGGCGTTGGAGCGTCGCGGACGGGGCCCCACACTAGTGGCTGGCACGACGACGGTCCGTCGCCCGTGGACAGCGCACGGGCGACGGACCGTTCGTTAACTGCGTGTGTGTGCCGTTTGGTCGGGCGGCACGGTCAGACGGCGGCCTTCTTCAGGCGGCGGCGTTCACGTTCGGACAGACCGCCCCAGATGCCGAAGCGCTCGTCGTTGGCGAGCGCGTACTCGAGGCATTCGGAACGGACCTCGCACGCGAGGCAGACCTTCTTGGCCTCGCGGGTCGAGCCGCCCTTCTCGGGGAAGAAGGACTCGGGGTCGGTCTGGGCGCACAGCGCGCGCTCCTGCCAGCCGAGTTCCTCGTCCGCGTCCTCGACCAGCAGTTCCTGGAACAACTCGGTCATGTGCGCCCCTCGTCCGTCTTTGCGTCCCCGTGATGTTGCCGTGACCGTTATCGGCCGAACGACACGAGTGAAATTACAAGTGTGTGGATCCGGGCCAGTCAAGCCGAGATCTGCTATTGGGTCCGGTATTCACTCTGCGGAACCAAGGCTATGCGGAAAGTGTTCAAATCGCCAAAAACGCGACACTTCCCCCCTGCCTGCGCACGCCCCTCCGGTCCGGGGCGCGCCACGAGGGCTCTCCCCACAGGAGACGACCAGAGTGTTGATCTTGTTGCGGATCCCGCCCCGGAAGCGATCTGGATCACAGTCCGATCACGAGGACGCAACGGCGTTTGCGAGCACGGTTGCTGCGCCATGTCTCCGTACCCGCGATTGCACAAACCTTTCTCCCTTTTCTGTAACTGGATGAGGTGAAAGATTTGGGCCAAACCGGGCATTGGGTTGACAGCCGGTCGTTCCGCCGGTCACCTTGGGAGGCATGTCAGCGACCACAGCGCGCACCGCGACCCACGTCCGTGGGTTCCGCAGCGCTGTCCAGGCGCGCTGTTGCTGTTCCAGCTGTTGACGCGCACTCCGCCGCGCTCTTCGTGAGGATCCCGAAGACCGCGCCGCCCGCGCTCTAGCGTCTCCCCCGGGGCCACGCGCCCCTTCGCGACACCCCCGCACTGCTCTGCTCACTGCCGAGGACCACCGCACCCATGAACAGCGACAGCGACCTCCAGATCGCCGGAGACCTCCTCGAGGTCCAGCACCTGCTCCAGCCGCCGCGCGAGCACCCCGAGACCGTGGCCGACTTCGTCGGCCTGGCCCGCTCCATCGCCGCCGACCGCGGCCAGTGGGCCCACCTGGTGCGCTACGACGCCGCCTCCCGCTGGTACCACCGCCTGCGCACCGGCCCCGGCTACGAGGTGTGGCTGCTCTCCTGGGTGCCCGGCCAGGGCAGCGGACTGCACGACCACGGCTCCTCCTCCGGCGTACTGACCGTCCTGGAGGGCGAGCTGACGGAGCGTACGCGCACGGCGGACCGCACCCTCGCCGCCGGGGCCCAGCGCGCCTTCGCCCCCGGGTACGCGCACGAGGTGGTCAACGACTCGCTGGAGCCCGCCGTCAGCCTGCACGTCTACTTCCCGGGCCTGACCCGGATGCCCATGCACACCGCCCAGTGCTCCCCGGCCGCCGAGGACGTCGTACCCGCCTGAGAAACTGCGCGCATGCGCATTGTGGTTCTGGCCGGCGGCATCGGTGGTGCCCGTTTCCTTCGCGGCCTCAAGGAGGCCGCGCCCGACGCGGACATCACGGTCATCGGCAACACCGGTGACGACATCCATCTGTTCGGGCTGAAGGTCTGCCCCGACCTCGACACGGTGATGTACACCCTCGGCGGTGGCATCAACGAGGAGCAGGGCTGGGGACGCACCGACGAGTCCTTCACGGTGAAGGAGGAGCTCGCGGCCTACGGCGTGGGCCCCGAGTGGTTCGGCCTGGGGGACCGCGACTTCGCCACCCACATCGTCCGCACCCAGATGCTCGGCGCGGGCTACCCGCTCAGCGCCGTGACCGAGGCGCTGTGCGCCCGCTGGGAGCCGGGGGTGCGGCTGCTGCCCATGACCGACGACCGCGTGGAGACCCACGTGGCCGTGGAGGTCGACGGCGAGCAGCGGGCCGTGCACTTCCAGGAGTACTGGGTGAAGCTGCGGGCCTCCGTGGACGCGACCGCCGTGGTCCCGGTCGGCGCGGAGCGGTCGAAGCCGGCGCCCGGCGTCCTGGAGGCGATCGCCGCCGCGGACCTGATCCTCTTCCCGCCGTCCAACCCGGTCGTCAGCGTCGGCACCATCCTGGCCGTGCCCGGGATCCGCGAGGCCGTCGCCTCGGCGGGCGTGCCGGTCGTCGGCCTCTCCCCCATCGTCGGGGACGCGCCCGTGCGCGGGATGGCCGACAAGGTGCTGGCCGCCGTCGGCGTGGAGTCCAGCGCGGCGGCCGTCGCCGAGCACTACGGCTCCGGGCTGCTGGACGGCTGGCTGGTGGACACCGTGGACGCCGGAGCGGTGGAGCGGGTCGAGGCGGCGGGCATCCGCTGCCGCGCGGTGCCGCTGATGATGACCGACCTGGACGCCACCGCGGAGATGGCGCGGGCCGCCCTGGCGCTGGCCGAGGAGGTGCGGTGAGCGCCGCGCCCGGCTTCCGGGTGCACGCGGTGCCGGGCCTGCCCGAGGTGAGGCCCGGCGACGACCTGGCCAAGCTGATCGCGGCGGCGGCGCCGGACCTGGCCGACGGCGACGTGCTGCTGGTCACCTCGAAGATCGTCAGCAAGGCGGAGGGCCGGGTCGTCACGGCCGACGACCGCGAGGCCGCCATCGACGCCGAGACGGTACGGGTGGTGGCCCGGCGCGGCACCCTGCGCATCGTGGAGAACCGGCAGGGCCTGGTGATGGCCGCCGCCGGGGTCGACGCCTCCAACACCGCGCCCGGCACCGTGCTGCTGCTGCCCGAGGACCCCGACGCGTCCGCCCGGGCGCTGCGGGCCGGGCTGCGCGAGGCGCTCGGCGTGGACGTGGGCGTGGTGGTCACCGACACCTTCGGCCGGCCCTGGCGCAGCGGCCTGACCGACGTGGCCATCGGCGCGGCCGGGGTGCGGGTCCTGGACGACCTGCGCGGCGGCACCGACGCGCACGGCAACCCGCTGAGCGCCACGGTGGTGGCCGTCGCCGACGAACTGGCCGCCGCGGGCGACCTGGTCAAGGGCAAGTCCGCCGGGCTGCCGGTCGCGGTGGTGCGGGGCCTGGCCCACCTGGTGGGCGACGGGCCCGGTGGCGGCCCCGACGAGGGCGCCCGGGCGCTGGTGCGGGGCGCGGCCGACGACATGTTCCGGCTGGGGACCTCCGAGGCGGTGCGGGAGGCGGTGACGCTGCGGCGCACCGTGCGGGAGTTCACGGACGAGCCGGTCGACGGCGGGGCCGTGCGCCGCGCGGTGGCGGCCGCGGTGACGGCTCCCGCGCCGCACCACACGACGCCGTGGCGGTTCGTGCTCCTGGAGAGCGAGGGTGCGCGGACCCGGCTGCTCGACGCCATGCGGGACGCCTGGGTCGCGGACCTGCGGGCCGACGGCAAGAGCGAGGAGTCCGTCGCGCGGCGGGTGCGGCGCGGCGAGGTGCTGCGCCGGGCGCCGTACCTGGTGGTGCCGTGCCTGGTGGCGGACGGCGCGCACCACTACGGGGACGCCCGACGGGACGCGGCCGAGCGGGAGATGTTCGTGGTCGCGGCGGGCGCGGGCGTGCAGAACTTCCTGGTGGCGCTGGCCGGGGAGCGGCTGGGGTCGGCGTGGGTGTCCTCGACGATGTTCTGCCGCGACGTGGTGCGCGAGGTGCTCGGGCTGCCCGCGGACTGGGACCCGATGGGCGCGGTGGCGGTCGGGCACGCGGCGGCGCCGCCGAAGGAGCGGCCGGTACGGGACGCGGCGGCGTTCACCGAGGTGCGCTGAGGTCCCGGGGCGCGAGGCCCCGGCTCACGCGGGTCCGGGGTCGCGAGGTCCCGGTCGTACGCTCCCGGTCACGCGGCCCGGAGCCACCCGGGGCCGCGCGGCCCCGGGTCACAGCGCCGCGATGTCGCCCCGTGGCATGCGCGGGGCGCGGCGCGGCGGGGTGCGGCCGCTGAGCAGCACCAGGCGGGCGGCCCGGTGGCGCTGGCCCGCGTAGGGGGCGAGCAGCTCCAGCATCGCCGCGTCGTCGGCGTTCCGGTCACCGGCGAGCGCGTGGCCGATGACGCCGGGCAGGTGGAGGTCGCCGACGGTGACCTCGTCGGGGGCGCCGTTGCTGCGCTGGACGGTCTCGGCGGAGGTCCAGGGGCCGATGCCGGGGACGAGTTCGAGCCGCCGCCGGGCCTCCCCGGGGGCCATCGCGGCGGCCTCCTCCAGGCGCCCGGCCACCCGCACGGCGCGCAGGATCGTCGAGGCCCGCTTGTCGTCCACGCCCGCGCGGTGCCACTCCCAGGACGGGATCAGCGACCAGGCGCGCGGCCCGGGCATGACGTGCAGGGGGACCGGGGCGGGGCCGGGGGCGGGCTCGCCGTACGTGCGCACCAGCAGGCGCCAGGCGCGGTAGGCCTCGTCGGTGGTGACCTTCTGCTCCAGCACGGAGGGGATCAGCGACTCCAGGACCAGGCCGGTGCGCAGCAGCCGCAGGCCCGGGCGCCGGTGGGCACTGACCGCGACGAGGCGGTGGCGCGGCACCAGGGCCTCGGGCTCGTCGCGGGCGCCCAGCAGGTCGGGCAGGCCCTCCAGCAGCCAGTCGGCGCCGGGCCCCCAGGCCTCGGCGGACACGCCGCCGTCCGCGCCCCGGGCCACCCGGAGCGTGCCGGGCCCGTGCGGGGTGCGGCTGGCGCGCCAGAAGGAGCCGTCGCGCAGGGCCCGGAAGGTCGGGTCGGCGGGGCCGCGGCGCAGCGGGGAGAGGACGAGGGCCAGGTCGAGCGGGTGCGGGGGCCGGTGGTCACGGCGCGTGCCGGGTCCGGCGGCGGCCGGGGCGGTCGCCCGGGGCGCGGGCAGCGGCGCGTCGCCACCGCGCACCGTGGTGCGGGTGGGACGGGGCTGAAATCGACCGGCCATCCCTTGAGGGTAGGGCCCGCGGGAGGGGTGGGGGGGCGGGGTCCGGCCCGGCGCCCGCCGCCGGGCAGGGTCGGGCGGCTTAGGATGGGGGGGGGGTGGGGGCGCGGGGGGCCGCCGCGGCGGGGCGCCGCG
>NZ_JBEOYE010000162.1:0-12142 GCF_040296945.1 Streptomyces sp. NPDC001941 | reverse complement strand
CCGGCGGGCCCGCGCCCGTGCCGCCCGCGCCCGGTCCGCCCGTGCCGCCCGCGCCCCGGCAGCAGCGCCCCGCCGTCCCCGTACCGCCGCCGTCCGAACGGCTCGGCACCGTGCCCGGGCAGGGCGGGCAGCCCGTGGACGGGACCCCGGCGGGCGCCCGGCGGCGCAAGGCCGCCATGTTCGCCGCCGGGCTCGTGGGCGCCCTCCTCGTCATCGCCGCCGCCGTCCTGCTCACCGACCTCGGCGGCACGCGCGGCACGGGCGGCGGGGCCTCCGCCACCCCCTCGCCGACCCCCGCCACCAGCGCGCCGACACTGCCCGCCGGGGTCAAGTGCGCGGGCGCCGACTGCGCCGGGCAGGACCCCGAGAACATGGGCTGCGGCGGGGAGTTGGCCACCACGGTCGCCGAGGCCACCGTCGGCGGCGCGCGCGTGGAGGTCCGCTACAGCCGCACCTGCGCCGCCGCCTGGGCCCGCGTCACCGCCGCCGCACCCGGTGACCTGGTCACCATCGCCGCGGGCGGCGCCACCCAGCGGGGCACCGTCGACGCCGACCGCGACGCCTACACCCCGATGGTGCCGGTGCCCTCCGGGGCCGGGGCGAAGGCGTGCGTGGTCCCGAAGTCCGGTGCCCGGGGCTGCGCGTCGGGGTGAGCCCGCGGGCGGACGGCACCCGGTCGGCCGGGTGACCCGTCCCACAAGGGGGCGGGGGTTCAGGGCCGCCGGGGTCGGATAGCCTGACCGACGGATATCTCTTCACGTCGAGACACCGATCGATCAAGGGGAGACGTCCAGCACCAGGGGCAGGGACCCCCACCGCCAGCTGTCTTACGGAGATCGCCATGACCCGCACTCCCGTGAATGTCACCGTGACCGGCGCGGCCGGCCAGATCGGCTACGCGCTGCTCTTCCGCATCGCCTCCGGCCACCTGCTCGGCCCGGACGTGCCGGTCAACCTGCGCCTCCTGGAGATCACGCCGGCGCTCAAGGCCGCCGAGGGCACCGCGATGGAGCTCGACGACTGCGCCTTCCCGCTGCTCAAGGGCATCGAGATCACCGACGACGCCAACAAGGCGTTCGACGGCGCCAACGTCGCCCTGCTCGTGGGCGCCCGCCCGCGCACCAAGGGCATGGAGCGCGGTGACCTCCTGGAGGCCAACGGCGGCATCTTCAAGCCGCAGGGCAAGGCCATCAACGACAACGCCGCGGACGACATCAAGGTCCTGGTCGTCGGCAACCCGGCCAACACCAACGCCCTGATCGCCCAGGCCGCCGCCCCGGACGTGCCGGCCGAGCGCTTCACCGCGATGACCCGCCTGGACCACAACCGCGCGATCTCGCAGCTGGCCGCCAGGACGGGCGCCGCCGTCTCCGACATCAAGCGCCTGACCATCTGGGGCAACCACTCCGCCACCCAGTACCCGGACATCTTCCACGCGGAGATCGCCGGCAAGAACGCGGCCGAGGTCGTCAACGACGAGCAGTGGCTGGCCGACACCTTCATCCCGACCGTCGCCAAGCGCGGCGCCGCGATCATCGAGGCCCGTGGCGCGTCCTCCGCCGCCTCCGCCGCGAACGCCGCCATCGACCACGTCCACACCTGGGTCAACGGCACCGCCGACGGCGACTGGACCTCCATGGGCATCCCCTCGGACGGCTCCTACGGCGTCCCGGAGGGCCTGATCTCCTCCTTCCCGGTCACCGTCAAGGACGGCGTGTACTCCATCGTCCAGGGCCTGGAGATCAACGAGTTCTCCCGCCCCCGCATCGACGCCTCGGTGCAGGAGCTGGCGGAGGAGCGCGACGCGGTCCGCGCCCTCGGCCTGATCTGAGCCACCCCGCGCGCGTCCGCGTGACGCGGCGCGCACGCACGTGACAGGGCGCCGCCCCCCCGGGGGGCGGCGCCCTTCGCATGCCCGCGCACGACGGGGGTACGGGCACGGCACGGCCCCGCCGAACGCGCCCGGTGGTGTGCGCCGGATCGCACTGAGGCGCACGTCACGCATGGTTCCACGGCCCCCGGGAAGGCGCCGGGAATCATGAATCAGGGAACACCAGACACCATCCACGTGGGCGGTGAGTGGCGCACGGCCGCGTCCGGCGCCACCCGCGACATCCTCGACCCCGCCGACGCCACGGTCCTGGCGGTCGTCGCCGAGGGCGGCGCCGAGGACACCGACGCGGCCGTCGCCGCCGCCCGCGCCGCCTTCGACGGGGGCCAGGGCCCCTGGCCCCGCACCCCGGTCGCCGAGCGCGCCGCGCTGCTGCGCCGCGTCGCCGACCTGCTCGCGCGCGACCGCGAGGAACTCGGCCTGCTGGAGAGCAGGGACGCGGGCAAGACCGTCGAGGAGGGCCGCGTCGACGTCGACTGCGTGGCCGACGCCTTCCGGTACTTCGCCGACCTCGTGGTCAACGAGACCGGCCGCGTCGTGGACGCCGGGGACCCCGCGGTCCACAGCGTGGTGGTGCACGAGCCGGTCGGCGTGTGCGCCCTGATCACCCCCTGGAACTACCCGCTGCTCCAGGCCAGCTGGAAGGTCGCCCCGGCGCTCGCCGCGGGCAACACCTTCGTGCTCAAGCCCAGCGAGGTCACCCCGCTCACCACCGTCGCGCTGATCCGGCTGCTCCAGGAGGCCGGACTGCCCGCGGGCGTCGCCAACCTGGTCACCGGCGCCGGCGACCCGGTCGGAGCCCGCCTCGCCGAGCACCCCGACGTCGACCTGGTCTCCTTCACCGGAGGCATCGTCAGCGGTACGAAGGTGATGCGCGCCGCCGCCGACACGGTCAAGAAGGTCGCCCTGGAACTGGGCGGCAAGAACCCCAACGTGGTCTTCGCCGACGCCTGCGCCACCCCCGAGGGCTTCGACACGGCCGTGGACCAGGCGCTCAACGCGGCGTTCATCCACAGCGGCCAGGTCTGCTCGGCGGGCTCCCGGCTGATCGTCGAGGAGTCGCTGCGCGAGCGCTTCGTCGCCGAACTCGCCTCCCGCGCCGACAAGATCCGCATCGGCCGGGGCACCGAGGACGGCGTCGAGTGCGGCCCGCTCGTCTCCGCCGCCCAGCTCGCCCGCACCGAGTCCTACGTCGACTCCGCCCTGGACGAGGGCGCCGTGCTGCGCTCCGGCGGCAAGCGCGGTCCGGGCGAGGGCTACTTCTACCGCCCGACCGTCCTGGACCGCTGTCACCGCGGGATGCGCGTGGTGCGCGAGGAGGTCTTCGGGCCCGTCCTGACCGTCGAGACCTTCCGCACCGAGGACGAGGCCGTCGCCCTGGCCAACGACACCGAGTACGGCCTGGCGGGCGGAGTGTGGACCACCGACCCCGGCCGCGCCCGGCGCGTCGCCGGACGGCTGCGCCACGGCACCGTCTGGATCAACGACTTCCACCCCTACCTGCCGCAGGCGGAGTGGGGCGGCTTCGGCAGGAGCGGCGTCGGCCGCGAACTGGGCCCGACGGGCCTTGCCGAGTACCGCGAGACCAAGCACGTCTACCAGAACCTGGACCCGCGCCCGGTGCGCTGGTTCAAGGGCTGACACACGGGGAGTTCCTGCCATGAACGCCGTACCTGAGAAACCCGCGATACCCGCCATGCCGTCCGCGACCGCCTACGACTACGTGGTGGTCGGCGGCGGCACCGCGGGCTCCGTCATCGCCGCCCGCCTCACCGAGGACCCCGACGTCACCGTCGCCGTCATCGAGGGCGGCCCCAGCGACGTCGGCCGCGACGACGTGCTGACCCTGCGCCGCTGGATGGGCCTGCTGGGCGGCGAGCTCGACTACGACTACCCCACCACCGAGCAGCCGCGCGGCAACTCGCACATCAGGCACAGCCGCGCCAAGGTGCTCGGCGGCTGCTCCTCGCACAACACCCTGATCGCCTTCAAGCCGCTGCCGTCCGACTGGGACGAGTGGGCCGCGGCGGGCGCCGAGGGCTGGGGCGCGGACGCCATGTCCCCGTACTTCGACCGGCTGTTGAACAACATCGTCCCGGTCGACGAGAAGGACCGCAACGCCATCGCCCGCGACTTCGTCGACGCCGCACAGCAGGCGCTGGGCGTGCCGCGCGTGGAGGGCTTCAACAAGGCCCCGTTCCACGAGGGCGCGGGCTTCTTCGACCTGGCGTACCACCCCGAGGACAACAAGCGCTCCTCGGCCTCGGTCGCCTACCTCCACCCGGTCATGGACCAGCGCCCCAACCTGCGCATCCTCCTGGAGACCTGGGCGCACCGCCTGGAGTTCGACGGCACCCGGGCGCGCGGCGTGCACGTGCGCTCCAAGGAGGGCGTCGAGGAGTACGTCGAGGCGCGCCGCGAGGTCATCGTGTGCGCCGGGGCCGTGGACACCCCCCGGCTGCTGATGCACTCCGGCGTCGGGCCGCGCGCGGACCTGGAGAAGCTGGGCATCGAGGTGCACCACGACCTGCCGGGCGTGGGCGAGAACCTGCTCGACCACCCGGAGTCGGTGATCGTGTGGGAGACGGACGGGCCGATCCCGGAGAACTCGGCGATGGACAGCGACGCCGGCCTCTTCGTGCGGCGCGACCCCGCCTCGGCCGGGCCCGACCTGATGTTCCACTTCTACCAGATCCCCTTCACCGACAACCCCGAGCGGCTGGGCTACGAACGCCCCGCGCACGGCGTGTCGATGACCCCGAACATCCCCAAGCCCCGCTCCCGCGGCCGCCTCTACCTGACGAGCGCGGACCCCGGGGCCAAGCCCGCCCTCGACTTCCGGTACTTCACCGACCCCGAGGACTACGACGGGCGGACCCTGGTCGACGGCATCCGCATCGCCCGCGAGATCGCCGCCGCCGAGCCGCTGAAGGGCTGGCTCAAGCGCGAGGTGTGCCCGGGACCCGAGGTCACCGGCGACGCCGAGCTGAGCGAGTACGCGCGCAAGGTCGCGCACACCGTGTACCACCCGGCCGGTACCTGTCGCATGGGCGCCACTGACGACGAACTCGCCGTCGTGGGACCAGACTTGAGGATCCGGGGGCTGGACAACATCCGGATCGCCGACGCCTCCGTCTTCCCGACCATGCCCGCCGTCAACCCGATGATCGGGGTGCTGATGGTCGGCGAGAAGTGCGCCGAACTCCTCGGAGGTGCCCAGCGATGACCACGCCGCCGCCCGTCTTCTCCGTACGTGACCTGTGGAAGGTCTTCGGCCCCAAGGCCGAGCGCGTCCCCGGCGACCCGGACCTCACCGGTCTCGACGCCGCCGAACTGCGCGAGCGCACCGGCTGCACCTCCGCCGTGCGCGACGTCTCCTTCGACGTCGCCCGGGGCGAGTGCTTCGTCGTCATGGGCCTGTCCGGCTCCGGCAAGTCCACCCTGGTGCGCTGTCTGACCCGGCTGATCGAGCCCACCTCCGGCAGCCTCGCCTTCGACGGCGAGGACGTGCTGTCCATGGACCGGTCCCGGCTGCGCGAACTGCGCCGCAGCCGCGCCTCGATGGTCTTCCAGCACTTCGGCCTGCTGCCGCACCGCAGCGTGCTCGACAACGTGGCGTACGGCCTGGAGATCCAGGGCGTCGGCAAGGCGGAGCGGCGCGCGAGGGCGCTCGACATCGTCGCCAAGGTCGGCCTCGAAGGGCTGGAGGACCGGCGGCCCGGCCAGCTCTCCGGCGGCCAGCAGCAGCGCGTCGGGCTGGCCCGCGCGCTCGCCGTGGACCCCGAAGTCCTGCTGTTCGACGAGCCGTTCAGCGCGCTCGACCCGCTGATCCGGCGCGACATGCAGGAGGAGGTCGTGCGGCTGCACCGCGAGGAGGGCCGCACCATGGTCTTCATCACTCACGACCTGACCGAGGCGCTGCGCGTCGGCGACCGGATCGCGCTGATGCGCGACGGGCAGGTGGTGCAGCTGGGGACCCCGGAGGAGATCGTGGGGGAGCCCGCGGACGACTACGTACGGGACTTCGTCCGCGACGTCCCGCGCGAACAGGTCCTCACCGTGCGCCGCGCGATGCGCCCCGTCCCCTCCGCCGACCTCACCGGCCCTGCGGTCGCCCCCGACGCGACCATCGCCGAGGCCATCGAGGCCTCGGCCCGCACGGGCGCGGCGGTGCGCGTGGTGGAGGACGGGCGGTGCGTGGGGGTGGTGGAGGAGCGGGACTTGCTGGGGGTCGTCGCCGGGGTGAAGGCCGGTGAGGCGGCATGAGCGGCCATACGACTTCGCCCGCCTCCAGCAGCCGCGGGGACGGTTCCCGCACGGCTGTGGGCAATCGTTCCGCAGGGCGGAACGGGTGGGCACAGCCGCACCCAGGCGCGCGGCGCCCCTCTTCGGGCCCCGCACCCACGGAGACCCGGCCCGGGGCCGAGGGCGAGGCGGTCGGGGCGCGGGCCGAACAGGCCGCTGAGCGGCACGTGGGCGTTGTGCCCACCCGTTCCGCCCCGGCGGAACGCATGCCCACAACGCGGCGGAGCGGAACGGATGCCCACAGCCGGGCGCGAGCCAAGCGCCTCGCCCTCCTGGCCGCCCTCCTCGTCGCCGTCGCTCTCGGCCTCGTCCTCGGCGCGAAGGGCTGGCCCGCCTCCTGGCAGGTGGACCTCTCCGGCCCCCTCGGCCGCACCAGCACCTGGGTGATCGACCACCGCGACTCCCACCCCCTCTTCCTCTACTTCTTCGGGCACGTCAGCAACGCCCTCACCCTCTGCGTCCGCGCCGTCTACCTCGCCCTCCTGGCGGTCGGCTTCGCGGGCGTCACCGCGGGCGCCGGTCTGCTCGCCTGGCGGGTCGCGGGCCCGCGGCTGGCCGCCACCGCCGTGGTCGCGTTCGGCGCGTGCGGGGTGCTGGGCATGTGGGTGCCGACCATGCAGACGCTGGCCCTGATGGTGGTCGCGGTCACCGCCTCCGTGCTCCTCGGCGGGCTGCTCGGCCTGGCCGCCGGGCTCAGCGACCGCACGCACCGCGCGCTGCGCCCGGTGCTGGACACCATGCAGGTGCTCCCGGCGTTCGCCTACCTGCTCCCGGTCGTGCTGGTCTTCGGCATCGGCGTGCCCGCGGCCGTCCTGGCGACCGTGGTCTACGCGGCCCCGCCGATGGCCCGGCTCACCGCGCTCGGGCTGCGCGGCGCGGACCCGGGCGTGATGGAGGCGGTGGCCTCGCTGGGCGCGACGGGCCGTCAGCGGCTGTTCTCGGCCCGGCTCCCGCTGGCCCGCAAGGAGCTGCTGCTCGGCGTCAACCAGTCGATCATGATGGCCCTCTCGATGGCCGTGATCGCCTCCGTCATCGGCGCGGGCGGCCTGGGCGACCGCGTCTACCAGGCGCTGGCCTCCGTCGACGTGGGTGCCGCGCTGGCCGCGGGCCTGCCGATCGTGCTGCTCGCCGTGGTCCTCGACCGGGTCACCGGGGCGGCCGGCGAGCGGCTGGGCGAGCCGCCGCGCCCGCACGCGGTACGGGGCCACCTGCTGGCCCTGGCCGGGGTGCTGGCCGCCGTGGCGGCGGGCCGGGCCACCGGCCGGCTCGGCTGGCCGGACGCCTGGACCGTGCCGGTCGCGGAGCCGGTGAACCGGGCCGTCGACTGGATGACCGAGCACCTGTACCCGGCCACCAACGGTGCCGCCGCGCACTTCACGGGCTGGGTCCTCGATCCCGTACGGGACGGCCTGCAGGCCCTGCCGTGGTGGGCGCTGCTGCTGCTCGCCGGGGTGCCCGCGCTGCTGATCGGCACCTGGCGCACCGCGCTGACCGCCGTCCTCGCGCTGGCCGCGATCGGCGTGCTCGGCGTGTGGGAGCCGGCGCTGGACACCCTGTCGCAGGTGCTCGCCGCCGTCGCGGTCACCCTGGTGATCGGCGTCGCCGTGGGCGTGGCCGCCGCCCGCAGCGCGCGGGTGGAGCGCTGGCTGCGGCCGGTGCTGGACGTGTTCCAGACGATGCCGCAGTTCGTGTACCTGATCCCGGTGGTCGCGCTGCTCGGCGTGGGCCGCGCCCCGGCGGTCGCCGCGGCCGTGGTCTACGCGCTGCCCGCCGTCGTCCGCATCACCGCGCAGGGCCTGCGGGCCGTCGACCCGGCCGCGCTGGAGTCGGCGCGCTCGCTGGGCGCGACGGGCATGCAGCAGCTCAGGCAGGTGCAACTGCCGCTGGCCAGGCCCGCGTTGCTGCTCGCCGTGAACCAGGGCGTGGTCCTGGTGCTCGCCGTCGTGATCATCGGCGGTCTGGTGGGCGGCGGGGCGCTCGGCTACGACGTCGTGTTCGGCCTGGCCCAGGGCGACCTGGCGACCGGCCTGGTCGCGGGTGCCGCCATCGTCTGCCTCGGCCTGGTCCTCGACCGGGTCACCCAGCCCACGGAGCGCCGCTCGTGAACCACCTGATCCGCAAGGGCCTGTTCGGCCTGTCCGCACTGTCCCTGCTCGCCGCCACCGGCTGCGGCGCGGCCGACATGACCCGCCAGGCGTCCCCGTACGCCGCCGTGAAGGGCACCAAGAGCGTGACCCTGTCGGTGCAGTCCTGGGTGGGCGCCCAGGCGAACGTCGCCGTGGTCCGCTACCTGCTCGAACACGAGCTGGGCTACCGGGTCGACACCGTCCAGGTCGACGAGGTCCCTGCCTGGGACGCGCTCAGCCAGGGGCGGGTGGACGCCATGCTCGAGGACTGGGGGCACCCGGAGCAGGAGCAGCGCTACGTCAAGGACAAGAAGACGATCGTCCCGGGCGGCGACCTCGGGGTGACCGGCCACATCGGCTGGTTCGTGCCGAAGTACTTCGCCGACGCCCACCCCGACGTCACCGACTGGCGCAACCTCGACAAGTACGCCGAGGAGTTCCGTACGGCCGAGAGCGGCGGCAAGGGCCAGCTGATGGACGGCTCGCCGTCCTACGTCACCAACGACAAGGCGCTGGTGAAGAACCTGAAGCTGGACTACCAGGTGGTGTTCGCCGGTTCGGAGGCCGCGCAGATCACCCAGATGAAGCAGTTCGCCAAGGAGAAGAAGCCCTTCCTGACGTACTGGTACACCCCGCAGTGGCTGTCGCGGCAGATCCCGATGACGGAGGTGAAGCTGCCCGCGTACGAGGAGGGGTGCGACGCCGATCCGGAGAAGGTGGCGTGCGCCTACCCGCACACCCCGCTGAAGAAGTTCCTCAACCAGCGGTTCGCGGACGAGGGCGGTGAGGCGGCCGCCCTCCTGAAGCGCTTCCGCTGGACCACGGAACAGCAGAACGAGGTCGCCCTGCTGATCGCGGACCAGAAGCTCTCCCCGCAGGAGGCGGCCGAGCGCTGGGTCGAGAAGAACGAGGCGACCTGGCGGAAGTGGCTCCCGGCGAAGGGCTGAGGGCCGCCGAACCACCGGTCACCACACGGGACTTCCGAGGCGCGGCACCGTCCCCGTCGCGCCTCGGACCCCCGCCTCCCGGCAGGTCCGGCATGCGATACCCGCGGCCGGGATCAGCCCAGCAGGCCCGCGCGCCGCGCCGTCTCCCGCATCGCGGGCAGGTCCGCCTCCTCCAGGTGCCCCGCCAGCTCCGCGAGCACCGCGTCGGTCACCGCCCGGCGCTCGGCGTGCGCCAGGAAGGCGCGGGCGTGCACCCGCTCCACCTCGGCCTCCCCGCCCAGGTTCAGCGCCGCCTCGTCCGCGCTCACCAGGCACCCGGCCGCCCCGCAGTCCAGGCCGTCGTCCTTGAGGCCCTCCGGGTACGGCGCGCGGGCCCAGGCCCCGTCCTCGTACCAGTAGACGCAGCCCAGCTCCCAGCCCCGCAGGAGGTCCTCCAGCTCGGCGAACGGCAGCCAGTCCGGCGCGCCCGCCAGCACGTCGATCCGCGGCTCGTGCCACTTCACGGCGCTGGACTCGTCCTCGCCGTACAGCACGAAGCGGCCCGCGCCGCGGTCCGCCAGGGTCCACCAGGTGCACCCCGCGTCGTCGCGGCGCAGGCCGTCGTCGTCGATCCACCAGCCGGTGCGGTGCCGGTCGCCGGCGTCCCGCGTCCGCGCCAGGGCCGTGGCGAGCGCGGCCCAGCGCGTCCAGAGCAGGTCCGCGGGCGGCAGGTCCTCGGGCAGTCCGGGCCGGTGCATGGTCACTCCCGTGCGTCGGGCGCGCGGGCCGCCCCCTGTGGCCCGGCTCGGTGCGCCATCGTACGGACCCGGCCGGCCGGCCGTTCCTAGTGCTGGCCCGCCGTGTAGTGCCCCGGCACCATGCGGGTGGACACGGCGAACCGGTTCCAGGCGTTGATCACCGTGATCGCGGCGATCAGCTGGGTCAGCTCGGCCTCGTCGAAGTGCGCGGCGGCCTTCTCGTACACCGCGTCCGGCACGAATCCTTCGGTGATCACCGTGATCGCCTCGGTGAGCTCGATCGCCGCGATCTCCTTGGCCGTGTAGAAGTGCTTGGACTCCTCCCACGCGGCGAGCTGGATGATCCGCTCCAGCGACTCGCCCGCCGCCAGCGCGTCCTTGGTGTGCATGTCCAGGCAGAAGGCGCAGTGGTTGAGCTGCGAGGCGCGGATCTTGACGAGCTCCGCGACCACCGGGTCCAGGCCCTGCCGGGCCGCCTGGTCGAGGCGGGCCATCGCCTTGTAGACCTCGGGGGCGTGCTTGGCCCAGGCGAGCCGGGGGGTGTGCTCGGGGTGGAGGTCCTTGCCGTCGTGCGTGCTCTGGTTCGTGGTCATGAGACGACCGTACGCGCGCGGTGGCGCATCGGTATGGTCCACTCCCATGACGGATTCCTGGGCCACTTTCGGGGCCGACCTGCACATCGAACTGGCCGGTCCCGGGCTGCGCAGCGGGCTGATGGACGCCCTGCGGGACGCGGTGCGCACCGGCCGCCTGGCACCCGGCACCCGGCTGCCCTCCTCCCGCTCGCTCGCCGCCGACCTGGGCATCGCCCGCAACACGGTGGCCGACGCCTACGGCGAACTGGTCGCCGAGGGCTGGCTCACCGCGCGCCAGGGCTCCGGCACCCGGGTCGCCGAGCGGGCCGCCCCGCGCAGGCCCGCCACCGGGACGGCCCGCTCGCTGCCGGCCCGCCGCCGCCCCGCGCACAACCTCGCTGCGGGCCAGCCCGACCTGGCGTCCTTCCCGCGCGCCGAGTGGCTCAGGGCGGCCCGCCGCGCGGTGACGGCCGCCCCCAACGAGGCCTTCGGGTACGGGGATCCGCGCGGCCGCCCCGAACTGCGCGCCGTCCTCGCCGACTACCTGGCCCGCGCCCGCGGCGTGCACGCCGACCCCGAACGGGTCGTCGTCTGCTCGGGCTTCGTGCACGGCCTGATGCTGATGGGCCGGGTGCTGCGCGAGCGCCGGGTGCGCGAGACGGCCGTGGAGTCGTACGGCCTGGACGTGCACTGGAAGCTGCTCCGCGACGCGGGCCTGCGGACGCGCCCGCTGCCCTTCGCCCCCGGGCACGGCACCCGGACCAGCGCCCTGGCGGAGGCCAAGGGCGTGGGCGCGGTCCTCCTGACGCCCGCCCACCAGTTCCCCAACGGGGTCGCGCTGCACTCCTCGCAGCGCTCGGCGGTGGTCGACTGGGCGCGCCGCACCGGGGGAGTGGTCCTGGAGGACGACTACGACGGGGAGTTCCGCTACGACCGGCAGCCGGTGGGCGCCCTGCAGGGCCTGGACCCGGAGCGGGTGGTCTACCTCGGCACCTCCAGCAAGTCCCTCGCGCCCGGCCTCCGCCTGGCCTGGATGGTGCTGCCCGAGGACCTGGTCGGCGAGGTCCTGGAGGCCAAGGGCACGATGGACTGGGTGAGCAGCGCCACCGACCAGCTGACGCTCGCGGAGTTCATCGCCTCGGGGGCGTACGACCGCCACGTCCGCACCATGCGCACCCGCTACCGGCGCCGCCGCGACCAGCTGGTGGCGACCCTGGCCGAGCGGGCCCCCGGGGTCCGGGTCAGCGGGATCGCCGCGGGCCTGCACGCCGTCCTCGAACTCCCGCCCGGCACCGAGCAGTCGACGGTACGGGCGGCGGCCTGGCAGGGCCTGCGGGTGGAGGGCCTGACCCGGTTCCGGCACCCGGACGCGACGGCGGAGCGGGACGCGCTGGTGGTGGGGTACGGCACGCCCACGGACAGTGCCTGGCCGGGCGCCCTGGAAGCCCTCGCGAACGCCCTGGCCTAGGGCGTGTTGCGAAAGTCCCGCCTGCCCCGCGACGCCTGGCACGCACGCTCGCTGCGTTGTCGGGATCATCCAAGTACGCCCAGTACGAGGATG
>NZ_JBEOYE010000161.1:0-12448 GCF_040296945.1 Streptomyces sp. NPDC001941 | reverse complement strand
GTGCACGGCCCGGCCGCCCGCGCCCCGGAGGGCGGGGCGGCCGGGCCGGGTGACGCGGCCTCAGCCCTGCGGCATCGCGGGCGCGGCGGGCTTCACGGCGTCGGCGGCGGGCTTCACCGTGCCGGCCGCCTCCTTGAGCTTGTCGAGCTTGTCGGCGACCGGCTTCACGAAGTCCTTGGCGTCCGGCAGCTTGGGCAGCTTGTCCTTGAACTTGTCGGTCAGCAGCGGGTCGCGGATGACGGCGGCGTGCGCGACGGTCACGTCGGCGACCTCGGTGCCCAGCACGGAGGCGTGGATGCCGTTGACGTAGCCGCTGGTGGCCTTGGCGTCGTACTTGTAGTGCTTGTCGGCGCCCAGCGTCGGCATGCCCTTGTTGTCCGTGGTCACCTGCTCGTTGGTGGTGGCCAGGGCGACCGGCGGGCGGGAGTAGTCGCCGGGGATGCGGGCGCCGAAGTTCACCGGCCACAGCGGCGGGATGTCGATCAGGCGGCCGCCCAGCGAGGACAGGTAGGCGCGGGCCGCGCCGCCGGTGAACTTGACCGGCTGGCCGGGCGCGGACATCGCGGAGACCGAGATGCCCTCCACGTGGACGCCCAGCGGGGACAGCTGCGTGCCGCCGGTCGGGTTCTGCACGTACGGGATGCCGATGTCGACGGACGCGCCGCCCGCGTCGGCGTACGCGACGCCCGGCGCGGGGGTGGTCGTGCCGCCCGAGGCGGTCGCCGGGACCTTGTTGCCGAGCGCGCGGGAGTACAGGGCGGACACCTTGCCCAGGCCGAAGCCGCCGGGCGCCAGGTCGACCAGGTTCTTGCCGCCCGCCTGCTCCTCGGGCGCGTTCGCCCGGGTCGGGAACGCGGACTCGAACAGCGCCGTGTCGAGGATGCCCTGCAGGCCCTGGACCCGGACGACCCAGGAGTCGGCCTGGACGCCCGTGACCGAGGTCTCCACGACCGTGCCCCAGTCGCTGTTGTCCGGGCCGTTCTCGTCGGCCAGGGCGGCGGCGTTGGCGGGGGCGTTGACGGCGAGGACCGTCACGAGACCGAGGCCGGCCGCGAGCGCGGTGGCGAGGCCGGAGGTGCGCCACGAAGACATAGCACCGATTTCCTTTCCTGCGGACAGTGAGGCCGACCACTCGGCCACTGTCCGTAAGCGGAACATCGCGCTACGTGACGCGCATGCGGGGGGTGCCATCCGGGTCAGGGGGCGCGCCCGCGCCCCCTGACCCGGCCGCCGCTCAGTCCTCCCCGCGCTCCTTCTCCGCCATCCGGATCACGCACACCGCGACCGCGACCAGCAGCGCCGCGTCGGTGTCCTCGCGCACCACGTTCACCGCGTACGTCTCGCGCACCCGGAACCACTGCCGCGAGATGTGCGCCAGCAGCTCCCCGTCGTACTCGACCACGAACTCCCGGTCCAGGATCCGCCCGCTGACGTCCAGTTCGGTGCCCTCGACCAGGGTGACCCGGTAGTGGTTGCGCAGCAGCGAGAGGCGTTTCTTGCGCACGGTCGCCAGCGCCTCGCCGTCCCGCTCCAGCGTCATCGCGTCCCGCAGGCTGAGCATCTTCTCCCGCAGCGTGATCAGCACGTACCCGCTGGGGTCCTTCAGCTCCAGGGTGTCGCGCAGCCGCAGCGCCTTGCCGTCGACGAGGAAGGCCTGCCGGCCCCGCTCGTCCTCGATCCAGTAGTCGTCACCGATCGCGAAGATCTTGTCGCGCACGAGGTACTTCATGGCGGGAATCCGTACCCCGTCGCGTGCGGTTGGATGGGGACATGGGTACACGTGCACGCGTTCGGGCCCCCGAGCTCATCGGCAAGGGCGGCTGGCTGAACACCGGAGACAGGCAGTACACCCTCGCGGACCTGCGGGGGAAGATCGTCATCCTCGATTTCTGGACGTTCTGCTGCATCAACTGTCTGCACGTCCTTGACGAGCTGCGCGAGCTGGAGGACAAGCACCGCGACACCGTGGTGACCATCGGCGTGCACTCGCCGAAGTTCGTGCACGAGGCCGACCACCAGGCCGTCGTCGACGCCGTCGAGCGCTACGGGGTGCACCACCCGGTCCTCGACGACCCCGAGCTGGCCACCTGGAAGCAGTACGCCGTGCGGGCCTGGCCCACCCTGGTCGTCATCGACCCCGAGGGGTACGTCGTCGCCCAGCACGCCGGCGAGGGGCACGCCACCGCCATCGAGCGCCTGGTCACCGAACTGGAGGAGGAGCACGCGGCCAAGGGCACCCTGCGCCGCGGCGACGGCCCCTACGTGCCGCCGGAGCCGGTCGCCGGCCATCTGCGCTTCCCCGGCAAGGCCCTGCTGCTGCCCTCGGGCAACCTGCTGGTCTCCGACTCCACCCGGCACCGCCTGGTCGAGCTGGAGCCGGACGGCGAGGGCGTCGTCGCGGTGTACGGCTCCGGGGAGCGCGGGCTGGCCGACGGCGCCGCCGCCGACGCCCGCTTCAACGAGCCGCAGGGCCTGGCGCTGCTGCCCGACGGGCGGGTCGTCGTCGCCGACTCGGTCAACCACGCGCTGCGCGCCCTGGACCCGGCGACCGGCGAGGTGACCACGCTGGCCGGCACCGGCCGCCAGTGGTGGCAGGGCTCGCCGACCGCGGGCCCGGCGCGCGAGGTGGACCTGTCCTCGCCGTGGGACGTGGCGTTCTGGCGGGACCGGGTGTGGATCGCCATGGCGGGCGTGCACCAGCTGTGGACGTACGACCCCGAGTCCGCGACCGTCGCCGTGGCGGCCGGCACCACCAACGAGGGCCTGGTCGACGGGCCCGGCGACCAGGCCTGGTTCGCCCAGCCCTCGGGGCTCGCCGCGGCCGGGGACCGGCTGTGGGTGGCCGACTCCGAGACCAGCGCCCTGCGGTACGTCGACGAGGACGGCGCCGTCCACAGCGCGGTCGGCACCGGCCTGTTCGACTTCGGCCACCGCGACGGCGACGCCGCGCAGGCCCTGCTCCAGCACCCGCTGGGGGTGACCGCGCTGCCCGACGGCTCGGTCGCCGTCGCGGACACGTACAACCACGCCCTGCGCCGCTACGACCCGGCGACCGGCCTGGTCTCCACGCTCGCCACCGACCTGCGCGAGCCCAGCGACGCGGTGCTGGTCGGCGAGGACGTCGTGGTCGTGGAGTCGGCCCGGCACCGGCTCACCCGGCTGCGGCTGCCCGAGGAGGCCGTCCAGGTCGCCTCCGTCGCCCACCGCACCCGGCGCGAGGCCACCGAGGTCGCCGCCGGCGCCCTCCGCCTCGACGTGGTCTTCCAGGCCCCCCGCGGCCAGAAGCTGGACGAGCGCTACGGCCCCTCGACCCGCCTGCTCGTCTCCGCGACCCCGCCCGAGCTGCTGCTCTCCGGCGAGGGCGCCGACAGCGCGCTCGGCCGCGACCTGGAGCTGAACCCTGAGGTCACCGAGGGCGTGCTGCACGTCTCGGCGATGGCGGCCAGCTGCGACGACGACCCGGCCAACGAGTACCCGGCCTGCCACGTCCACCAGCAGGACTGGGGCGTCCCCGTCCGCCTCACCCCGACGGGCACGACCCGCCTGCCGCTGGTGCTCGCGGGGATGGACGAGGCGTAGGGCCCGGCCCCACGGGGCCCGCGACGGCGCCGGTGGGGCGGGGGCCCGGTACAGCGGCCTCAGTACAGCAGCCCCTGCTTCACCGGTTCGCGCTTGGCGGCGCCGTCCAGGCAGCCCGCCACCCAGGCTTCCGGGTCGTGGCGGGCGCGGTCGCCGCCCATGCCGTCGCGCTCCATCCGCGCGCACTCCCCGGCCAGCAGCTGGCCGGCGCGCAGGCCGGTGCGGTCGGGCTTCACGATGCGCACGGCCATGATGTAGCCGCCCTCGTAGGCGATGTCGGTGCCCCACGGCGGGCGTTCGTTGTAGCGCGCGACCAGCACCGCGGCCACCGTGCAGAACACGGCGAGCACGGCGAGGGCCGCGTACGCGGTGCGCCGGGACGCTCCACGGTGGCGTACGAGTGCGGGCTGCTGTCCCAGGAGAACCATGGGGACGAGCCTGCCGGGGCGGGGGTTTCCCGGATGTTTCCGCCGCCGGGCCCCGGCTCCTCCCCGCTCAGTAGCGCGGGTCCTCCGGGTGCCGCTCGACGACGGTCGGCGGCGCCTGGACCACGGTGGCGCGCCGGCGCCGGGCGATGCTGGTGAAGGTGGCCACGCCGATGATGCCGACGGCCATCAGGATGATGCCGACCAGCTGGACGTTGACACTGTCGGTGTGCCAGTCCGTGGCGAAGGTGAGGATCGCCCCCACCGCGATGAGAACGATGCAACCGCCGAGCCCCATGATGTGCCGCCTCCCTCGAAAACGCGTACGTCCCGGGTACCCCGACCCGGGACGCGTACGCGGTGCGGGGCGCACCGGGCGGTCTCAGCCCTCCAGGAACGCCACCAGCGCGTTGGCGAGCAGGTACGGGTCCTGCGCGCCGCACAGCTCGCGGGCGCTGTGCATGGAGAGGATCGCGACGCCCACGTCGACGGTCTGGATGCCGTGCCGGGCGGCGGTGATCGGGCCGATGGTGGTGCCGCAGGGCATGTCGTTGTTGGAGACGAACGTCTGCCACGGCACGCCGGCCTTCTCGCAGGCCGCGGCGAACACCGCGCGGCCGCTGCCGTCGGTGGCGTACCGCTGGTTGACGTTGACCTTGAGGATCGGGCCGCCGTTGGCGCGCGGGTGGTGCGTCGGGTCGTGCCGCTCGGCGTAGTTGGGGTGCACCGCGTGGCCGGTGTCGGAGGACAGGCAGACGGTCCCGGCCAGGGCGCGCGCCTTGTCCTCCAGGGTGCCGCCGCGGGCGTGCACGGAGCGCTCCAGGACGTTGCCGAGGAGCGGGCCCTGGGCGCCGGTGTCGGACTCGGAGCCGTTCTCCTCGTGGTCGAAGGCGGCGAGCACGGGGACGTACGGCAGGTCCTCGCGCCCGGCGAGGGCGGCCAGCGCGGCGGTCCCGGCGTGCACGGACAGCAGGTTGTCCATGCGCGGGCCGGCCACCAGGTCGCGGTCGCGGCCCAGATAGGCGGGGGCCTCCAGGGCGTGCACCATCAGGTCCCAGCCGCCCACGTCCTCGGCGTCCAGGCCGGCTTCCCCGGCCACGAAGCGGATGAGGTCGCCCTCGTGCGGCTCGCCCAGGCCCCAGACGGGCTGCATGTGGCGCTGGCGGTTGAGCTTGAGCCCGTCGGTGTTCACCGAGCGGTCCAGGTGCACGGCGAGCTGCGGCACGCGCAGCAGCGGGCGGTCCACGTTGACCAGGACGTGGCTGCCGTCGCGCAGGGTGAGCCGGCCGGCCAGGCCCAGGTCGCGGTCGAGCCAGGTGTTGAGCAGCGGCCCGCCGTAGATCTCCACGGCGACCTGCCGCCAGCCGTGCCCGCCGGAGTCGGGGCGCGGCTTGACCCGCAGGTTCGGGGAGTCGGTGTGGGCGCCCACGACGCGGTACGGGGTGTGGGGCGCCGCGCCCTCGGGGACGTACCAGGCGATGAGCGCGCCGCCGCGCACGACGTACTTGCCGCCGCTCGTACCGTCCCACGCGTCCGTCTCGCGGACCTCGCGGAAACCGGCCTTCTCCAGCCGCGCGGCGGCGTTGGCGACGGCGTGGTACTGGGACGGTGACGCCGCGAGGAAGGACATCAGGTCGTCGGTGTGGGCCTGGTCGAAGCGGGGCGAGGGGGAGCTCATGGGTTCACCTTAACGACGGGTGGTGGCCGGTCCACGACGGCCGGGGGCCGCCTCCCCGGGCAGGGAGGCGGCCCCCGGTGCGTCCGTGCGTGCGGGCCGTTCCTAGAACGCGGCCTCGTCCAGCTCCATGACGGAGTTGTCCACGGCCTCGGCCAGCGCGCGGGCCGCGCCGACGCCGGGCAGGACGCTGGCGGCGAAGAACTTCGCGGCGGCGATCTTGCCCTGGTAGAAGGCCTGGTCCTTGGCGGAGGCGGTGGGCAGCTTCTCGGCGGCCACGGCGGCGCCGCGCAGCAGCAGGTAGCCGACCACGACGTCGCCGGAGGCCATCAGCAGGCGGGTGGTGTTCAGGCCCACCTTGTAGATGTTCTTCACGTCCTCGCCGGTGGCGGTGAGGTCGGTCAGCATCTGGCCGACGATCGCCTCCAGGTCGACGGCGGCCTTGGCGAGCGCGTCGCGGGCGGCGCCCAGCTCCTCGCCGCCGGTGCCGACGGCCAGGAACTTCTTGATCTCCTCGGCCAGCGAGTTCAGGGACTGCCCCTGGTCGCGGACGATCTTGCGGAAGAAGAAGTCCTGGCCCTGGATGGCCGTGGTGCCCTCGTAGAGGGTGTCGATCTTGGAGTCCCGGATGTACTGCTCGATCGGGTACTCCTGCAGGAAGCCGGAGCCGCCGAAGGTCTGGAGCGACTGCGCGAGCTGCTCGTAGCCCTTCTCGGAGCCGTAGCCCTTGACGATCGGCAGCAGCAGGTCGTTCAGGCCGTGCAGCGCCTTGACGTCCTCGCCCGCCGCCTCCTTGGCCTGGATCTCGTCCTGCACGGCCGCGGTGTGCAGCACCAGGGCGCGCATGCCCTCCGCGTACGCCTTCTGCGTCATCAGCGAGCGGCGCACGTCGGGGTGGTGGGTGATGGTGACCTTGGGCGCGGTCTTGTCCATGAACTGCGACAGGTCGGTGCCCTGCACGCGCTCCTTGGCGTACTCCAGCGCGTTGAGGTAGCCGGTGGACAGCGTCGAGATCGCCTTCGTACCGACCATCATGCGGGCGAACTCGATGATGCGGAACATCTGGCGGATGCCGTCGTGCTTGTCGCCGATCAGCCAGCCCTTGGCGGGGTGCTTGTCGCCGAAGGTCATCTCGCACGTGTTGGACGCCTTGAGGCCCATCTTGTGCTCGACGTTGGTGGCGTACGCGCCGTTGCGGGCGCCGATCTCGCCGGTCTCGAAGTCGAACTCGTACTTCGGGACGAGGAAGAGCGACAGGCCCTTGGTGCCCGGACCGGCACCCTCGGGGCGCGCCAGGACGTAGTGGAGGATGTTCTCCGACATGTCGTGCTCGCCGGACGTGATGAAGCGCTTCACGCCCTCGATGTGCCAGGAGCCGTCCTCCTGCTGCACGGCCTTGGTGCGCCCGGCGCCCACGTCCGAGCCGGCGTCCGGCTCGGTGAGCACCATGGTGGAGCCCCACTGGCGCTCCACGGCGACCTTGGCGACGTGCTTCTGGACCTCGTTGCCCTCCTCGAAGAGGATGCCGGCGAAGGCGGGGCCGGAGGAGTACATCCAGATGGCCGGGTTGGCGCCGAGGATCAGCTCCGCGTAGGCCCAGATGAGCGAGCGGGGCGCGGTGGTGCCGCCGATCTCCTCGGGCAGGCCCAGGCGCCAGTACTCGGAGTCCATGAAGGCCTTGTAGGACTTCTTGAAGCTCTCCGGCAGCGGTGCCGTGTTGGTCTCGGGGTCGAAGACGGGCGGGTTGCGGTCGGCGTCCGTGAAGGACTCGGCCAGCTCGTTCTCCGACAGGCGGGTGAGCTCGTCGAGGATCGCCTTGGCGGTCTCGACGTCCATCTCCTCGAACGGACCGGTTCCGTAGACCTTGTCGCGGCCCAGGACCTCGAAGAGGTTGAACTCGATGTCGCGGAGGTTCGACTTGTAGTGGCCCATGGATACGGCTCCGTAAGCAGGATCGGGTACAGCTCTACCAGCAAGTGGCTACGATGATGCTACCCACGGGTAATAAGGCGCAACCCCCATGGCCCGGGTGTGATCCGATCCGCACGCGAAGGCCCCGGGAGGCATTCCTCCCGGGGCCGTCCGGTAGGGGGCGCGGGGCGTTCAGTACAGCCCGTTCAGGTCCGTCCCCTCGGGCGCCCGGTAGCACCCGGAGACGACCGTGACGGCCAGCAGGCTCTTCCGCCGGGGGTCGGTGCCGCCGACGGCCAGCTCCGCGTTGACGGCGAAGTGCTCCTTGCCGTGGTCGGCGGTCAGCTCCAGGTTCCGGGCCTTGCTCTTGTTCGGCCCGTACGAGACGACCTTCCAGCCCTTGTCCGGCAGGGCCGCCCGCAGCCGCTCGAAGCCCGCCTTCAGCTCCTCGTCCGAGACCCCGTACACCGACCAGGGGTGGCGGGTCGCGAACAGGTGCTCGCGGTCCTGCTCGCAGGTGGAGGCGCTGACGCCGCCCGGCGTGGTGGGCGCCTTCGGCAGCCCGATCATGTCCAGGACCTCGCTGGACACCTGCTTGGTCCGGGTCCTGGCTTCGTCCACGCCGAGCGTGGCGGGCGTGTAGCCGAGGTCGTCGGTGTCACCGGTGGCGTTCATGGAGCATCCCGTCGCGAGCGTGCCGAGGAGGAGCAGGAGGATCAGGGGGAGCGGGGCGGTACGGGCCCGCGCCGTGCTCCCGGGGCGGTCGTCGGTGCTGGTCACATCGGTCCTCATCAGTCCTCGGTCACGTCGTCGTAGCGACCCGCGACCACCTTGGCCTGGTTCTTCAGGCTCTCCGAGTCGCGGGTCCAGTAGTCGCTGTGCCCGCTCGTGTCCACGTCCATCCGGTGCGCCCCGAACAGCTCGTCGGAGGGCACGGTCTGCACGTAGCCCGCGTTGAACGGGATGCCGTTCCAGGTCTCGACGCCCCAGGTGTACCCGCCGAGCCCGGCCACCTTGCCGCCCGCCGGGACCGGGTCGTCCCAGGCGGCCTCCGACCAGACGTGGTCCTTGCCCGTGTCGAGGTCCCCGGCCTTGCCGGTGAGCATGCCGGGGCTGCCCGCCACGACGATGTCGTCGGCCTTGAGGTCGCCGCGCTGGGAGGCGTCGCCGACCACGGTCGAGCCGTAGCTGTGCCCGATGACCGTGGTGTGGCTGCTCCCGGCCCCGCCCTGGGTGGTCTCCAGGCCGTCCATGAACCGCAGCAGCTTGGGCGAGCCGTCGTGCGCCCAGCCCTTCTCCATGGCCTCGGGGACGATCGACTGCGGGGGGTCGTAGCCGAGCCAGGTGACGGTGGAGACGTTCTGGCCGGGCGCCCACCTCTGGGTCTCCAGCCAGGTCTCCGTCATGCGGTTGATGTCGCCGCCGACGCCCTCCAGGCGCGAGGTCGTGCCGGGCACGTACACGGCCGTGTGGTCGGCGGTGTCCGGGTTGCCGTTCGCCACGATGGCCCGGCCCGTGCCCTTCTCGTCGAAGCCCAGCAGGTACGCCTCCGGCAGGCCCTCCTTGCCGGTGGCGTCGAAGCGGCTCTGGATCGCGGCCATGCCCTTCTCGTTCGCCGTCAGCTCCGCGAACCGCTTGCCGTACTTCTCGTCCCACTCCCGCCAGGCCGGGTTCCTGACCACGGCCGGGTACTGCCCGCTCGGGTTCTGCACGTACTCCTGCGGCGCCTTCGGGATCGAGTCCAGCTCCAGCCGGGTCTGGGCCCGGGTCTCCGCGAGCACCATGCGGTTGGCGTCGTCGCGGACCGTGGACGGCAGCCCGTCCAGGGCGCCGACGGAGGCCGGGTACAGCGTCGCGTACTCGTCGCGCTGCTCCTGGGTCAGCCCCTTCCACCAGGCCGCGTTCTCCGCCGGGCTCCTGTCCTTCGGGATCTTCCCGTCGTCCGCGTACTTCCCGGCGGCGTCCTGCAGCGCCCTGGTGTCGCGGGCCGCGTCCGCGAGGGTCCGGTCGCTGACCGTGAGGCCCGGCTCGGCCCGCAGCTCCCGGAGGACCCCGGCGTACCGGGCGTCCACCTCGTTCGCCTCGCGCACCGCGTCGCCCAGGCGCTGGGCGATGTCCTCCGCCTTGCCCTTGTTCGGGTCCGTGCTGCCGATCCCCTCGGCCTTGCCCGGCAGGTAGGGGACCGGGGCGCCGTCCTGCGCGGTGTGCGTGCCGGGCGCCAGGACGGTCGACGCCGAGGGGTACTCCACCGACCCGTCGGGCTTCACCGTGAACTTCAGGTCCTCCGCGTCCTCCAGCGCCTGCTTCAGCTTGCGCTGCGGGGCGGCCAGCTCGGCGGCCAGGCCGTTGAGCGCGGTGCGGATCAGCCCGCACTCGGTGTGCAGGTACTGGTAGTTGCGGCTCAGCTGGTGCACGTCGCCGCGCGCCGCGTCCGCGGCCTCGCCCTTCTGCGCGGTGATGTGCGCGTACATGCCGTTGTCGACGCGGTCCTTGTCGGCGTTGCAGCGGGAGCTGACCTTGCCCCAGCCGTCCGCCGCGTCGGTGTACTCGCTCAGCTTCACGTCGCGCAGCTGCTGCCAGGTGGGCACGACCCTCACTCACCCTTCTTCGGCGCGGGCGCCTGGGCGGCCATCTTCTGCCGGGTGTCCGCCTCGCGCTCGCCGAAGTCGCGTCCCGCGCCCTTCAGCGCGCCCTCCAGGCGCCCGCACTCCTCGCGGACGGCGGTGAGCCGCGTCTTCCAGGTGCCGAGGATCTCGGTGAGCGCGGCGGAGGAGTCGAACCCGGCGGTGCCGCCGGCGACGCCGTCGTTCGCGGTCGTGAGGTCGGTGAGCGCGCTCGACGTGGAGGTCTTCAGCTCGCCCGAGGTCTTCCCCGCCTGGTGCCAGGGCGCGTCGTCGGCCTTCAGGTCGGGGTTGCCGCCCCCGCCGCCGCCCCCGCCCCCGTCGGCCTGCAGGCCCGCCAGCCGCATGGAGGCGGGCGGCGCGGCGGGTGCGGCCGCGCCGATGATGTCGTTCCACGCACCGTTCAGTGCCATGCGTTCCCCGTGTTCCCCCGTGCCGATCGAATTGCCGGTGCGAACCTAACAAGGGGCTCGGGCTCCTGCCCAGGGCCGGTGGACCGGCGGATTCCGGTCCGCGCCGTCCCGCACGCGTCCCGCGGAGGGGCTGAGGGGCCCGTGGGTGCTCGCTAGGCTGGGGGCATGTACGGCTACAACCAACACGCGGGCGGACCCGGCGCCCAGCAGTACGGCCAGCCGCCCCAGCAGGGGTACGGGCAGCAGCCGCCGCTCTACCCGGAGCCGTCGCCGCCCTCGCTGGCCGACGCCGTGCGGGCCTTCACCACCGGTCAGCTCTCCGCCGAGGACTTCCAGCAGATCTTCGCGACCTCCAAGGTCTACTGCCCGCGCGGCGACAACCCCGGCTTCCTCGCGCTGCACAACACCCAGCAGCCGGTGATCCCGATGTTCACCTCGCTCAAGGAGCTGCGCCGGTACGCGGGCAAGGAGTCCAAGTACTTCGTCATCACCGGCGCCGAGGTGATCGACCTGCTGCCCACCGGCTACGGCTTCGTCCTCGACATGGAGGGCGAGCACCGCATGGTCTTCGACGCGAAGGCCGTGGAGCAGATGGTCGACTTCGCCATGCGCCGCATGTATGGCTGACGCCATGGCTACGTAGACGGCTGACGCGGCTCACTTGCGCGTACCCGTACGCGCCCCGACGGCCCGGAGGGAATTCCCTCCGGGCCGTCCGCGTTCCGGGTGGCAGGAAGTTCATCCTTCAACTAATCTGAGGGTGGACGAAGACCAGGGAGGTCCCCAATGCCCGCCGTGACTGTCGAGAACCCGCTCACGCTGCCGCGCGTCGCCGCGCCCGCCGAAGCCGCGCCGCGTCCCGTGCTCGCCGTCACCACGGCGCCGCAGGGGTACGAGGGCGAGGGCTTCCCGGTCCGCCGCGCGTTCGCCGGGATCAACTACAAGTACCTCGACCCGTTCATCATGATGGACCAGATGGGCGAGGTGGAGTACGCGCCGGGCGAGCCCAAGGGCACCCCCTGGCACCCCCACCGGGGCTTCGAGACGGTCACGTACCTGCTCGACGGCACCTTCGTGCACCAGGACAGCAACGGCGGCGGCGGCGTCATCAAGAACGGCGACACCCAGTGGATGACCGCCGGGTCCGGCCTGCTGCACATCGAGGCCCCGCCGGAGGACCTGGTGGTGTCCGGCGGCCTGTTCCACGGCCTCCAGCTGTGGGTCAACCTGCCGGCCGCCGACAAGATGATGGCCCCCCGCTACCAGGACATCCGCGGCGGCCAGGTCCAGCTGCTGACCTCGCCCGACGGCGGCGCGCTGCTGCGCGTCATCGCGGGCGGGCTCGACGGCCACGAGGGCCCCGGCATCACCCACACCCCGATCACCATGGTCCACGCGACGCTGCGCCCGGGCGCCTCGGTCACGCTGCCCTGGCGCTCCGACTTCAACGGACTGGCGTACGTGATGGCGGGGCGCGGCACGGTCGGCGAGGAGCGCCGCCCGGTCCGCACCGGCCAGACCGCGGTCTTCGGCGACGGCGGCTCGCTCACCGTGCGGGCCGACGAGAAGCAGGACGGCAACACCCCCGACCTGGAGGTCGTGCTCCTCGGCGGCCGCCCGATCCGGGAGCCGATGGCGCACTACGGCCCGTTCGTCATGAACACCCAGGCCGAACTGCGCCAGGCCTTCGACGACTTCCAGGCCGGGCGCCTGGGCACGGTCCCGGCGGTCCACGGCATGTCCTGACCCACGACGGGCGGCCCCGCACGGCGGTGCGGGCGCCGTCCCCCGCGGCCCGCACCCCTCTCGGCCCCCGGGGTGCGG
>NZ_JBEOYE010000160.1:0-12588 GCF_040296945.1 Streptomyces sp. NPDC001941 | reverse complement strand
CCGGCGACCGCCCCCCCCCCCTGTCCCGCCCCGCCCGGCACAGCGTGCCGGGGCCGCCGCACCCGGGTCTGGACGTCGTCGTCACCACCACCGGCGAGGACCGGCGCGCGATCGCCGAACGGCTCTCCGTGCGCGACCCCCGCTTCACCGTCGTCGCCCTGCCCCCCGGCACCCCCGACGCCGCCGCGCGCGCCGCCGGTGCCCGCGCCGCGGGCGGCCGCCACCTGCAGTTCCTGCACGGCTCCGACTGGCTGCCCGGCGCCACGACCGCCCCGCTCGCCGACTGGCTGCGCGGCCTCGGCGAGGCGCCCGGCGCGGTCCTGCCCGACGTGGTGCTGCTCGACCACCACCGCGCCTACTGGTGGGACCAGGCCGTGCCCGGCGGCGACACCGCGCTGCTCACCCGGGGCGGGCCCGCCGCCGCGCTCCTGGGCGCCGCGCCGCTGCTCGGCAACCGGCTGGTCAGCGCCCGGCTGTTCGCCGCGCACGCCGAGGAGTTCGGCACCGAGGGGGCCGACGAGCTGTTCCTCTCGTACGCCGTCCTGCTGCTCGCCGACCGGGTCGCCTGCCGGCCGCAGGTCGCCCTGGTGCACCGCAGGGGCCGCGAGGACGGCCGCAGGCCCCGCACCGCCGAGGACCACCGGGCCGTGCTGCGCCAGTACGACCTGCTGCACGCCCTGGAGGCCGTCCGCACCGCCCCCGCCGTGGTGCGCGCCCGGCTGTACGACCGGATGACCGGCGACCACCTGGCCGTCCTGGCCCGCCGGGGCGCCCTGCCGCGCGCCTTCCGCGCCGAGTACTTCCGCCGCGCCGCCGACCAGGCCCGCCGCCTCAGGCCCGCCGGGCACCGCCGCCCGCGCGGCCTCGCCGGACTGCGCCAGCGCCTCCTCGGCCACGGCGCGCGCACCGTCTACCGGCTGCTCCAGGCCGCCAACGACCGCCGCAGGGGCCTGCGTTCGCTCCTCGCGCGGCGCGCCCACCAAGTGGCCCGGCTGCGCGACCGGCGCCACTACCGCCGCCAGCTGCGCCGCCGCATCGACCCCGACCTGGCCGTCTTCTCCGCCTACTGGGGCCGCGGCGTGGCCTGCAACCCGGCCGCGATCGCCGCCGAACTCGCCGAACTGGCACCCGACATCCGCCGGGTCTGGGTCGTCGAGGCCCAGCACGCGCCGCTGCTGCCGCCCGGCACCGAGCACGTGGTGCCCGGCACCCGCGCCTACTGGCGCACCCTGGCCCGCGCCAAGTACCTCGTCAACAACGTCAACTTCCCCAACCCGGTGGTCAAACGGCCGGGCTCGGTGCACCTGCAGACCCACCACGGCACCCCGCTCAAGCGCATGGGCCTGGACCAGCGGGAGTACCCCGCCGCCGCGCAGGGCACCAACTTCCGCACCCTGCTGGCCCGCGTCGACCGCTGGGACTACAGCCTGTCGTCCAACCCGCACTCCACCGAGGCCTGGCAGCGCGCCTACCCCGCCGACCACGTCTCCCTCGACTACGGCTATCCCCGCAACGACGTCTACTACCGGGCCACCGCCGAGGACGTCCGCGCCGCCCGCGCCCGGCTCGGCCTGCGCGACGGACAGCGCGCCCTGCTGTACGCCCCGACCCACCGCGACCACGAGACCGGCTGGACCCCCCGCCTGGACCTGGCGCTCCTCGCCGACCGGCTCGGCGAGGACACCGTCCTGCTGGTGCGCGGGCACTACTTCTACGACAGTCCGCTGCCCGCCGCCGTGCGCGAGAAGGTCCTCGACGTCTCCGCGTACGACCCCGTCGAGGAACTCGCCCTCGCCGCCGACGCGTTGATCACCGACTACTCGTCGATCATGTTCGACTACGCCAACCTCGACCGGCCCATCGTCATCCACGCCGACGACTGGGACGTCTACCGCACCGTGCGCGGCGTCTACTTCGACCTGCTCGCCGAGGCCCCCGGGCCGGTCGCCCGCAGCCAGGCCGAGCTGACCGACATCCTCACCGGCGGCGCCTGGTGCGACGAGACGGCCGCCAAGCAGCGCGCCGGGTTCCGGCGCCGCTTCTGCGCGTACGACGACGGGCGCGCCGCCGAACGCGTGGTGCGCCGGGTCTTCCTCGGCGAGGGCGAGGAGAGCCTGCCGCCGGTACTGCCGCCCGGGCGCCGCACCCCCGCCCCCACCCCGCAGGAGGCCGCGCGCCGATGAGCACCGTCCCCGACGCCACCGCCCCGGACGTCACCGTCACCGTGATCGTCTACAACGACGCCGAGCGGCTGCCCCGCGCCGTCGCCTCCGTACGCGCCCAGACCCACCGCGCCCTGGAGATCGTCATCGCCGACGACCACTCCACCGACGCCACCCCCGAGGTCGCCCGCGCGCTCGCCGCCAAGGACGACCGCATCCGCTACCTGCGCCTGGAGCGGAACAGCGGCGGGTGCAGCGCCCCGCGCAACCGGTCCGTCGAGACCGCCCGCGCGCCGTACCTGATGTTCCTCGACAGCGACGACGAACTCCCGCCCGACGCCTGCGCGCTGCTCCTCGCCGCGCACCGCGAGCGCGACGTCGACTTCGCCATGGGCGCCGTCGAACGGGTCCGGGTGGACACCGGGACCACCTCCACCTGGATGGCCTCGCTCTTCACCGAGCGGCGCACCGTCGCCGGGATCGAGGCCGAGCCCCGGCTGCTCTTCGAGCCGCTGTCCACGAACAAGATGTACCGCAAGGACTTCCTGGACCGGCACGCCCTGCGCTTCCCCGAGGGCGTGCACTACGAGGACCAGCTGTTCTCCGCCCAGGCCTACACCCTGGCCCGGGCCTTCACGGTCGTCACCGAGCCCGTCTACCGCTGGTACATCGAGCCGTACGCCGCCGGGGACGCCGCCACCATCTCCAACCGGCGCCACCTGATCTCCAACGTCCGCGACCGGCTCGCCATCGCCCGCATGATCGACGCCTTCCTCGCCGAGCACGCGAGCCCCGCGCTGCGCGAGGAGAAGGACTACAAGTTCCTCTCCCACGACCTGCGGCTGTACGCGGGCGACCTGCCGCACCGCTCGCTCGGCTGGATCGAGGAGTTCGCCGCCGAGGTCCTGCCCTACCTGGACGGCCTGTCCGAGCGGGCCCTGCCGCGGCTCGGCCGCGCCGAACGCGTCGTCGTCCAGCTGCTGCGCGAGGGCCGCCACGAGGACGCCAGGACCGCCGCCCGCGACCTGGCCCACGGACTCGCCCCGCGCCAGGTGGTGCGGGACGCGGGCGGGCGGACCTACTGGGGCGACCGGGTCCCCGCGAGCGCCACCGCACGCCGCGAACTGGACCTGTCCGAACTGGCCCTCGCCGACTGCCCGTTCCCCGCCGCGCGGCTGCGCCACGAGGTGCTGCGCGCGGAACCCGCCGGGGGCGCCGCGCTCGCGCTGCGGGTGCGCAGCCACGACCCCGGCCGCAGGCTGCCGCTCGCGCCGCTGCTCGCCCGGCTGCACGTGTCCCCGGCGGGGCGCCGGACCACGGTGTCCTTCCGCACCGACCCGGTGCGGCCCGGGGTGTACGAGGGGGAGGTCGTCCTGGACCTGGGCGGGGGGTCGCTGCCGGCCCAGGGGTTCGCCGGGGTGCGGCACCCGGTGGTGGAGCTGGGCGATCCGGCGCACCGGGGGACCTCCCACACGGGGGTGCTGCTGGCGCCGGTGGACCTGCCGCCCTTCGCGCTGGGGCGGGCGGGGCGGCACCGGGTGACGGTGGAGGCGGAGGGGAGGGGGGCGGGGAGGTTGCAGTTGAGCTGGGCGCCGGTGGGGTTGACGGCCGCGCTCGGGCCCTTCGCCCAACGCACGGCCCGCACCTTGCGATCCCTGACCCCCTGAGGGCCCTCCCCTCCCGGCCCCGGCCCACCACCCCCGGGTCCGTCCTCAAGCGCCGGACGGGCTGGGTTTCGCGGGGCGGGCCGGATGGGCTGGTGGGTGCGGCGGGGAAGCGGGCTCGGGCCCGCTGGGTCCGGGGCTCAGGAGCTTGTGGTGGCCGAGGTGCGGGCCCTTGGGGTCGGGGCCGCGCCCCGTGCGCCCGCCACCCCCACCGGCCCCCGCTCCCCCAGCGGCCGCAGCGGCGGGAGCGCCTCCTCCGGCTCGCCCAGGAACACCCGCCGCACCACCCGCTCCGCCGCACCCCCGTCGTCGTACGGGCAGAAGCGCGCCCGGAAGGCGGCCCGCAGCTGGGCGGAGCGCGAGCCGCGCCAGTGCTCGCTGGTGAAGATGTCGATCAGCTCGTCCTCGGTGCGCGCCACCGCCCCCGGCGGGAAGGCCCGCACGTCGAAGTAGGTGCCGCGGGACGCTTCGTACGCCTCCCAGTCGGCGGCGTGCAGCACGATCGGGCGGTCCAGGTTGGCGTAGTCGAACATCAGCGACGAGTAGTCGGTGACCAGCGCGTCCGAGGCCAGGCAGAGCTCCTCGACGGACGGGTGTCCGGAGACGTCGATCAGCCGCGGGTGCCGGGGCGCGGCGACCTCGCCGAAGAGGTGGTGCGGGCGGACCAGCACCACGAAGCGCGGGCCCAGTTCGCGCAGCAGCCGCTCCAGGTCGAGCAGGCGGGGCTGGGGGCTGGCGTAGTCGCGGTGCGTCGGCGCGTACAGCACGGCCGTGCAGCCGCGCGGGATCCCGAGCGCGTCGCGCAGCCGTGCCACGTCCTGCGAAGTGGCGCGCAGGAGCGCGTCGTTGCGCGGGTAGCCGTACTCCAGGGTGCGGTAGCCCGCCGGGAAGACCCGCTCCCACACCAGCGTCGAGTGGCGGTTGGCGGAGAGCACGTAGTCCCACTTGTCGGCGTTGCGCAGCAGCGTGGCGAAGTCCTGGCCGCGCCCGGCGGCCGGGCGGGCCTGGAGGTCGAGGCCCATGTGCTTGAGCGGGGTGCCGTGCTGGGTCTGGACGAGCACCTGGCCGGGGCGCTTGACCAGCCGCCGGTCGAAGTTGACGTTGTTGACGAGGTACGCGGAGCGGGCCAGCGCCGTCCAGTAGGCGGCGGTGCCCGGGTGCAGCGCCCGGGTGCCGGCCGGGACGGTGTGCGCGTGCTCGGGCGCGCAGATCCAGGCGGTGCGCACCTTCGGGGCCAGTTCGCGCACCCGGGCCTCCAGGGCCGCCGGGTTGCAGGCGTAGCCCCGGCCCCAGTAGGCGGAGAAGACGGCGCGGTCCTTGCGCAGCGGCAGCCGCAGCTGGACGCGGTAGTGCAGCTGGAGGAGCGCCCCGCGGGTCCGGCGCGCCAGCTCCGCGCCCCGCCGGGCCAGCCGGTGCCTGACGGCGCGGGCCAGCCAGATCGAGCGGTAGGTGCGGTGGGCCCCCAGCCGCACCATGGCGTGCCGCAGCCGGGTGCTGAAGCGGGGGGTGGCGCCCGGGGTGCGGTAGCGGCGGTAGTGGGCGCGGGCCCGGCGGAAGAACTCGGTGCGGGTGCCGCGCGGCAGCCGGCCGCGCGCGGTGAACACCGAGGTGAAGTGGTCGGTCATGCGGCGGAAGAGCACCGCGCGCCAGCGCTGGAGGCCGGGGCGCCCGTCGAGGAAGGCGAACACCCGGTCGTACTGATCGAAGAGGTCGAAGTGGCGGCGGCTGGTGGTGGACAGGATGTTGCCCTGGCGGCGCTGGCGGTAGTGCACGCAGACCCGGTCCAGGGTGGCGATCGACTCCGCGGCCATCAGCGCCGGGTAGGTCCAGGGGGTGTCCTCGTAGAAGCCGGGCGGGAAGGTGAAGCCCTCGCGTTCGATGAACTCCCGGCGGTACGCCTTGTTCCAGACCACCATCAGGACCTTCAGCAGGCCGGGGCGGTCGTCGAGGGTGAAGGGCGCCGGGCCGTCCTCGCTCAGGTGGGCGCGGAACTCGTTGCGCACGGCCTGGCGCGACCAGTAGGTGCGCGCGTAGTCGTACACCAGGACGTCGGGGGAGCCGGTCTCCTTGAGGCGGTCGGCGATGGCCCGGAGCGAGCCGGGGGTGAGGGTGTCGTCGCCGTCGAGGAAGACGACGTAGTCGCCGGTGGCGTGGGCGAGGCCGGCGTTGCGCGCCGGGCCCAGGCCCTCGTTGCGCGTCAGGTGCAGGGCGGTGACCCGGCGGTCGCGGGCGGCGAACTCGTCGATGACGGCGGCGCCGCCGTCGGGCGAGCAGTCGTCCACGACGATCAGCTCCAGATCCTCGTACGACTGGGAGAGGACCGACTCCAGGCAGTCGTGGAGGTACGCCTGGACCTTGTACGCGGGGACGATCACGCTGAACCGGGGCATGGCCCGGAAACTCCGCCGGGGCGGGGCGGGTTACGCCATGCGTGGCATACGGGGGACGTCGTGCGGGCGGCGGCCCGGTGAAGGGCCGCCGCGTCACGGCTCCTGCCGGTTCATCGGGTGGTCATGGTGGTGCGTACGGAAGTTGACGCGACGTCATTTCACCGCACCGGCCATCACTCCGGAGACGAACTGGCGTTGGAAGGCGAAGAACACGACCAGCGGGATCACCATCGAGATGAACGCGCCGGGCGCGAGCACGTCGATGTTGTTCCCGAACTGCCGCACCTGCTGCTGGAGCGCCACCGTGATCGGCGGGTTCTTGGAGTCCGCGAAGATCAGCGCGACCAGCATGTCGTTCCACACCCACAGGAACTGGAAGATGCCCAGCGAGGCGATGGCCGGGCCGCCCAGCGGCAGCACGACCCGGGTGAACAGCCGGACCTCGCCCGCCCCGTCGAGCCGGGCGGCCTCCAGGAGCTCCCTGGGGATCTCCGCGAAGAAGTTGCGGAGCAGGAAGATCGCGAAGGGCAGCCCGAACGCGACGTGGAACAACACCACGCCGATCGTCGTCTCGAAGATCCCGATCTCGCCGAACAGCTTCGACACCGGCACCAGGGCGACCTGCACGGGCACCACCAGCAGCCCGACCACCACCAGGAACCACCAGTCGCGGCCGGGGAACTCCATCCAGGCGAAGGCGTACCCGGCGAACGAGCCGATCGCCACGACCAGCAGCGTGGCCGGGACCGTGATCAGGACCGTCGACAGGAGGGAGTTGGTGATCACGTCGTTGTCGAGCAGCCGGGAGTAGTTCTCCGTGGTCAGCTGCGCGGGGGTGGTGAACACCTTCCACCAGCCGGTCGCCGCGATGTCCGCCGGGTCGCGCAGCGAGGACGCGAGCAGCCCGATCGTGGGCATCAGCCAGAACAGCGCGACCAGCACCAGGACGACCCGTACCACCCCGCCGCCGAGCCGTCCGGCCAGCCGGGAGCCGAGGGGCCGCCGCGCCCCGGCGCCCGAGGCCGTCGCGGCGCTCCCGGCGGCCGGGCCCGTCGTGGCGGCGTTCGAGGGGGCGCTCATCGCCTCGCCTCCCTTCGCATCCTCCGGATGTTGAACAGCATCACCGGGATCACCAGCAGCAACAGCAGCACCGCGATCGCGCTGCCCACGCCCAGGTCCGCGTCGGTGCCGAAGGACGAGCGGTACAGCTGGAGCGCCAGGACGTTCGCGTCGTCCTGGGAGGAGCCCGGCGCGATGATGAACACCAGGTCGAAGATCTTCAGTACGTTGATCATCAGCGTCACCAGCACCACCGCGAGCACCGGCGCCAGCAGCGGCACCGTCACCCGCCGGAAGACCTGCCACTCGTTGGCGCCGTCCACCCGCGCCGCCTCCATCAGCTCGCGCGGCACCGCCGCGAGACCCGCGCCGATCAGGACCATCGCGAACCCGGCCCACATCCACACGTAACTGCCGATCACCGCGGGCGTGATGAGCGTCGGGCCCAGCCAGTCCACGCCGTCGTACGGCTCGCGGAAGTTGGCCGCGGGTAGCCGCAGCACCGCGCCGTCCGCGGCGGCCGGCAGCGTGAAGGTGCCGTCCGCCCCGGCCGTGGCGCTCGCCACCACCCTGCCGTCCTTGACGGCCTCCACCTTCAGGCCCTTCAGGCCCAGTTCGGTGGGGTCGACGACGTTGGGCCTGCCGCCCCCGCCGCGGGTGAAGTCCAGCCAGGCGGTGCCGCTGATCCCGTCGCCCCCGGCGGGCGCCGCCTTGGCGGGCCTGGCGTCGGAGGGCATCTTGGCCGGGGCCACGCCCACCAGCGGCAGCAGCACCGCCTCCCCGGTCCGTACCGCCTGCTTCGTCTCGAAGGCGCCGCCGCCCGCCGCCTTCAGCGGGTGCACCGGCAGCGGATGGGCGTTGGGGAAGCCCGACGACTCGGCGAACGTGTCGTGCACGCCCACCCAGACGGCGTTGGCGACCCCGCGGTCCGGGCTCTGCTCGTACACCAGCCGGAAGATGATCCCCGCGGCCAGCATCGAGATCGCCATCGGCATGAAGACGACCAGCTTGAACGCCGTGCCCCAGCGGATCCGCTCGGTGAGCACCGCGAAGATCAGCCCGAGCGCGGTGGACACCGTCGGCGCGAACACCACCCAGATCGCGTTGTTCTTGACCGCCGTCAGGATGCCGTCGTCGCGGAAGATCTCCAGGTAGTTCTCGATCCCGGCGAACGAGGTGCCCGCCCGGTCGAAGAAGGACCGGTAGACCGAGTACCCGATCGGGTAGACCACGAGCGCGCCGAGCAGCACGAGCGCGGGCAGCAGGAAGCCCACCGCGACGGCCTTGCGGGTGCCGGTCACGCTCTTGCGCGGACCCCGGGGAGCGGGGGACGGCGGCCGCGCCGCGCCCCCCGCCGTCGCCGTGGTCACGACTGCCCGAACGCCTTGGCCGCCTCGGCCTCCAGCTTCGCCTGGGTGCCCGCGACGTCCTTGGGGTTCTTCAGGAAGTCCTGCAGGAGCTTCCACTCGCCCTTGCCGGGCGTGCCGCCGAACGACTGCGGCATCTGGTCCGACATGTCGAAGCGGAAGGTGTCGCCCGCGTCCACCAGCGCCTTGGCGATCTCGCGCTGCACGTCATTGGGGTATGTCTTGAGGTCGAGGGACTTGTTCGGGGACACGAAGCCGCCCTGCCCCGCCCAGATGCCCGCCGCGTCCGGCGACGCCAGGAACGTCAGCAGCGCCTGCGTGGCCGGCTTGTCGGTGAGCGCCACCGCCACGTCGCCGCCGGTCACCACCGGGGCGTCCGCGCCGACCGCCGGGAACGGGAACACCTTGGCGTCCGTGCCGATCTTGGCCTTGGTCTGCTGGATGTTGATCGACGCGAAGTCGCCCTCGAAGACCATCGCGGCCTTGGGCTGGTCACCGGTGAAGGTCTGGGTGACCGACGCGGGGAACTCCGTCTGCAGCGCGCCGTCCGCGCCGCCCGCGATCAGGTTCGGCTTGCCGAACAGCTCGCCCAGCGTGCCGAGCGCGTCCTTGACCGACGGGTCCGTCCACTTGATCTGGTGCTTGGCCAGCTGGTCGTACTTCTGCGGGCCCGCCTGGGAGAGGTAGACGTTCTCGAACCAGTCGGTGAGCGTCCAGCCGTCCGCGCCGCCCACCGAGACCGGGGTCACGCCCGACGCGGAGATGGTCTCCGCCGTCGCCATGAACTCCTTCCAGGTCTTGGGCTCCTTGGCGCCGGCCGCCTCGAACGCCGCCGCGTTGTACCAGACCAGCGACTTGTTGGCGGCCTTGAAGTAGACCCCGTACTGCTGGCCGCCGACCGCGCCCAGGTCCTGCCAGCCCTTGGGGTAGTTCTTCGTCAGCTGGGCCTTGGCGTCCGCCGACACCGGCTTGAGCCACTTGCGGGAGACGGCCTGCGCGAGCGCGCCCGGCTGCTGGAGCAGCGCCACGTCCGGCGGCGCGCCGCCCGCGATCTTCGTACCGAGGTAGTTCAGCATCGCGTCCTGGGTCGGCGTGTACGTCACCGTCGCGCCCGTGCGCTTCTCGAACTCCTTCAGGACCTTGGTGAAGGCCTCCTGCTCGGGGCCCGTCCACACCGCGACCACCTGGAGCTTCTGGCCGTCCAGCTTGGGCAGCTGGACGGTCTGCCCGGCGCCGGTGCCGCTGGCCCCCCCGCTCGGCGTCTTGTCCTTGTCGTCGCCGCCCCCGCCGCAGCCGGCCAGCGCGAGTGCGGCGACCGCGGCGAGGGCCAGTGCCCTGCCGGTCGTCCCGGTGCGGCCCCGGTGGCGCGAGTGGCCCGTGCGGCCCCTGGGGTTTGTACGGTTCCTGTCAAGGATGGTGCGAGAAGTGCGCATTGCTGCCCCGTCTCTCCCGTGCGCGTGCTCGTCCCGTGCGCGCGCCTGCCTGCGCGTGCCCGTCGGTTTCCGCTGTGCGTACGTGCGACAGGTCTACGCCCGGTCCGAGGGGGTCGCAATACCGCCTTCGCTGTCAACTCGCTGATCGTAATGGGCTCGTGACGTGCACTCGGGTCTCGGTCGAGACGTCGTCGAACTGTGGTGGAGGGAGTGTGGGGACGGGCTCAGGGGGCGCTCAGGGGCGCTATCGGAGCCGCCCCCACCGAACGCGCCGCCCGCTCCAGCGCACTGGCGAGCAGCGCCAGGTCCGTCGGCCCGTTGCCCAGCTCGCGCACCGGCCGGCGCGTCGGCGGCTCGCCCATCCGCTCCCACTCCAGCTGTACGACGGTGGGGCGCTGCGTCGCCGTGCGCGGGATGCGCCCGGTGACCCGGCCCGCCTGGAACGGCGTGACCCGCCCGTCCGGATGCGCCAGCCGCCCGCGCCCCGGCCCCGGCGCGTCCGGCGTCCCGGCCGGCGGCGGGGCGTCCAGGACCACCCGCAGCCGGGCGCCCCGGGCCAGCTCCGTCCCCTCGGTGCGCTCCGGGCGGGCCGACGCGGCGACCAGGTGCACGCCGAGGCGCTCCCCGTCCCGCGCGACCGCCTCGAGGGCCCGTACGACCGAACCCGCTGCGGGCCGCCCGGGGCTGCCCAGCGCGGGGGCCACCAGCGCGTCCAGGTCGTCGACCAGGACGACCAGGCGCGGCAGCGACCCGCACGGATCGCCCGGCTGCCCGGGCCGCGCGGGCCCGCCGGGCGCCGGGGCGGACGGCTGGGAGGAGGGCGTCCGGCTGCCCGGGATCGGCGTGCCGCCGGGCGGGGTGCGCACGCCCGTGGCGGCACCGGGGGAGCGGGGCTCGGCGCCCGGCGCTCTGGGTGCCTGGCCCGGGCCGGACTGAACGTGGTCCACGGCCAGCGCCGCGCGCGTGCCCGTACGCCCGGTCGCCGCGCCCGCCGAGCCTTCCGCCGCCGCCCGCTCGGCCGCCGCGAGGGCGGCCCGCGCGCGCAGCCGCAGGGTGCCGGAGTCCGACGACTCCAGGTCCCCGAACGCCTCGGCGCCCGGCGCCGTGCGCTGGCCCACCAGCCGCTCGGCCACCTCCTGGCGGGTGCGCCACGCCCCGTACGCCTCGCCGCCCAGCAGCTCCGCGCGGCGCTTCAGCTCGGCGCCCAGCGCCTGCGCGAACTCCCGCATCCGGACCGGGTCGGAGGCCACCAGGTGCTGGGAGACGTGCGGCAGTTCCGTGCACCCCGCGAGGCCCTCGCCCCGCTCGCCGCCCGCCCCGTCGACCAGCAGCAGCGCCAGCCGGTCCGGGCGCGCGGCGGCGGCCAGCGACGCGGCCACCGAGCGCAGCAGCTCCGAGCGGCCGCTGCCCGCCGGGCCCTCGATCAGCAGGTGCGGCCCCTCCTCGGCCAGGTCCACGGTCACCGGGCCGCGCGGCCCGGCGCCCAGCACCGCCGCGCAGTCCGGGGCCGACGCCCAGCGGGCCATCAGCGACGCGGGCGTGGCCCGCGCCAGGCCCAGCTCGTCCAGGAGGCGGGCCGTCGGGGGCAGCGGCGCGGCCACCCGGCCGGGGCCAGCTCCCTCGGCCGTGCGCAGCGGCGCGAGCGCGCGGGCGAACCGCTCGGCCCAGGCCGCCGACACCGCGTCCAGCGCGGCCATCACGCCGTGCCCCACCGGCTGCCCGCCCGCCGCGCGCATCAGCCGCAGGGCCGTCGCCACGTCACCGCTCAGCAGGGCGACCGCCCCGCACTCGCGGAAGGCCAGCGAGGCGGCGCACGCCGTCTCGTACGTCGCCGCCACCGGCGACACCGGGGAGGCGGCCGGGGTCTCGGCCAGGCAGAGCAGGTGGATGCCCGCCGCCCCGCCCGCGCCCGCGAGCCGCGCGGTCGTCTCGCGCAGCGCCGCCGAGCCGGGGTCGCCGTCCACGACCACCACCGTGTGCGGCCCGTCGTGCCGGGCGGCGGCCTCCGCGACGGTCCGCCGGTCGGCGCTCGGCCAGCCGGGACCCAGCGGCCCGTCGTCCAGGCGCCGGGTCAGCTCGGCGGTACGGGCGGCGGCCTGCTCCCGGTCGTAGGCCAGGAGCAGCCGGCAGTCCTGGCCGTGCGCCGGGCGCACCTGCGGCAGCCAGCCCAGCCAGGCCCAGTCGCGGCGCCGCTCCTGGAGGCTCCGGGAGCGGTCCGCGCTGATCAGGACGATCTCCAGGTCGCCCGGCGCGTGCAGGGCGGCGAGCTGCGCCACCACCGACCTGACCAGTCCCGCCAGCCGCTCGCGCGGTCCCGCGAGGCCCAGCGAGCCCGCCTCCCGCAGCCCGACCGTCACCGGCACCGACGGCAGGTCGGCCCGGTCGGCCGTGCCGAGCCGGACCACCAGCGACTCCGGGTGGTGCGGGCCGCGCTCCCACAGCCGGGGGCCGGGGCCGAGCGCGGTGAGCAGCACGGCGGCCGGGTCGGGCCAGGCCTCGGGCCCGGGGCGCGG
>NZ_JBEOYE010000159.1:0-12714 GCF_040296945.1 Streptomyces sp. NPDC001941 | reverse complement strand
CAAACGCGACTACATATTCCACGGCACCCTGGCCACCGCAGCCCTCATCATCTGGCTCCGGGACCTCGCCAAAGAGCCATCAGACACGCCCTAGGTGCTCGGTTCGGTCTGAGGGGGCATCGCCCGGTACACGCATGGGTTCGCCCGTGGGTTCACCTACGTGGTGCGCATGCCACGGGGCTTGATGAACTGGGGCGGTGAAGACTTTGTCGCCTCGCGTCGTGCGCGCTCGAACGGCCGGCCGCGTGTGGGTGCGCTCTCGCCCGCGTCCGGCACCACCGCTACACCAGGTGCGGCCGTCGGCGGGATGGTCAGCGTCGTCGTAGGGCGCGGAGGCGGCGCTGGAGCCAGGACGGGCCGGGCGGGGACGGCGGAGCGGATTGGGGGTCGGCAGCCGGATGCTCGTACTCGTACTCCTGCCGGGGGTCCTCGGCGGCTGGGGGCGGGGTCGTGCCGAAGAGGCGGTGCAGGTAGTCCCGTTCGGCAGGCGTGAGGTGCCTGAGATCGATCGGTGTGAGTGCGGGGAGTCCCTGGTTGACCTTCCTGAGTTCGTCGGCGATGGCCTGGCAGGGCTCGCAGGCTTCGAGGTGGTCACGCAGGCGGCGCTGAGCGCGCTTGCCGAGCTTCCCGCGGGTGTGGGCGGCCAACTGCTCGGCGCACAGCGCGCATTCGGGACTCGACGTCAGCGTCGCCGAGACCTGGATCTGCAGATAGGCCTGCCTGAGGCCCTCCCTGGCGCGCTGGGCGAGGGCGGAGACGGCGTTGGGAGCGAGTCCGAGCAGCGGGGCCACCTCCCGGGGCGACATCCGCTGGACATCGGTGTGCCACAGTACGCGTTGCCAGCGTTCGGGCAGGCTGCGGAAGGCCCGGACCGCCAGTGACTGTTCCTCGGCCCGCAGGACCCGCACATCGGCGCCCGGGTCGACCAGTGCGGGCAGGTCGCCCGGGTTCACCTCTCGTACGGAGACGTCGGCGAAGTCCCCGACGGGTGTGGTCCGCCCTGCCGACCGGGCCCACGTCGCGGCCACGCTGCGTACGGACGCCAGCAGGTACGCCCGGACCGCCGTGTCGGGTCCGACTCCGTTGAGCACGGCCCGCAGGGTACGGGTGAACGTCTCGGCGACCAGGTCCTGTGCGACGTGCTCGTCACGGCACACCGTGCGGGCGTAGCGGAGGACGGCCGGGGCGTGACGCCGGAACACCTCGTCGAAGGCTTCTCGTTCACCCTTGCGGACCCGCTGGATCAGTTCGAGGTCGCTCGGCGGTTCACCGGGCTGGAGAAGCCTGTCGTGATGGTCTGTCATGCCTGGGAGACCTCTCCGGAGCGGATTCGTGACGCGACTTCCGCGAACTCGCGTCACGATTCTCCGACAAGCCGGTCCCCCTGTGCATGAACGCCTTTGGTACGAGCACCACGGTGGCGACCGGCTGTCTCGTGACGCTCATCGCCCTCGCCGTCGCCGGCCCGCGCCCGCTGCGGGACCGCGCCCTGCGAGTGCTGGAACTGGTCATGCGGCAAGGTCCTTCGACCCCGCCCGAACAGGATCCCGAACAGGATCCCGGGCAGGGCTACGGACAAGGCCCAGGGCAGGACCCCGCGCAGGCCGGTGACGAGGAAGCTCCTCCATCCCCTGCGCCCGCGTGCCCTACCTGTCGACGACAAGTCGGCGCCGTCGGACCGGCGGACGGCGGCACCGGCGGGGCGGGTCCGAGCCCGAGCACGAGCCCGGAAAGGGCAGTGCGCCGGCGGTCCGCCCTACGCGACACGCGGCGTCGATGAACGGGGGCTGTCACCCGCCGTGTCGGGCGAAGACCTCCCGTATGCCGCGCAGGTCCGCCGCCTTCTCCTCCTCGTCCTGGTACCAGCCGCCCTCGTCCCTCATCGCCACCACGGTCTCCGGGGTGAAGGCTTCGCCGAAGCGGTAGGCGCCCAGGCAGTAGTCGAAGCCCGACTCGCCGAAGAAGTCGATTCCTTCCCGGCGGCAGTAGTCCAACTCGGTATCGGTCACGTGCCAGCGCTCGCCGTCGTACCAGAAGACGCCACCCGCGTAGTGGATCGTCCGGTCCGTCTCGGGGTCGGTCAGGTTCAGCGACTCGTAGTTCTCGGGGCGGTCGCGGACCAGGGCGACGAGCGGTGCGGGGACGCCCTCGTAGAAGGACTCCTGGAGGGCGAAGTCGTCCTCCGCGTACAGGTTCAGCGTCGCCTCGTGGTCGAACGTCAGGAGCAGCGCGCGGCCGTCCTCGGCGAAGTACCAGACGGCCGACTGCCCACCGCCGTCGTTCCAGGCCAGGCGGCGTGCGCCGGGCACCGTGACCGGTGCGACCTCGGCGAGGTCGTGCATGACGGCCGCGCGGCGCCGCACTTCGGGGAGTGGTGTGGTCGCCAGGGCGTCCCAGGTTGCGTTGCTCATTTCCGCAGCGTATCGACCGCCTCTGACAACAACCCCGGCCGAGGCTCTCGCCCGCCGCGGCCCGCGTCAGCGCAACGCCTGCGTGCCTATCACCGACAGCAGTCGCAGCCTGTCGTGGCTCTCGCTCCCCGGGACCGCGGTGTACACGAGGAGGCTGTGCGACTGGTCCGGGTCGAGCAGCCGCTGGCAGTTCAGCTCCAGGGCGCCCACCTCGGGGTGGCGGAAGCGTTTGACCTGGTCCGGGCGGATGCCGACCTCGTGCCGGTCCCACAGCCGGCGGAACTCCTCGCTCTTGCCGAGCAGCAGTTCCGCGCAGTGCGCCGCACGCGAGCCGACGCCCCGCAGCGTGGCCAGCTCCCGCAACCCGGAGGCGAACATCCGGGAGAGGAACTCGTGGTCCTCTGCCACGTAGAGGTCCCGGGTCGCGGGGTCGGTGAACCAGCGGTAGCCGATGCTCCGGGCCAGACCCGTGTACCGGGTCGTGTCACCGGTCAGCGCGACCCCGAGCGGGCTCTGGCGCAGCGTCTCGCCCAGTTCGGTGACGATCTCGGCGGGGGTGTCGTCAAGGCGGTCGAGGATGCGGAGCAGGCCGGGGCCGATGTGCTCACCGGTGGTGCCCCGGTCGGGCGGGGTGTGCCCGGAGAGCCGGAAGAGGTGGTCGCGCTCGTCCAGGGAGAGGTGGAGGCCCTGCGCCATCGAGGCGATCATCTGCTCGGACGGCTGAGGGCCGCGCTCACGCTCCAGCCGCGCGTAGTAGTCGGTCGACATGTGGCAGAGCACGGCGACCTCCTCGCGCCGCAACCCGCTGGTCCTGCGGCGCTGACCGCGCGGGAGGCCCACGTCCTCCGGTTGCAGCAGTTCCCTGCGACGCCGCAGGAACGCCGCGAGTCCGGGGCGGTCGATCTCCATGTGCCTCTCTCCTGACTCGCTCCGGCGGCGGCGCGGCCGGTCCGCTGGTATGCCGCTGGTGCGGCGCGCCGGAGCCGTCGGGGGCCTCGGCCCCTGGCGGGTTCCCTTGGCTTCCTTTGGCTTCCCTTGGCTTCTTTGTAGCGCCCGACGTGCCGGTTAGCCACGGATCGCCGATCCCCCCTTGTGCCGCAGTCGAAGTCCTCCGACAGCCCTTCGACAGCCCTCCGGCCCGCGGACCGGTGGACCGGTGGACCGGTGGGCTGGGCACTTCCGTGGAACGGTGGACCCATAGGCCCGTGGCCCCGTAGGCCCATGGACCCGCAAACCCGTGGAACGGTTCATCGGTGGATCGACAGTCCCTGGATGGCCCCCGTCTCCGCCCTCACTGTTGAGGCAACCGGAACGAACGGAAGTGAATCCCCATGTCACGCCAGACCACCGACATCCCCCTCCCCGACCTCTCGGGCAAGCGTGCTGTCGTCACGGGAGCGAGTGACGGCATCGGACTCGGTATCGCCACCCGCCTCGCCGCCGCGGGCGCCGAGGTCGTCCTTCCCGTACGCAACCCCGCCAAGGGCGAGAGGGCGGCCGCCGCGATCCGGGGGCGGGCCCCGGGCGCGCAGGTATCGCTGCGCACGCTCGACCTGTCCTCCCTGGGCTCCGTCGCGGCGCTCGGGCGGGACCTGCTCGCCGAGGGCCGTCCGATCCACGTCCTGGTCAACAACGCCGGTGTCATGACCCCGCCCGACCGACAGGTCACGGCCGACGGGTTCGAGCTGCAGTTCGGCACCAACCACCTCGGGCACTTCGCGCTCGTCGGCCATCTGCTCCCCCTCCTGCGGGCCGGTCAGGCCCGGGTGACCTCGCAGATCAGCGTCTCCGCGAACCGCAACGCCATCAACTGGGACGACCTGAACTGGGAGGGCTCGTACAAGGGCATGAGCTCCTACAGCCAGTCGAAGATCGCCCTCGGGCTGTTCGGCCTCGAACTCGACCGGCGCAGCCGGGCCGAGGGCTGGGGCATCACGAGCAACCTGTCCCACCCGGGCGTCGCACCGACCAGCCTGCTCGCCGCCAGGCCCGAGGTCGGCCGTGCCAAGGACACCCTGGGCGTACGCCTGATCCGCTTCCTGTCCGCCCGGGGCGTCGTGGTCGGCACCGTGGAGAGCGCGAAGCTGCCCGCGCTGTACGCAGCCGCCTCCCCCGCCGCCCGCGGCGGCGCCTTCTACGGGCCCAGCGGCCCCGGCAACATGGGCGGCGCCCCCGCGGAACAGAAGCTCTACAGCCGACTGACGAGCACCGAGGAGGCCCGGAGGGTCTGGGAGGTGTCCGAGCAGCTCACCGGCGTACGGTGCGCGGCGTAGCGGGCGAGCCAGCCCCTGGACGGCCCGCGTCCGCGCCGATGTGGAGAGACGCCGTCAACGCGCGCCTCACCCGGCGGACGGTGGCCGGAGCGCGTCCACGAGGAGGTCGAGCAGTGCGTCGACGCGCTCGGGCGCGCCGATCGCGGCCGTGGAGAGGAAGACCCCGAGCAGCATGGCCGTCACGTCGCCGGGGTCGACGTCCGCCCGCAGCGAGCCCGTCGCCGCGCCGGCTTCCAGGATCGCCGCGATCGCGGCGGTGAGGCGCGCGCGGGTGGCCGGGGTGCTGATGCCGCCGGAGGCTCCGCCCGCGCGCAGGGCGCTCATCATGGCGTGCTTGGCGGTGACGAACGAGGCGTAGTGGTCGGTCCAGGCCCGCAGCGCCGCCGCCGGTTCCCGCTCGGCGAGCAGGGTGTGCGCGGCCCGTGTGACGTCGTCGAGTTCCGCCGCGTAAGCCGCCTCGACCAGTGCCTCACGGGTGGGGAAGTGCCGGTAGAGGGTGGCGATGCCGACACCGGCCTTCCGTGCGACGGCTTCGAGGGCGACGGCGCCGTCGCCCGTGGCGAAAGCCGCCCGGGCGGCCTCCAGGAGCCGTTCGCGGTTGCGGCGCGCGTCGGACCGGGTCGGGCGGCCGGGCTGCTCCGGGCCGCTGGAAGGAGAACTCATGGCCCCATCAAAGCGGAGGAACCTCCGGCAGTGCTACCGTCGACGAGACGGAGGAACCTCCGTTTTGCGTTTCCTCAGGAACCACCAGACCTCCTACGGATCTCACGGACGGAACGCCATGACCCTCGACGACCGCACCGCTTCCGGCACTTCACGCCCCGGCGGCCCAGGCCTCCTCGCCGGGCGCACCGTCTCCCGCATCGGCTACGGAGCCATGCAGCTGGAACACCTCAAGGACGACCCCGCCGCCGCCGTGGCCCTGCTCCTCAAGGCCGTCGACCAGGGCGTGGACCACGTCGACACCGCGCACTTCTACGGGCACGGCTTTGTCAACCACGCCATCCGCGAGGCCCTGCGCCCCGAGGACGAGGTCCTGGTCGTCAGCAAGGTCGGCGCCGCGCCGGACACCGGCGGGCCCTTCCCCCTCCGCCTGGCCCAGCGGCCCGCCGAGCTCCGCCAGGCGGTGGAGCAGGACCTCAAGGAACTCGGGCTGGAGCAGGTGCCCGTCGTCAACCTCCGTCGCGCCAGTCTCGGTCCGGGCCTGATCGCCGAAGGCGAGCAGGTCGTCGACCTCGACGACCAGCTGGCCGTGATGACCGAGCTGCGCGACGCGGGCAAGATCGGCGCCATCGGCATCAGCAACGTCGGGATGGACGAGCTGCGCCGTGCGCTGCCGGTCGGCCTCGCCTGCGTACAGAACGCGTACAGCCTCGTGTACCGCGGCGACGAGGAGCTGCTGGAGCTCTGCCGGGCGGAGGGCATCGCCTGGGTCCCGTACTTCCCGCTGGGCGGCGCCTTCCCGGCCATGCCCAAGGTCGCCGACGCCCCGGAGGTACGGGACGCGGCGCGGGAGCTCGACCGGACCCCGGCGCAGATCGGCCTGGCCTGGCTGCTGCACCACGCACCGAACGTGCTGCTCATCCCCGGTACGTCGAACCCCGACCACCTGGACGCCAACCTCGCCACGGGTACCGTCACCCTGGACGCCCGGTCCATGGCCGCACTGGACGCCGTGCCCAGCCGGACCGCGGGCACTCTCGGCTGAGCGCGGTGGGGGCGGCACGGATGGTGCGACCCGCCCGCCCGGCGGGTCGCGGCACCGGCGTCGCCCTCACCCACAGGCCGACGAAGAGCACAATCGGCAGGAATCCGTACCGCTGAACAAGCGGGAAGACTTCGAGGGTGAGTGGTAGTGGCCGCGCTCGTCTACTTCCGGAAGGTCTCCGAGGATGCCGCGCTCGTGCGCTACGCGTTCGGGGACGATCCCGACCGTTTCGCGCGGCACCTGACGATGGACAAGGGGACGCGCACGTCGTCGTCCGACGACGGCCGTACGGACTACGCCTTCCTCAAGGCGTCCCGGAAGATCAACGCGTTGCGCGAGGAGCGCGACCAGTGGCCCGAACGCGGGATGAGCGCGAGCTGACGGCGGAGCCGTACGACGGGCCCCGGCCCCGGCCCCGAGGCCGGGATGACGGCTCCCGGGCCCGGGGCGGGTACGTCAGGTCTCAGGCACTCAGGCACTCAGGCCCTCAGGCACTCAGGCACTCAGGCCGCGAACTCCGTGAGGTCGATGGCGTGGACGCGCAGGGGGTGGCCGAGCGCGGGGTGCTCCGTCTCGTGGTCCAGCTTCATGCCGAGCTTGCGGATCACGTTCTCCGAGGCCGTGTCGCCGAGCCTGCTGATACTGATGACCCGCTCCAGGCCGCGGTCCTGGAGCGCGAACTCCAGGGTCGCCTGGGCCGCCTCCGAGGCGTAGCCCTGCCCCCAGAACTGCGAGCCGAGCCGCCAGCTGACGGCCACCTCGTGGCGTGCGTCCGGCAGGAACTCGGGCACGAAGAGGCCGACGGCTCCGGCGAGTTCACCGGAGGCCAGCAGTTCGACGGCGAAGACCCCGAACCCCTCGTCGTCCCACTCCTCCTCCCACCGCTCGATCTCCTCGGCCGTGCCGTCGAGGTCGAGGGGCAGCCCGTCGTCGATCCAGTGCATGACCCGCCGGTCGGCGTTGATGCCGGCCAGGGGCACGAGGTCGTCGTCGTGCCAGCGACGCAGGAGCAGGCGGGGCGTGTGGATCTCGGTCATGCGGCCATCCTGCACACGCCGGGGGCGGACGGGAAATCGGCGCACGTTCCGGACCGTCGTGGCGGGCGGTCCGTGCCTCGCCCGGAACCCTCGTGCCCTCCCCCGCGTCCCTGGTGAGTCGGCCCCCGCGAACCGTCGGGAGCCGCGTCGACCCCGGAGGCCCTGATCGCCATGTCCCTGACCGTCCCGCTCCCCGGGGCGACGCGCCCCCGCCGCAGGCCCGGCCTGCTGCCGCCCCTGTGGGGGCTGCTGGCCGGTGTCGTACTGACCGTCTCGCTCACCACGGTCCTGTGGTGGCCGCACGACGAAGTGACCTTCCGCAGCGCCGCGCCCTCCTCGGTGGCCTACCCCGACGGGGCGCCGTACCACCTGGCCCTGACCCACCGCACCACCCTGTCCGGGGGCGACACCTTCCGGCTGGTCGTCGGCCGCGGACCCACTCCCGCCTACGGGCACTGGCTCGACGTCGACACCGCCCTCGGCCACCAGGGCGTGACGGCGACCGTGTGGACGCGCGAAGGGGTACGGATCCGCTTCGCCGAGGGCCACGAACTCTTCGTCCCGGCGCCGTCGTTCCTGGGCGGGAGGTGACGCCGGGGGCGTCGAAGGAAGCAACCCGTGCCCGGCCCCGCCCGGGCCCCTCGGTGGGGTGGTCGGGGCGGGACCCGTCTCCCCCGCGCGGTCCAGTACGTGAGACGTCCCGCGCGCTCCCCCAGCGGCCCCAAGGCGCTCTGCTCGCGCTGGATCCGGTCGGGGTACCCTCCGGCTCTGGGCCCGCACGCCCCTGGACGTACGCCGGAGAGGAAACGAGAAGTGACCGACCCCAAGAACAGGCTGGACGCACTGCGGGCGGACATCGAGCGCCGCAACCCCGGCCAGCCCGAGTTCCACCAAGCCGTACGCGAAGTCCTCGACACGCTGGGACCCGTGCTCGCGGCACGGCCCGAGTACGCGGGGGCCGGGCTCCTCGAGCGGCTCCTCGAGCCGGAGCGGCAGATCATCTTCCGGGTGCCGTGGACCGACGACCACGGGCGGGTGCACGTCAACCGCGGCTACCGGGTCGAGTTCAACAGCGCACTGGGCCCGTACAAGGGCGGGCTGCGCTTCCACCCTTCGGTCGACGTCGGCGTGGTGAAGTTCCTCGGCTTCGAGCAGATCTTCAAGAACGCCCTGACCGGCCTCGGCATCGGCGGCGGCAAGGGCGGCAGCGACTTCGACCCGCGCGGCAGGTCGGACGCCGAGGTGATGCGCTTCTGCCAGTCGTTCATGACGGAGCTGTCCCGCCACATCGGCGAGCACACCGACGTCCCCGCCGGTGACATCGGCGTCGGAGGCCGCGAGATCGGCTACCTGTTCGGCCAGTACCGCCGCATCACCAATCGCTGGGAGGCCGGTGTCCTGACCGGCAAGGGCCAGGGCTGGGGCGGCTCCGCGATCCGGCCCGAGGCCACCGGGTACGGTGCCGTGCTGTTCGCCGCCGAGATGCTGAAGGTGACCGGGCGGTCCCTGGACGGGCTCAGCGCCGTCGTCTCCGGCTCCGGCAACGTGGCGCTGTACACGATCGAGAAGCTCCAGCAGCTCGGCGCCAACCCGCTGACCGCGTCCGACTCCTCCGGTTACGTCGTCGACGACAAGGGCATCGACCTGGCGCTGCTCAAGCAGGTCAAGGAGGTCGAGCGGGGTCGCGTCGGCGACTACGCCGAACGGCGCGGCCCGTCGGCCCGGTTCGTGCCCGGCGGGCGGGTCTGGGAGGTCCCGGCGGACATCGCCTTCCCCTCGGCCACGCAGAACGAACTGGGCGCCGATGACGCCCGTACGCTCATCGCCAACGGCGTCAAGGCGGTCTCCGAGGGCGCGAACATGCCCACCACCCCCGAGGCGGTGCACCTCTTCCAGGAGGCGGGCGTCGCCTTCGGCCCCGGCAAGGCCGCCAACGCGGGCGGTGTCGCCGTCAGCGCGCTGGAGATGGCCCAGAACGCGGGCAGGGTGGCCTGGGACCGCGAGCGCGTGGAGGGTGAACTCGCGGCCATCATGCGCTCCATCCACGCGGTCGCGCACGAGACGGCCGGGCGCTACGGCGCTCCCGGCGACTACGTGACCGGTGCCAACATCGCCGGGTTCGAGCGGGTCGCCGACGCCATGCTCGCCCAGGGCGTCATCTGAGCGGATCGCGAACGCGCCGGTCGCCGGGCCTCGTCGAGGACCGTGACCGGCGCGGACGTCTCCCGCCTTGGCCGCGTCCCCGGAACTCGGCGCCGGTGCGGGGCGCGTCAAAGGCGGTCGGGCACACGGCGGGCTTGACCCGTGGGAGCCGCTCCCTTTCAGCGCGGCTCGCTCGCGGCGGCGGCCGGTTCGCGGTCCTTCGAGGGACCCGGGACCGCGGCAGTGGCCTCCGGGGTGTTGCGGGCACCCAGGGCGAACAGGGTCAGCAGCCCCGCCGCCAGGTACAGCACCGCCTGGCCGTTCAGCAGCGGCACGGGTCCCAGTCGGTCGGCGAGCAGGCCGGCCAGGGCCATGCCGATGGCCTGCGCGCCGTTGAAAGCGGTGTAGAAGGAGCCGAGCGCCCGGCCCAAGTGGTCGGCCGGGACCCGCTGTTGGACCATGCCGAGCACTCCGGCGTAGTACACGCCGCCGGGCAGGCCGACCACGGCGAACAGCCCCACGTACACCCCCAGCGTGGTGGTGACCATCGGCGCGTTCCAGATCAGCAGCGCCAGTCCGGAGAACGACAGGGCGCCCCAGGTGATGAGCGGTTTGGGGTGCACCCGGGTCCCCAGGAAGCCCAGTGCCAGGCCGCCCGCGATGCCGCCGATGCCCTGGATGCTGCGCAGCAGGCCGATCTCGGCGTCCGTGCCGTGCAGCGTGGTGGCGACGAAGACGACGAAGAGGACCACGAACAGGCCCTGCCCGATGGCGCAGAGGATGGCCGACAGGAACGACACGCGCAGGCGGCGGTCGCCGGTGATCACCGCGACGCCCTCGCGCCAGTGGCGGAACATCAGGCCGAGGCCCGAGGCTGGCGTCGCGTCGGTCGGCGTGGCTCCGGCGGCGCTCGGCGCGGACGCCGCCGTGGAGGCGGCCGTCACCGTGGTGCCGGGCTCGCGCGCCTGCTCGGGGATGCTCGGCGTGCGTTCCGGGCGGCGGATCCGGCTGACCACTCCGGCCGCCAGGAGCAGGCCGATGACCGAGCCCGCGGCGACCGGCCGCAGTCCCCCGGCGACCACGATGCCGCCGAGCAGACTGCCGCCGAGGCGACCGAGGTTGGAGTTCAGGACGACCAGGTTGCTGGCCGCGGCGCTCTGCCCGGGCTCGACGAGATCGGGCAGCAGGGCGTTCTTGGAGGTCAGGACGAACTGCGCGCAGACGGCGCGTCCCGCGATCACCACGTAGACGAGCCAGAGCTGGTCGCCGGAGGTGACGGGGAGCAGCAGGGAGACCAGGGCCGCGTGCAGCAGGGTGCAGACGAGCAGCAGTTTCTTGCGGTCGTAGCGGTCCGCGGCGACGCCGGCGAGGGAGCCGACCAGGACACCGGGGGCGAGCTCGATCAGGAAGGCGACGGAGGTGGTCATCGCCGATTCGGTCATGCGGTAGACGAAGATCGGGATGGCGGTGATCAGCATCCAGTCGATCGTGTCGTCGAGCAGTCCGGCCACCCATAACGTGCGGAAGCGCGGGTTGCGTATCGGGGAGTTCCGGGCGGACCCGGCGGGTTCGTCGCGTCGGAGTGTGGGGGTCAACTCTGCTCCTTGGGCCGGCGGAACGCCTGGACGCTGAAGCTGACCTCGGCCGCGTCGGCGGGTACGTCGCGCCGGTTGGCGATGATGTACGGACGCACCAGCAGGTCGATCACCGAGGTGAGGTGGACGAGTTCGTCCGGGGTGAGGGTGAGCGCGTAGGAGTCGAAGACCGCCGCCTCCTGCCACGGCCCGTCCAGCGAGCCGAACCCGGCGAGGAAGTAGCGCACCAGCCGGGTAAGTTCGCTCAGCTCGGCGCCGACGACCGCGGAGTGGGCGGCGAGCGACTCGGGGCCGTCGCCGTCCGGCAGGAAGTCGAAGCCGGTGGCGACCGCGCGCCACGGCCGGTCGCGGGCGTCGGCCCCGTCCTCGGCCTCCACCCGCTCCACGAGTCCGTACCGGTGGAGGAGGCGGAGGTGGTAGCTGCAGTTGGAGGCGGAGTCGTCGACCGCCTCGGCACAGCGGCTCGCGGTGTCCGGACCCGTGCGCATGAGGTGGTGCAGCAGGCGCAGGCGCAGGGGGTGCGCGAAGGCGCCCAGGACGCGCACGTCGGAGATCGGGACCCGTCCGGGGCGGGCAACGGAGTTCGCTCGGGATGTGAAAGACATCTTTCAATACTGCGCCCGGATGTGGATGCGCGCAAGCCCCGGGAGCCGTTCCGGACGGTCGTTTTGGCTATTTTGTTGGGATTTGCTCCTTCCTTGCGAAACATCATGCGCATCAGACCTGAAATAGATATTTCACTGTACGAGAAGAGCCAGCTCAGCCCCCCCGGCGAGCGCTCCTCCCCTTTACTCGATCCTCCCCCACCGGTGGAAATACCTTTCTGTACGGCGAGATCCCGTCGGAATTCCTCTAGCCTGCCGAAGAGAACCCGACCACCGTCCCAGGAAGGGAATTCGACATGGCTTTTCCAGCATCGGGCACGCGGCGCATCGGCGTGCTCTGCGGTTCGCGAGGCGGCCGTACACCCGACTATGTCGAGGCGGCGTCCGCGCTCGGCGAGGCGCTCGGGCGCCGTGGTGCCGACCTGGTCTACGGCGCGGGCGGCGTCGGCGTCATGGGCGCCGTCTCCCAGGCCGCGCACCGGGCCGGGGCCAAGGTGACCGGCGTGATCCCGCACGCGCTGCACGAGCGCGAGCGGGCGGTCGAGGCGTGCGGCGAGGTCTTCGTGGTGCCCAGCATGCACGAGCGCAAGGCCCTGATGTACCGGCTTTCGGACGCCTTCCTGGTACTCCCCGGCGGATTCGGCACCCTGGACGAGCTGATGGAGGTGGCCACCTGGAATCAGCTGGGATATCACCGGAAGCCGATCGTCCTCGTCAACGTACGGGAATTCTTCCAGCCCCTGATCATGATGCTGGACCGCATGTGCGAAGAAGGATTCTTCACGCCCCGGGAGCGTTCCATCGTCCGGATCGCCGACGGCCCGCAGGCGGCGCTCGACCTGCTGGGGCTCCCCCACCCGGAGCCGGCCGCCGTCCAGATGGCGTCGGCCTGAGCAGGCCGCCCTGGGTGGATCGTGCAGTGGGCCCCGCACCGGCCGGTGCG
>NZ_JBEOYE010000158.1:0-13116 GCF_040296945.1 Streptomyces sp. NPDC001941 | reverse complement strand
CCGGTGATCACACCATCGGTGTACGGCTTCTTCGCCTCCAGGCCGAACCCCTGCGCACGATGCCGCCGCAGCTGCTCCACCTCATTGAACGAACCGGCATCGAGCAGGAGCTCGATACGCTCCCGGGCCGTCAGCTTCCCCTTGGCGTGCTGCGCCTCGGTCGCCTTCTCACTCGGCCCGCGCCGGGCAGCCTCGCGCAGCGCGTGCAGCTCGGCCACCCGCCCGCGGGCGTCGCTCGGCTCGCCCTGGGTCTCGTCCACAACGGTCATGTATCGACCCTACGAAGACCGCCAAGAAAATCCCGCCGTCACTTCCGTACAGTCTCGGGACCTTCTTCCTGTGAGCCCTGAACAGAACGGGACCGGAGTGCAGCCGAACCACCAGCTCAGGGGCACACAGTTTTGTGGGGTGCCAACAAGGGTTCAGGTGAGAGTCACCTCACAGGTGTAGGCGGTGGCAGCGGGGCGCACCAGGTGTGGGAGTAGCGGGTGGGGCGGGCGGCGGAGGCGGAGAAGTCCCCGACGACGACGGCCTCGCCGTGGACGGGCCTGTCGCAGCGGACGCAGTGCTCGCCCGGTGGGGCGGGGACGGTGAGTGGGGGCCGGAGGGTGGCCGGGCGTACCGTTGCGGCCCGGGGCCGCCTGTTCTCGTGCATGGGGAAACGGTCGCAAGTACGGCGGGCGGGCGGGACGCGACAACCTGGGACAGGGAGTCGATCATGAGACGGGTCGCGATCACGGGCACGCGGGACACCGGCCACCGGGGCGAAGGCGACTACGAGCGGCTCTTCGAGCGCTACCTCGCGCCGTTCGCGTTCGACGCGCACTTCTACGTCGGCGGCGCCGTCGGCATCGACACCCTCTGCCTGCTCTGGCTCGCCCGTGCCACGACCGCCCGGATCACCGTCGTCGTACCGGGAACGGTCTCCCAGCAGCCGGCCGCCGCGCGGCGGGCGGTCACCGTGGCGGCGCACCGGGTCGGCGAGCTCGTGGAACTGGGGGCCGCCCCGCTGCACTCCCCCGCCTACCACGCGCGCAACCGGTGGATGGTGGACAGGGCCGAGCTGACGGTCGGCTTCCCGCACGGCACGAAGCCGTCGTCCGGAACCTGGCAGACGCTCGACTACACGGCCGCGTCGGGGAAACCTCGGCTGATCGTCCCCGTATGAGCCCTTTCTGCGCCACGATGAAGCATGGACGACCTCCGGTCGGGAGCCTCGGCGCTGCGCCGGCTGCGGCAGCGGCGCGGCCTCTCCTGCGCGGCACTGGCCCGCGCCCTGACAGATCAGGCCGTTGAGCTCGGGCTGCCCCGCCTGCCGTCCGTCGCCAGCGTCCAGCGCACCCTGACGCGCTGGGAGTCCGCGAGTCCGACGCGCCCCGACCACCGCTACCAGCTCCTGCTGGCGCACCTCTACGGGCGTACCCCGGCGGGCGGGTTCGCGCTGGGCGCCGGTTCGGACTTCGCCGAACTCATGGAAGCCCTGGCCCGTCTCGGGGAGGGCGAGCGGCAGCTGTGCGAGCTGCGTGCCGCGATGGTCCGGGCCGCGACCGCCCGAGGGGGCGGACCGCTGGTGCTGCTGCCGCCCTCGGTGCAGGGGTCGGTGGCCGCGGCCCTGGCGGACCCCGGGCGCGCGGACGGCGACCTCGTCGAGGGCCTGTCCACGGCGGTGGCCGAGGTCAACGCCCAGGTGGGCGCCGTACCGATGGTGCGTCTGCGGCTCGTGCTCGACCCCCTGGCACAGGCCTGCCGCCAGTTGCTCGCCGGCCCGGTGGCCGAACCCCTGCTGCCCGGCCTGCGGCTGGTCGCCGTGGCCGCGCACACGCTGAACGGGCGGCTGGCGTTCGAGACCCGCGACGACGCGGCGAGCCGGGCCGCGTACGCGACGGCGACGGCCGAAGCCGCGCGGCTTGAGGACCCGTGGCACCGCGCCGCGGTGCTCCTCTCCCACGCCCTCACGGCGCTGTACTCCCGGCCGGACCCGGCTCCGGCACGCCGTCTGGCGGACGCCGCGGTACGGGACGCCTGCCGGGGCGGCAGTCCGACGGTACGAGCACGCGGCCACGCGCTCCAGGCGGAGCTGGCGGCCCGCGCGGGAGCGCCGCGCGCGGCGCGGGACGCGCTGGGGCTCGCCCGCTACGACCTGGAGTCCGACCGGTCGGGCGATCCGTCTCCGGGGAGCTTCTCGACGGAGCACCTGCGCGGCTTCGAGGGGGTCTGCGAGCTGTACGCGGGCGACGCCGCACGGGCGCACGCCCACTTCGGCGAGGCGGTCGCCGCCCTGGCCTCGCCGCGTGAGCGGGTGCAGCGCGCCATCGTCGCCACCGACCAGGCCCGGGCGCGCATCAGGATGGGCGACCCGCGCGCGGCGGTGGACCTCCTGCACGAGTGCGCGGAGGCCGCCAGGTCGAGCGGCGGGCGCGTCCCGGCGATCCGCCTGCGGCACGCCCGGCGGGATCTGCGGCCCTGGAGCCGGGAGGACTGGGTGGCCGACCTGGACGACCACCTCGTGGACGCGCTCGGCGCGTGAGGCGGAGTGTGCGTCCGCCGTCTGGCTGGGAAACGGCGCCGCGCGGGTCGTGATGTTGAAAGTTGAACCGAATCGCGCTACAGTCATTCTCGTTGAAGGTTCAACAAGAACGTTCGACAGCACGACACGCAACGAGGGCGCCGGACCCCGACGCCCGCCCCGACCGAGGAGCTCGTCATGGGTCTGTTCAACCGCAAGAACAACGCCGCCGCCCCCGCCCCGGCCGCCATCCCGGTCGACCCGGCCCTCGCCGCGCTGACCGGTGACTACACCATCGACGCCGCCCACAGCAGCATCGGGTTCACCGTGCGGCACGCCATGGTCACCAACGTGCGCGGCAGCTTCGGGGAGCACGAGGGCGCCCTGCACCTCGACGGCGGCGACCCGGGCAAGTCCACCGCCACCATCGACGTGAAGATCGCCTCCATCGACACCGGCATCGGCGACCGCGACAACCACCTGCGCTCCGGCGACTTCTTCGACGCCGAGACCTACCCGCTGATGACCTTCCGCTCCACCCAGGCCGAGCAGCTGGGCGGCGACAAGTACCGCATCACCGGCGACCTCACCATCAAGGACGTCACCCGGCCGCTCTCCATCGACCTGGAGTTCAACGGCACGGCCACCGACCCCTACGGCAACCAGCGCGTCGGCTTCGAGGGCAGCGCCGAGATCCTGCGCTCCGACTGGGGCCTGACCTGGAACGCCGCCCTGGAGACCGGTGGCGTCATGGTCAGCGACAAGGTCAAGCTGACCTTCGACATCTCGGCGATCAAGGCCGTCTGAGCAGTAGCGGTAGCGGTAGCAGTACGGCGTCGGGGGCGTGGCTCGGGAGAGAGCCGCGCCCCCGCCGGGCTCAGAAGCCGCCGCCCCCGTCGAAGCCCCCGCCACCGCCACCGAAGTCCCCGCCGCCGAAGTCGCCCCCGAAGTCCGAGGGGTTGAAGTCCGCGCCCGAGACGTCGCCGCCGTCGAAGCCGCCGCCGCCGTATTCCGCCGCGTACGCCGGGGTGGCCAGCATCGAGCCGAGCATCGTGCCCACCAGCAGGCCGGGCAGCATCCCGCCGCCGAAGTAGCCGCCCGCCCACGGGCCGTACGCCGGGCCCGCCTCCCAGTACGGGCGCGGGCCCTGCTCCGTCAGGACCGTGCGGGCCACCGGGTCGAGGCCGTCGCGCAGCCGGGCCGCGTCCGCCGCGCACACCGGCACCTCGCGCGCCGCGCCGCCCGCCGGGGTCCAGGAGGCGTCCTCCACCGAGGGCCCGTGGCGCGGGTCGAAGAAGCAGGGCGCGCGACGCTCCGGCAGCGGCCTGCCCTCCCGGCGCGCGGCCAGCAGCGCCAGCGAGAACCGGCCGTCTTCGAGCGCCTCGGTCACCCCGCGCACGTCCGAGGGCCGCGCGGCGGCCCCCATCAGGGACTTGGCCTTGTCGTACGAGTCCAGCGCGCGCTCGTAGTCGGCGCGCATCGCGTCGTCGGCGCCCTGCTCGCCCGGCTGGAAGTCGAGGCGGTCCAGCTCCTCGCCGAACGCGGTGATGTCCTCGTCCACCACGACCGCGAGCTTCTCCAGGGCGGCCCGCTCCTCTTCCTCCTTGCGCCTGCGGTTGCGGCGCACCAGCGCGTAGCCGCCCGCGCCCGCCGCCACCACGACCGCGCCGCCCGCGACGAGGGCGCCCGTGCCCGGGCCCCCGCCGTCCCCGGAGCCCGTGGAGCCCCAGGAGGCCGGGGCGTGCCCGCGCGCGGTGGGCAGGGCCTGGTCCACGAAGTTGTTGAGCTCGGTCTTGGCGTCGACCCCGGGCGCCCGGACCGAGGCGATCAGGTTCTGCACGGACTGCGGGGAGAGCACCGAGCGGTCGGCGGCCGCGCTGAAGCGGTCCCCGAGCCGCACCGCGTACGCGCCGGTGACCCCGGTCTGGGTGCGCAGGTTGCGGATCAGGTTCTCCGCCGGGAACTCCGCGGTGGCGGGCAGCACGGCCACGAACACCGGCTTGCCCGCGTCCGTGATCTTCTTCGCCAGGGCGTCGGCGTCGGCCTGCGACAACTGGTCGCGCGCGCCCGGGTCGACGTACACCGGGCCCTTCTTCAGGGCCTGCGCCGCGTCGGAGATCCCGCCGGCCCTGGCACCCGCCGAGGGCGCCAGGACCAGGAGCACCAGGAACGCCGGTACGGCGAGGAGCGAGAGGACGGGGAACAGCCTGGACCACCTGGTCTTCATGCCTTCGACGCTACCCGAAGGCATCCAAATGCGGACATCCGCGTTCAGAACCTTTCAGGAACGTCTCCCCCGGCCGAGGCCCCACCCCCTTCACTCCGCCGGGTCGATCCCCAGCCGCAGCAGTCCGTACGTGTACGCGTCCTCCAGCGCCTGCCAGGACGCGGCGATCACGTTCTCCGCGACGCCCACCGTCGACCACTCCGCGGTGCCGTCGCTGGTGGTGATCAGCACCCGGGTGGTGGACTCGGTGCCGTGCCGGCCCTCCAGGATGCGGACCTTGTAGTCGGTCAGCTCGAACTTGGCCAGCTGCGGGTAGGTGCGCTCCAGGCCCAGCCGGATCGCCCGGTCCAGGGCGTTGACCGGGCCGTTGCCCTCGGCGGTGGAGACGATGCGCTCACCCTTGGTCCACAGCTTCACGGTCGCCTCGTTGGCGTGGGTGCCGTCCGGGCGGTCCTCGACGATCGCCCGCCAGGACTCGGTGCGGAAGTAGCGGCGGGCCCGGCCCTCCAGCTCGGTGCGCAGCAGCAGCTCGAACGAGGCGTCGGCCGCCTCGTAGGTGTAGCCGCGCAGCTCGCGCTCCTTGATCCGCTCCACCACGCGCCCGACCAGCTCGCGGTCGTCGCCCAGGTCCACGCCCAGCTCGCGGCCCTTGAGCTCGACCGACGCGCGCCCGGCCATGTCGGAGACCAGCATCCGCATGGTGTTGCCGACCCGCTCGGGGTCGATGTGCTGGTAGAGGTCGGGGTCGACCTTGATGGCGGAGGCGTGCAGCCCGGCCTTGTGGGCGAAGGCGGAGACGCCCACGTACGGCTGGTGCGTGGAGGGGGTCAGGTTGACCACCTCGGCGATGGCGTGCGAGATGCGGGTCATCTCCGACAGGGCGCCGTCGGGCAGCACCCGCTTGCCGTACTTCAGCTCCAGGGCGGCGACGACCGGGAAGAGGTTGGCGTTGCCGACCCGCTCGCCATAGCCGTTGGCCGTGCACTGCACGTGGGTGGCGCCCGCGTCGACGGCGGCCAGGGTGTTGGCCACGGCGCAGCCGGTGTCGTCCTGCGCGTGGATGCCGAGCCGGGCGCCGGTGTCGGCGAGCACGGTGGCCACCACGGCCTGCACCTGGGCGGGCAGCATGCCGCCGTTGGTGTCGCACAGGATGACCACGTCCGCGCCGGCCTCGGCGGCGGCCCGCACCACGGACTTCGCGTACTCGGGGTTGGCCTGGTAGCCGTCGAAGAAGTGCTCGCAGTCGACGAACACCCGGCGGCCCTGCTCGCGCAGGTGGCCCACGGTGTCGCGGACCATCGCGATGTTCTCGTCCAGGGTGGTGCGCAGCGCCAGTTCCACGTGCCGGTCGTGCGCCTTGGCGACCAGGGTGATCACCGGGGCGCCGGACTCCAGGAGCGCCCGGACCTGCGGGTCCTCGGCGGCCTTGCCGCCGGCCCGGCGGGTGGCGCCGAACGCGACGAGCCTCGCGTGCTTGAAGTCGATCTCCTGCTGCGCGCGGGCGAAGAACTCGGTGTCGCGGGGGTTGGCTCCGGGCCAGCCGCCCTCGATGAAGCCCACGCCGAAGTCGTCCAGGTGCCGGGCGATGGTCAGCTTGTCGGCGACGGTGAGGTTGATCCCCTCGCGCTGGGCGCCGTCGCGCAGCGTGGTGTCGAAGACATGGAAACTGTCGTCGACGACGAACTTCTCGTCGGTCTCCGTGTCGGTCATGGCTGGGTTGACTCCTGTCGGATGCGTGACTCCGGAAGTTCGCGCACGTCCCGTCCCGGCCGTGGTGGGGCCGGAAAACGAAAAAACCCCTCGCGGGTGCGAGAGGTCTGCGCGCGGGTCGGGAGCGGTGGCCGCCGCCGCGGGGTGTCGCCGCGGGTCAGCGTCCACTGCGGACCGGCGCGCTGCTGCCGATAATCATCGTGGTAGCGAGCACGGGGGCAGTCTGCCACACAACCCCCGCGCCGCGGATCCCTGGTCTCAGCATGCGAACCGCCGTGGACGGCACGGACCGTGCGGGGCGGTCAGGCGGTCAGCGCTCGGCCGCCGCCCGGTCGTCGAGCCGCTCGCCCGCGGCGGCGGGCTCCTTGCCGACCCGGCCCAGGTCGATGTCCCGGGTCTCGCGCATCGCGAGGTAGACGACCAGCGAGACGGCGGCGCAGCCCGCGACGTACCAGGAGTAGCCGGACTCGACGCCCGCGTTCTTGAACCACAGGGCCACGTACTCGGCGGTGCCGCCGAACAGTGCGTTGGCGATGGCGTACGGCAGCGCGACGCCCAGGGCCCGTACCCCGGTGGGGAACAGCTCGGCCTTCACGCACGCGTTGATCGAGGTGTAGCCGGTGACCACGACCAGGGCGAGCAGGGACAGGCCCAGGGCCGGCCAGAAGGACCCGGCGTGCTTGAGCATCGCCATGATCGGCACGGTCAGGAAGGTGGAGCCGACCGCGAAGGTGATCAGCAGGGGGCGGCGGCCGATGCGGTCGGAGAGCCGGCCCGCGAGGGGCTGCAGGCAGGCGAAGACGATGAGCGCGCAGAAGGAGACGAGGGTCGCGGTCCGCTTGGGCAGGCCCGCGGAGTTGGACAGGTACTTCGTCAGGTAGGTGGTGTACGTGTAGTAGGCCACCGTGCCGCCCATGGTCAGGGCGACGACCAGGAACGCCTCGCGCTTGTGCGCCCACAGCGCCTTCAGGGTGCCCTTCTCCCCGGCCGGGGTGTCGTCGGCGCCGTCCTGGTAGACCTCGGTCTCCAGCATGGTGCGGCGCAGGTAGAAGACGACGGCCGCGCCGAGCGCCCCGACGATGAACGGGATGCGCCAGCCCCAGCTGTGCAGCGCCTCGTCGGACATGGTGCGCTGGAGCACGATCTGCAGGCCGAGGCCGAGGATCTGGCCCGCGGTCATCGACACGTACTGGAAGCTGGAGGCGAAGCCGCGGTGGCGCGGCGCGGACGCCTCGGTGAGGTAGGTGGCGCTGGCCGCGTACTCACCCCCGACCGAGAGGCCCTGGAGCAGCCGGGCGACCAGCAGCACGGCGGCGCCGCCGTACCCGGCGACCGCGTAGGTGGGGGCGATCGCGATGAGGACGGCGGAGGCGGACATCAGGGAGACGGTCAGGGTGAGCGCCGCCTTGCGGCCCTTGCGGTCGCCGACCCGGCCGAGCAGCCAGCCGCCGACGGGGCGCATGAAGAAGCCGACGGCGAAGATGCCGGCGGTGTTCATCAGCTTCGCGGTGTCGTTGCCCTCGGGGAAGAACGCCCCGGCGAAGTACGTGGCGAAGCTCGCGTACACGAACCAGTCGAACCACTCGACCATGTTCCCGGCCGAGCCGACCCAGATCTTCTTCCACTGGTCTCGTCCCATGATCCGCAACCGTGCCGCAGGGGGCGGGCGGCCGACAAGGGCGCATCGCGCAACGATCGCGCCTACTTGCGTGCGTTGCGTTCACGCGCGCGCCCTGACGGCCCCTCAGGGCGCGAGCGCCTCGCGGGTGAACTCCCGTACGTGCTCCAGGACCCCGGCCCGCTCCACCCCCGGCAGCCCCACCGCGACGTGCACGCTGAAGCCGTCGAGCAGCGCCCGCAGCCGGGTCGCGAAGCGCTCCGGGTCGACCCGGCGGAACTCCCCGCGCGAGGCGCCCTCGGCGAGCAGGGCCACCAGGTCGCGGTGCCAGGCCCGTTCGATGGCGGCCTGCCGGGCGCGGGCCTCGTCGTCCGCGCCGCGCGAGCGGTTGAAGACCTCCAGCCACAGCGTCCAGTGCGGGTCGCGCGGCCCGTCGGGCAGGTAGAGGCTCACGTAGCCGTCGAGCCGCTCGGCGGCCGGGGTGGCGGCGGACAGCAGGACGGCGCGCTCGGCGCCGAGGCGCGCCTCGCTCCACTCCAGGGTGCGCAGCAGCAGCTCGTCCTTGGTGCGGAAGTAGTAGAGGAGGTGGCCGCTGCTCATGCCGACGTCGCGGCCGAGCCCCGCCATCGTGAGCCCGTCCAGGCCGCGCTCGGCGATGGTGGCCATGGCGGCGGCGAGGACGTCCTCGCGGGGCGGGGCGGCGTTGCGGCGCCGGGTGCTGTCGCTGGTCACCCGTCCGTTGTACCGGATCGGCGGCCGGGCACCCGCGGCTGCTGCTGCGTGATGCAGTGGATGCCGCCGCCGCCCGCGAAGATCGTACGGGCGTCGACGAGGGTCACCGTGCGCTCGGGGAACAGCCGGCGGAAGATCCCCGCCGCGATCTCGTCGCGCGGGTCGTCGAAGCCGCACAGCACCACGCCGCCGTTGCACAGGTAGTGGTTGATGTACGAGTAGTCGGCCCAGCCGCCCTCCTCGTCGCGCACCCGGGTCGGCGCGGGCACCTCCACGACCTCCAGGCGGCGGCCCTTGGCGTCGGTCTGGCCGCGCAGGAACTCGGCGATCCCCGCGCACAGTGCGTGGTCGGGGTGCTCGGGGTCGGGCTGGCTGTGCACGACGACGGTGCCGGGACGCGCGAACGCGGCGACGATGTCGACGTGGCCCAGGGTGCCGTAGCCGTGCGGGGGGTAGTCGGCGGTCAGGCCGCGCTCCAGCCAGATGGCCTTGGTGGTGCCGAGCTTGGCGTGCACCTCGGCCTCGACCTCGGCGCGGGTCCAGCCGGGGTTGCGCTCGGGCCCGAGCTGCACGGTCTCGGTGAGCAGCACGGTGCCCTCGCCGTCCACGTGTAGCCCGCCGCCCTCGTTGACCAGCGGCGAGTCCAGGACCGGGACCCCGGCCAGGTCGGCGACCTGGGAGGCGATCTTGGCGTCGTGCTCCCAGGAGGCCCACTCCTGGGCGCCCCAGCCGTTGAACACCCAGTTCACGGCGGCCAGTTCGCCGTCGGGGCCGGTGACGAAGGTGGGGCCGATGTCCCGCATCCAGGCGTCGTCGAGCTCGCGCTCCACCAGGTCGACGTCCGGGCCGAGCAGGGCGCGGGCGGACCCGGCCTGGCCGGGGCCGTGCACCACGGTGACCGGCTCGAAGCGGCGCACGGCCCGGGCCACGGCGGCCCAGGCGGCGCGGGAGGCGTCGAGCTCCTCGGCGGAGGAGAAGGTGGTGTTGGCGCCGGGCCAGGCCATCCAGGTGCGCTCGTGGGGTGCCCACTCGGGCGGCATGCGATACATGGGGCTCCTCTGGTTAGAGTGTCACTCTAACCGTAGAACATGGGATCTGGCAGGGTGACACGCCAAACGTTTAGAGCGACGCTCAAATCAGGCGTTACCGCGCGGGGCCTCAGAAGGTCGCCGAGAGGTCCTCGGCGTACGTCTCGATCGCCCGCCGGTACCGCCGTACGCCCGGGTCCTCGCTGGTCGCCGCGAGCAGGTCGAGCAGCAGCCGCATCGCCTCCTGGTGGCGGCCGGTGTTGTGCAGCGCCATCGCCAGGAAGGTGCGCAGCGCGCCGTCGGCGGGGAACTCCCCCACCGCCCGGGTCAGCAGCTCCTCGGCGTCCCGGTAGCGGCCCAGCGCCCGGTAGGTGCTGCCCAGGCCCAGCATCGCCCCGGCCCGGTCACCGGCCGACAGCCCCTCGCCGCCGAGGGCGCGCTCGTAGTGCGGCACGGCCTCCGCCTCCAGGCCGAGCACGTCGTGCGCCCAGGCCGTCTGGTAGGCGACCTCGCCGTCGCCCGGGTGGCGCTCCGCGAGGGCGACCAGGCGCCGGAGGGCCTCCTCGCGCTCCCCCGCGCCCCGCAGGCGCACCGCTTCGGCCAGCTCCCGGTCCCGCTCCTGGTTCGTCATGGCCGCCATTATCGGCGGGCCGCGTGCGCGGGTACGAGGAAGGGCCGCGCCCCGGTCGGAGCGCGGCCCTTCGCGAGCGGGCGGGGCGGGTCAGCCCAGCTTGCGGGTCCAGCCGTGCAGGTCCTCGGTCGTGCCGGTCTGCACGTCGAGCAGGGCGCGGCGCAGCTTCATGGTGACCTCGCCGGGCTCGCCGCCGGACTGGGTCCACTCGCCGCGGGCGGACTTGACGGTGCCGACCGGGGTGATCGCGGCGGCGGTGCCGCAGGCGAAGACCTCGGTGAGGGTGCCGTTCTCGCTGTCCTTCTGCCACTGGTCGATGGAGACCCGGGACTCCTCGGAGGCGTAGCCGAGGTCCTTGGCGAGCTGGAGCAGGGTGTCGCGGGTGACGCCGGCCAGCAGCGAGCCGGTGAGCGTCGGGGTGACGATGCGGTCCCCGTACACGAAGTACAGGTTCATGCCGCCCAGTTCCTCGACCCACTTGTGCTCGACGGCGTCGAGGTAGGCGACCTGCTCGCAGCCCTTGGCGGCGGCCTCGGCCTGGGCGAGCAGGGACGCGGCGTAGTTGCCGCCGGTCTTGGCGTCGCCGACGCCGCCGGGGACGGCGCGGACGCGGTCCTCGGAGAGCCAGATGGAGACGGGCTTGACGCCACCGGGGAAGTAGGCGCCGGCGGGCGAGGCGATGACCACGAAGAGGTACTCGTTGGCGGGCTTGACGCCCAGGCCGACCTCGGTGGCGATCATGAACGGGCGCAGGTAGAGGGACTCCTCGCCGCCGTGCGGCGGGACCCAGGCGATGTCCTGCTGGACCAGCAGGTCGCAGGCCTCCAGGAAGGTCTCGACGGGCAGCTCGGGCATGCCGAGGCGCCAGGCGGAGTGCTGGAAGCGCTTGGCGTTCATGTCCGGGCGGAAGGTGGCGACGGTGCCGTCGGGGCGGCGGTAGGCCTTGAGGCCCTCGAAGATCTCCTGCGCGTAGTGCAGGACGTTGGTGGCCGGGTCGAGGGAGAGCGGGCCGTAGGGCACCAGCTGCCCGTCGTGCCACCCGCGGCCCTCGGTCCACTTGATCGTGACCATGTGGTCGGTGAAGTGGCGGCCGAATCCCGGGTTGGCCAGGATCGCCTCGCGCTCCCCGTCGGACAGCGGGTTGGCGGAGGGCTTGAGCTCGATCGTGGGCGTCGTCATGTCTGCGTGTCCTTCACCGGATGGGTTGTGACGGACCGCGCTCGCACGTCGCGCCACGCGCCGGTACGCCGTCGGGCGTGCCGGGGAGCGGTGCGCTGAGAGGGGCCCCACGTTCGATTATCGCTCGTGTGGGCCGTCTGCGGTCCAGGGGTCGATGGTGGCACCCCGCCGCCGCATGCGTACAGCCGCCGGGTGCGTGGTGCGACCCGGCGGCTGTACGTGTCTGTCCGTGCCGCGGGGCCTAGCCGGCTACGCGTACGGCGAGGGCGTCGCCGATCTCCTCGGTGCCGCGCACCGTCTCGCCGCGCTCGCCGAGGTCGGCGGAGACCGCGTCCTCGACCCGGACGGCCTCGGCCTCGTAGCCGAGGTGGCGCAGCAGGAGCGCGACGGAGAGGACGGTGGCGGTGGGGTCGGCCTTGCCCTGGCCGGCGATGTCCGGGGCGGAGCCGTGCACCGGCTCGAACATCGAGGGGAACTCGCGGGACGGGTTGATGTTGCCCGAGGCCGCGACGCCGATGCCGCCGGAGACGGCCGCGGCGAGGTCGGTGATGATGTCGCCGAAGAGGTTGTCGGTGACGACCACGTCGAACCGGCCCGGGTCGGTGACCAGGTAGATGGTGGCCGCGTCCACGTGGATGTACTCGGTGGTGACCTCGGGGAACTCGGTGGCCACCCGGTTGAAGACGTCCGTCCACAGGTGGCCCGCGTGGGCGAGCACGTTGTTCTTGTGGACGAGCGTGAGCTTCTTGCGGGGGCGGGCCTGGGCGCGGGCGAACGCGTCGCGGACCACGCGCTCGACGCCGAAGGCCGTGTTCACCGAGACCTCGGTGGCGACCTCGTGCGGGGTGCCCTTGCGGATGGTGCCGCCGTTGCCGGTGTAGGGGCCCTCGGTGCCCTCGCGGACCACGACGAAGTCGATGGCGGGCTCGCCCTTGAGCGGGGTGGCCACGCCGGGCAGCAGCTTGGAGGGCCGCAGGTTCACGTGGTGGTCGAAGAGGAAGCGGAGCTTGAGCAGGAAGCCGCGCTCCAGCACGCCGGACGGTACGGAGGGGTCGCCGATGGCGCCGAGGAGGATCGCGTCGTGGGCCTTGAGGGCCTCCGCGTCCGCGTCGGTGAGGGTGTCACCGGTGGCGTGGTAGCGCTTGGCTCCGAAGTCGTACTCCGTGGTCTCCAGCTTCACGTCCTGCGGGAGCACGGCGGAGAGGACCTTGAGCCCCTGGGCCACGACCTCCGGGCCGATGCCGTCACCGGGGATCACTGCGAGATCGATGCTGCGAGAACTGTCCGACATGCCCAGGACCCTACTCCGCGTCCCACGAACTGACACCCGGCGTCCGCGATGTGGACAGCACCGCGTTCACGTGCGGCAGGCGGGGCCCGTGTTCACGTACGGCGGGCGGGCCCACGGGGGCATGCGTCGATGCGCTCGCCGGGCCCGGCGAGCGCATCGGCCGCTTAGAGGGGGGCCCCCGCGGGGAGTGACCC
>NZ_JBEOYE010000157.1:0-13210 GCF_040296945.1 Streptomyces sp. NPDC001941 | reverse complement strand
GCCGCACGACGCCGGCCCCGGACGGCTTTCCGGTCAACCGACGGGCGCGTACTCCGTGCCACCGACCCAGACACGGCGTATCGCGCGGGTCGCGGTGATGTCCGCGAGCGGGTCCCCGTCGATCAGGACCAGGTCGGCGCGGCTCCCGACGCGGACGGCGCCCCGGTCCCGCAGCCCGAAGGACTGGGCGGGCAGGCTGGTCGTGGCGCGCAGTGCCTCACGGGCCGTCAGTCCCGCCCTGACGAGCAGCTCCAGCTCGTGGTGCAGGCTGGTGCCGAAGGGCGGCTGCACGGGAATCCCCGGCGTGTGGTTGGAATCGGTGCCCGCGAGGATCCGCACGCCGGCCCGGCGCAACGCGGTGACACTGCCCTCCGCGGCCTCGTAGCTCCAGCCGGGCACGCCCAGAGCGGCGAAGCCCTCCATCATCGTGAGCGTGGGGACGGCGATCGTGCCCGTGGCGGCGTACCGGGCCGCCGTCGCGTCGGACAGCGGGCTGTCGAGTGGGACGTGGTGGATCATGTCGACGCCGGCGTCGAGCGCGCGGCCCACGGTGAGCGCCGACGTCGCGTGCGCCATGACGAGCTTGCCGAAGGAGTGGGCCGCCACCGTCAATGCCTTGACGGTGGCGGGGGAGAGGCCGGGCTCGTCGACGATGACCTTGATGTAGTCCGAGCCCTCGCCGATGCGGGCGCGTACGAACGCGAGAGCCTGGTCGGGGCCGGTCAGGATCGCGTTCGCCGGGAATCCGGGGATCCCGCTCTGCGGGCTGCCGGGCGCGACCGCGGGAGTCCCCGCGCTGCGGATGTCCGTCAGGCCGGGCCTTCTGCGCAGCGACGCGACGAGCGAGGGCGGGAAGCAGGCCATGTCCAGGCCGGTCGTGACGCCCCAGCCGGAGAGCTGCTGAAGGGTGGTGACGTCCTGGAGGTGGATGTGGGCGTCGATCAGTCCGGGTAGCAGGACGGCGCCGGCGCAGTCGATCTGGCGCGCCCCGAGTGGGCTCGGTCCGATCAGGCCGTTGTCGATGACGACGGTCCGCGGTGAGGTCAGCCGGTCCCCGTCGAAGACGCGGACGCCGGTGAGAGCGACCTTCTGGGGTGCGTCGGCGGTGCGCTCCTGTGCGGTGGCGGCGGTGGGGGCGACGAGCGCCGGCAGGGTCGTGGCGGCGACTCCGGCCGCCGCGGCCGTCTTGAGGAAGTCGCGCCGGTTGGTGTGCGGGATGCACATGGGGGTGCCTTTCTGCGGGTGGGGTGCGGAAAGTGCAGCGGTGGTGCGGAGGGTCGAACGCGTCGTCAGCGTGGGGGGCCGGCCTTCGAAGGGCCCCTGATGCAGCGCCCGGTGGTCGCCGCCGGACGCCCTCAGGCCGCGTTGGACGCCGACCGTAGCCGCTATATGTGATAACAGCAACCTGTCGACGGAGTGCGGAGTGCGGAGTGCGGTACGGAGATACGGGGATGCGCGCGCGTGCCTACCTGCCCGGCCTACCTGGCTGTCGGTCAGGCCAGGGCGGAGAAAGCGATCTTCTCGTTGCGGGCCAGGTGCTGCTCGACCGCTGCGGCCACCTTCTCGGGGTCACGGCCGCGGAAAGCGGCCAGCAGGTCCGCGTGGGCCTTGCCGCGCCGTTCGTGCTCGGTCGGGTCGGGGTCCAGCCGGCCGAATCCGATGCGGATGTAGCGCTCCGCGGCCCGCCACAGCGTGGTCAGGACACGGATGTCCCAGGCGGTCGCGGCGGGTGCCAACAGGGCGAGGTGGAAGGCGTGATGGTCGTCGTAGATGTCGGCCATGCCCTGCTCCCGGGCGCCGAAGTCGGCGGCCTGCGCCTGCAGCCGGTCCAGGTCCCGGTCCGTCAGCAGGGCGCACGAGCGCCGGGCGATCTCCGGTTCGAGGGCGCGCCGGAGACGGTAGATGCCGTGCAGGTCGTCGAGGTCGAGTGGGGCGATGACCGCGCTGCGGCCGGGCCGCATGATGACCAGGCCTTCGCTCTCCAGACTGCGCAGCGCCTCGCGGATCGGGATGAAGCTGATGTCGAGCATGCCGGCCAGCTCGCGCAGCGAGTACTCCGCGCCGGGGGCCAGTCCGCCCGCCAGGATCGCGCGCCGCAGCTCGTCGGTGGCCTGCTCGGAGACCGACCGTGACGTGATGGGCTGCACGGTCCCTCGCGGTGTCGCCACGCTGTGTCCCTCGCCTCGGCCGCCCAGTGGTCGATATCAACTATAGCGAGGCCGTCGCCGGCGCTTGCGGGCAGGACGAGAGGCGTCACAGCTTGAGGATCCGCTGCGCGTTGCCGGACGCGATCTTCCTGCGCTGAGCCGGCGTCAGGGGCGCGCGGCGCAGGAAGGCGACGGCCTGTTCGCTCTTCTCGAAGGGGTAGTCGATGGCGAACAGCACGTGGTCGATGCCGACGACGTCGATGGCTGCCCTGAGCATGGTGTCGTCCATGACTCCGGAGGTCGTGAGGGAGATGTTGTCCCCGAAGTACGCGGAGGGCGGCCTCTTGAGCGGTACGCGCGTGGTGATGTTCCGGATCTGCACGTCGAGCCGGGGCGCGTGGAAGGGCAGGAACTCGCCCATGTGCCCCACGATGAGCCGGGCTCCGGGAAAGTCGTCGAAGACACCGCCGAGGAGAATGCGCAGGGTGTGCCCACCCGTCTCGGCCGCCCAGCTGTAGAGGGGGCCGACGAGTTCCGGACGGTCCTTCAGCAGGCCCCAGTCGCCGGCCGGTGCCGGGGTGGGGTGCAGGTAGAGCGCGGCTCCCAGCTGCTCCAGCTCGGCCCACACCGGCCGGAACCGCGGCTCGTCCAGGTAGTGGCCGTTGGTGTGGCCGTTGACCAGGAACCCGGCCATCTTCAGGTCGCGCATCGCCCGCCTCGCCTCCCGCACGGCCGCCCCGGGGTCTTGGAGGGGAAGGGCGGCGAGGCCACCGAAGCGCGTGGGACGGGCCGCGATGATCTCCGCGAGGGCGTCGTTGGCGATCTGCGCGTCCCGTACGGCAATGGCCGCGTCGGGCTGCATCTGGACCCCGGGCGGGGTGAGGGACAGCACCTGCATGGTCACCCCGTTGGCATCCATGTCGGCGAGGCGGTACTCGGTGATGTCCGGCAGCCGCTTCAGCCACTCGCGGGCGACTTCGGGGCGGAAGGGGATGGCGCCGCCCAGCGCGGTGCCCTGGGTGATGAGGCCGGGCAGCATGACGGCTTCCTCGATCGCGACGATCCGAAGCGGTCCGCCGGTTCTGCGCCGTGCGCCGTCGGCACGGGCGGCTTCGGGTGCGGTCAACTGGCCTGCGCCGGCCAGTGCGGCCGTACCCGCCGCGGTGTTGAGGACCTGACGTCTGGTCCATGGTTGTCCGGACATGTGCGTCGCTTCCTTCCGGCCGCTGGAAAAGGGGCAGGGGATCGGCCCCGGCCGCGAGGCAAGCACCTCGGCCAGGGCGCGGACGGGGCGGGACGGGTGGCGGGTGACGGAACGTCAGCTCCGCTGCGTGGGCGCGGTCTCGGCGTGGTGCGTGCCTCGGCCTCGCACGGTGTCGACGACTTCGGCGAGATCCGCGGCGAGTGTGTCGCCCAGCCAGGCGACCACCTGGTCCGGGCGGACCAGTGCGAAGCGAGCCCCCAGTCGTTGCGCGAAGCCGGCGGGGAGCGCGGCAGCCAGGTGCACCACGGTGAAAGGCGCCTCCGCCTCCGACAGAGCGGCCGCTTCGAGAGCGGTGACGTCCAGGACGAGGAGCGTCAGGTGGTCAGCGAGGACGTCGTACAGGGAGCGGCCGTCCGTGAGGAACGTGTGCGGCAGGCGGGAGCCCACCCGCGCACGGCCCTCGGGAGTCCCGTACGCCAGCTCCGGCTCCGGGGGCAGGACCGGTGAGGCGGCGATCCGGAGGCCGAGCACCAGGTCGAGGGAGTGGAACTCCGCCTTCTTGGTCTCCTGGATGCGCCGGGCCGCGGCCTGGCGTGCCTCGGCGCCCGCCAGGTCCGGGTCCTCCAGGTCGTCCGCCAGCAACTCGGTCGACAGCACCCGCATGTTGGCGGTCGCCTCGTGGACGACGCGCTCCTGAACGGGGCGCCGCTCGATCTCGTAGCTGTCGAGCAGGCCGGGCCCGCCCCAGCCGTCCAGCACCGCCGCCAGCTTCCAGCCGAGGTCGACAGCGTCGCCTATGCCGGTATTGAGGCCGTGGCCGCCGAAGGGCGGATTGAGGTGCGCGGCGTCGCCCGCGAGGAACACCCGGCCGTGCCGCATCCGGTCGACGATCTGCATGCGGGCCGTCCACGGATCGGTCGACAGCACGGTGGCCCGCACCGGCCGGCCGGCCACGGTGTCCAGGAAGCCCAGCGCCTCCCGCTCGCCGGTCGCCCGGTCGACTCCGAACGCGATCGCCCACCAGGTGTCCTTGCGGTCCAGCGGCCCCACCAACGCCGGGGCGTCCGGGTGGACGATCCAGTACTGCACGGCCGGCCCGTGCCGCACGTGGTCCCACAGGCCCGGGCAGGAGAAGACCATGCCGAAGTTCGGCCGCAGGGCCTCGCCGCCGACGTAGCGGGCACCGATCTCGTCCCGTACGACACTGCGCGGGCCGTCGCAGCCGAGCACGTAGTCAGCGGTGACGACCGCGCGGTTCCCTGCGTCGTCCTCCACCGTCACGGACACCTCGTCCTCGTCCTGGCCCAGGCCGGCGACCTTCGAGCCGAGGACCAGGCGACACGCCGGAAGGCCCAGGACCGCCTCGCGCAGGACGTCCTCAAGCACGTACTGCGGTGCCTGCTGGCCGACTTCAGGGAACCGGTCTCCTTCCGGTACCAGTCCCAGGACGCCGGTGAAACGGGACAGTTCCGTCCCGGCCAGCGACGTGCAGAACACGACGTCCTGGGACCAGGCGACGGGCAGCGGCGCGCGCTCCCGCAGCCGGTCGGCGAGGCCCCAGCGGCGCAGGTGCTCCATCGTGCGCACGTTGAGCGTCTTGCAGCGCGGCCGCGTCCGGGACACCGCCGGACGGGGCTCGACGACCACGCAGTCGATACCACGGCGACCGAGTTCGACGGCGGCCGCCAGCCCGACGGGGCCGCCACCGGCGATCAGGACCCGGGTGCGCCCGGGGAGCGGGGCGTGCTGGATGACGGACATCAGTGGTCGGCCCCGGTCCGTCGAGTCGCCGCCCACTGCGCGCACTCCTCGGCGAACGCGAGCTGACGCAGGTGCAGCGCGTGGCCGAGCGTGTGGTGGTCGATGCAGTGGCCCGTGCCGCGGGCGACGCTCGCGTCGATGAAGGGGGCCTTCGTGAACAGGCCCGCGAACCGGGCCACGTTCTCCGGGCCGCTGCTCCACAGGGCGTCGAACTCGGCGAGCGTGTTGTGCACCGGCACGCGGACGTTCGGCGCGACGGCGGGCAGGTGCTCCCGTGGCCAGGCGGGCGCCTGGACCAACTCCGCCACCGGGACGGGTGCGTACGACGTGTGCGCCCGCTCCACCGCCTCGGGGGTGTGGGTGTGCGCAGGGCCGAACATCACCGAGTCCCGCTCCGCGTACGGCAGGTCGACCGTCTCGTCCGGCGGGAGGGAGCCGAGCGCCTCGGCTGCCCCGCCCGGCGGGATCACGGCGCCCATGCCGGTCGCGGAGACCCCGATGAGGGGGAAGCCGGGGTCGTCGGCCGCGATCATCAGCGCGATCATGCCGCCGATGGAGTGGCCGACCAGGAACACGGCGTCGGCTGATAGGCGCGCTGTCGCCTGCGCCACGGCGTCACCGAGCAGTTCGGCGTGACGGGCGAAGGTGTTGGCGTCCGGCGGGAGCGGTGTACTGCCACCGTAGCCGGGACGGTCGAAGGCGACCACCGGGTGCCCGTGCGCCACCGCGGTGTCGAGGAAGGATCCTTCGGGACCGCCCCTGACGTCGAAGTAGTGAGCGGTGTAGGTGCCGCCGTGGAGCGCGGCTATCAACGGCTTCCCGGTGGGTACGGCGGGTCCGGCGGTGAGCGCCGTGATCCTTTGTCCGTCGACCTCGAAGGTCAGAAGGTCGCGCTGCTGGGCCATGTGTGGCTCCTGCCAAGGTGTGTTCCGGCATGCCGCGCGGCGGGAGGACGGCGCGCGGAGAACGACAACGCACAGTTCGCGGGGAGCCCGATGGCCCCCGGATCCCGCAGCACCCGCGTGCCGGGTGCGGGTGGCGGCAGGGTGCTGCGAGACTAGGCGCTATATGTGATAACAGCAAGGGTTGAGGGAGGTGCGGAGCGAGAGGGTGTGGGGCGGGGTGGGGGCTTCAGCCGCGCTGCGGCAGATAGTCCTGGGTGATCTGCTTGTGCTCCAGGAAGTCCTCCACGGAGGCCAGTCCCCCGAGGCGGCCCACGCCGCTGGACTTGTAGCCGCCCTCCTCGAACTCCACGGTCAGGTTCGCCCAGCTGTTGACGGAGACGAGACCCGCGTCGAGTTGCCGGGCGACGCGGACCGGCCGGTCGGCGTCCCTGGTCCACACGCAGGCGCTGAGGCCGTACTCGGTGTCGTTGGCCAGGGCGACGGCCTGCTCCTCGGTGTCGAAGACCTGGACGGTCTGCACCGGCCCGAAGGTCTCCTCTTGGACGATCGGCAGCGAGGAGTCCGACACGGTGAGCAGCGTCGGGTGGTAGAACGCGCCGCCCGCGAGGTCGGGGCGGGTGCTCGGGCCGCCGCGGACGACCGGCTTGGCGCCTGCGGCCACGGCTGCCTCCACGGCGGCGTCGACCCGGGCGACGGCCGCCTTGTCGATGAGGGGGCCGATCTGACTGGCGGGATCGGAAGCGGGACCTGGGCGCACGCTTTCCAACAGCCCCGCCAGCGCGTCGGTGAACGCGTCGGCGATCTCCCTCTGGACGAGAACCCGGCTGCCGGTCATGCAGAACTGCCCGGCGAACACGGTGCAGGACTGCACGACCGTGGTCAGGGCGGTCTCCACGTCGGCGTCCGCGAACACCAGATGTGGCGTCTTGCCGCCCAGCTCCAGGCCCACCCTCTTGAAACGGGCGGCGGCACCCTGCGCGACCAGGCGCCCGGTGGCTGTGCTGCCGGTGAAGCTGATCACCGGCACCCGGGGCGAGTCGACGAGCAGGCGCGCGACGTCGGACCCGGACTCGACCACGACGTTCACCACGCCGCTCGGCAACTCGGGGACGGAGGCGAGGATCTCGCTCATGAGCGCTGAGGTCCGCGCGGCCTGCCCCGGCATCTTCACCACGGCCGTGCAGCCGGCGGCGAGAGCGGGGGCGAGGGCGCGGACGCAGAGGTAGGCGGGGGAGTTCCACGGCACCACGATTCCCGCGACGCCGACGGGCTGCCGGATCGACATCGCCATGCGGCCCGGGTGCGTGTCGGTGACCCGGCCGTGCGGCTGTACGGCCAGTCCCGCCGCGAAGCGCAGTGCGCGCAGGATGAAGTGCGCCTCGAAGCCCGCCTCGTGCCGGAGTTTGCCGTTCTCCTGGCACAGGGTCGCGATCACCTCTTCCATCCGGGCGGCGTAGACGTCGGCGAGATGGCTCAGTGCGGTGGCCCGCTGCATCGGGTCCAGGCGCCAGGTGCCGTCCCGGAACGCCCGGTCGGCCGCGTCGACGGCGCGCCGGCCCACGTCGGTGTCGGCGTCCGCGTACGTCCCGATGACCTCGCCCGTGGCGGGATCGATGCTCTCGCGTGTACGGGCGAAGCCGACCCATGCGCCGTCGATCCAGTGCCGTACCGCGTTCTCGTCGGTCATGCCGGCGACTCCTTGGTCTGCCCGGGGCCTGCCCGGAGCGGGTGGTGGCGTACGGGGGTTGGAGGTCTAGAGGCCGAGCAGGCGCTCGGCGTTGAGGTGGGCGATCTTCGCCCGGTCGGCCTCGCTGAGCGGCGCGGTCCGCAGGAACGCGGTGGCCGTCGCCATGTCCTCGAAGGGGTAGTCGGTACCGAAGAGGATGTGGTCCGCGCCCAGGGCCAGCAGCGCGCAGAGCAGTGGTGGCGCCGAGCAGACGCCGCTCGTCGTGATGTACAGGTGGCGCCGGACGTACTCGGAGGGGCGGTCCAGGGCGAGTTCGACCCCGTGGTGATCGTGGTAGTCCCACCGCGAGTCCAGCCGCCACAGCACGTACGGCAGCCCTTCGCCCATGTGCCCGAGCAGCACCTTGGCCCGTGGGAAGTCGTCGAAGACCCCGCCGAAGACCAGGCGCAGGAAGTGTGTCGCCGTCTCCGCGCCCCAGCTCCACATCGGGCCGACGAGTTCGGGGTGCCCCTCGATGACGTGCGGGATGCCGACGCCGTTGGCGGGATGGAGGTAGAGCGGTACGTCGAGCCCTTCGGCGCGCTCCCACACCACGCGCAGGCTCGGGTCGTCGAGGTAGCGGCCCTGGGTGTGCGCGTTCACCAGCACGCCGCGCAGGCCCAGTTGGCAGACGGCGCGCTCCAGCTCCTTGGCGGCGGCCTGCGGATCCTGGAGCGGCAGCGCGGCGAACCCGGCGAACCGGCCGGGGTGCTCGGCCACCACCGAGGCGAGCAGGTCGTTGACCGCCGCGGCCCGGGCCACGGCGGTCGCGGCGTCGGGTTCGGCCTGGATGCCCGGGGCGTTGAGGGAGAGGACCTGCGTGTCGAGGCCCGCCGCGTCCATCTCTGCCAGCCGTTGCGCAGTGAGGTCCAGCAGCCGCCTCGACGCCTCGCGCCACTTCTCCGGCTGGAGGATCGAGGCCGACGAGGCGCCGTACCCCGCCAACTCCGGTGTGACGAAGTGCTCTTCAAGGCCGATGGTCCGCATCGACACACCCCACATTCGAGTTTCACTTATATGCATTGACTTCATGGATGGTGAAACGTACGTTCCGGGAGTGTCAACCCTCTGGAGCGTGCGAACGGTTGGAGGCATCCGATGGAAGGTGCGGGGGACGGCGTGACGCAGCCGGGACGGAACACGGAGCCGGTGGACGTGGCCGTGGTCGGGTACGGCCCCGTGGGCATGGTGACGGCCGGTCTCCTGGAGCGGGCCGGCCACCGTGTCCAGGTCTTCGAGCGCTACGAGGGCCTGTACAACCTGCCGCGGGCAGCCAGCTTCGACGACGAGACGATGCGCACCCTCGCCCGCCTCGGCGTCGCGGACGACCTGCTGCCCCGCGTGCGCGTGCAGCCCACCTACGAGTGGCGCAACGGCCGTGGAGACCTGCTGATCGAGCAGCACTTCGTCGCGCGCGGACGCAGCGGCTGGGCCGAGTGGCACATGATGTACCAGCCGGACCTGGAGAACGCGCTGGACGCCGTCTGCCGCACGTCCCCCCGGGTGGATGTGCGGCACGCGCACACCGTGGTCGCCGTGGAACAGCACCCGGAGCACGTCACGCTCACCGTCGAAGGCCCGGACGGACACGCGACGACGAACGCGCGGTACGTCGTGGGCTGCGACGGCGGCAACAGCTTCGTACGATCCGCCCTCGACGTCGAGCTCCACGACTACGGCTTCTCCGAACCGTGGATGGTGTGCGACTTCCGCTTCCGCCGCCCGACGGACGTGCCGCACGCCCTTCAGCTCGGTGATCCGACGGGCCCGACCTCGATCATCTCGCTCGGCCCGGAGCACCACCGCTTCAGCTTCATGCTCGACTCCGCGGACGACTTCACCACCGAACGCGATCCGGAACGCGTCTGGAAACGAGTCGCTCCCTACCTCACCCCCCATGACGCGGACCTCGTCCGGGTCGCCACCTACACGTTCAGATCGCTCATCGCGGACCGCTGGCGCGACGGCCGGGTGCTGCTCGCCGGCGACGCGGCACACCAGATGCCCCCGTTCCTCGGGCAGGGCATGTGCTCGGGCTTCCGCGACGCGCAGAACCTCGCGTTCAAGCTGGACCTGGTCCTGCGCGGCCGCATGCCGGACACCGTCCTGGACACCTACCAACAGGAGCGAGAGCCGCATGTGCGTGCCGTGACGGAAAAGGGCATCGAGCTCGGCCACCTGCAGACCCTGCGCGACCCTGTCCGGGCAGCTGAGCGCGACCGCGCCCTCCTGGCCCGCCGGGCGCAGGAGGGAGGCCCCGGGGCGGTCCGCCTGCCGGGCCTCGCCGACGGCCTCTTCGCACAGGACTCGGGTCCTGGCCGAGGACACCTGTCGGTGCAGGGCGTGGTGGACGACGGTACCCGCCGCGACCGCCTTGACCAGGTCATGGGCGGCGGCTTCCACATGCTCGTCGCGGACGAGCCGCTGGCGGCCCTGGACCGGGCCGGACTGCTCGACGCACTGGACCACGCGGGCGTACGCATCGTCGTTCCGCGTGAACGAGCGGCCGGGCACCCACGGGCAGCGATCGTCCACGACGTGCACGGCACCTACCGCGACTGGTTCGCCGAACTGGACTGCTCGGCCGTCGTGGTCCGCCCCGACTTCTACGTCTTCGGCACGGCGAACGGCTCGGACGCGGTGACGGCCCTGGCAGGTGAACTGCTGGCCGTGGTCCGCGGTGACACCGTGACACACGACGCCCGGGCGAACGCCTGAGGCCGCACCCTCTCCGCTCTCTCGAAAGGAGGACCGAGCCGGTCACTATGATCGCCGCTGTGAGCAATGAGCATTCCTCCGAACCCGAGGCGGGCGAGGCGGCCCCCGCCCGCCAAGGCATCCAGTCCGTGGAGCTGGCGATGACGGTCCTGCTGGCTCTGGAGGAGGGGCGAGGCCCGATGAGCCTGACGCAGATCGCTGCCGCGGCCGGCATGCAGCCGAGCAAGGCACACCGCTACCTGGTCAGCCTCGCCCGGGTCGGCCTGGTGGCCCAGTCTCCCAGCTCCGGCAGATACGACATGGGGCCGGCCATGCGGCGGCTCGGCGTGGAGTCACTGCGCAGGATGGACGAAGTCGCGCTCGTCAGCGAGCACTTGACCGGACTGCGTGACCGCACGACGCACGCGGTCAACCTTGCGGTGTGGGGTGATCACGGCCCTGTCGTCGTGCGCTGGGAGTACGGCGCGCACGCACTGCCGATCACGGTGCGGGTCGGCGCCACGATGCCGCTGCTGACCTCGGCGATGGGAGGAGCGTTCCTCGCGTACCTGCCTGAGCAGATCACCGAGCGGGCGCTCTGCGGGCAGCTGCAGACGGAACACCTGGACGCGGTGACCCGGGAGACGGTCGCCCGCATCCGTGACGAGGTACGGCGCGAGGGCGTCGCCACCACTGCCGGTGGCGTCATCCCGGGGGTCACCTCCCTGGCCGCCCCGGTGTTCACCGCGGGCGACTCCTTCCCGCTCGTCGTGACCCTGGTGATGCCGGCACGAGGCATCACCGAACAGGACCTGCCTCGACTCGCGGCGGAACTGCTGAACTCGACCCGGGCCATGTCCGAGATGCTGGGGCACTCCACCTGAGCTTGTTCCCTTCCGCAGGGTGATCGCGGCGGATCGGTGGGTTCGCCGGCCAGGCAGTCGCCGGGACGGGAGTGTGCCGAGAAGCACGCGGTACCGGCAGGAACCGCCGGAGTCGACCGCAGGGCAGGCTGCCCCGCCGGTCTGGGAGGTGCTGTCCGGCCGCGGAGGATTCGAACGCCCACGCAAACGCGTCCTGTCGCCTCGGGTGGACGCCTGCGGCGTTGCCGGGTGCCGGTTGGAGTTGGGGCAGAGGCAATGATCGGCTCGGCAGGGAGTGAGCCGTGCACTCAGGTGCGGGCGATTCACCGACGGTCGGGTGTGAGGAGATAGGCGATCGCCATCTCGCTCAGTTCCTCCGCGTAGCGGCGTTGGGCCGCCTCGCCGGTCGCCGCGTCGGGGCGTACGGAGTTGTGGAAGCAAGCGCCGAGGAGGGCGCGGGCCGCGGTGTCCAGCGCCCCCTGCGGATCGGAGCGGCGGATCTCGTCCGCGTAGGGAGCCGCCGCTTCGAGCAGGAGCCGGTGCACCTCGGTGATGGTGCGGGCCCCGCGGTCCGTGACCTTCGCGCCACGCGCGCGCAGCAGCTCGGGGAACAGGTTGTTGCTGTCGGCGAAGGACCGCAGCAAGGCGTGCGCGTAGGCGTTCATGACGCCGGACAGTGACGGCTGGGCCCCGCGGAGCCGCTCGGCCACGTACTCCTCGCGCCGGTCCAGCATCCGCTCGGTGAGGGCGTTGATCAACTGCTCTTTGTCCTCGAAGCGGCGGTAGATCGTGCCGACCGAGACTCCGGCGCGCTCCGCGACGCCGGTCATCGTCATCTCCTCCAGGCCCGCCGAGGAGGCGATGTCCTCGGCCGCGCGCAGTACGCGGGCCAGGGTCGCGGCGCTGCGCGCCTGCTGCGGCTCCTTGTACGGCGCCGGGCGGTCGTGCCGGTCGGTCATCTCCGCATCGTATCCGCGAGGGTTCTGGCAAGAACGGTTGACAAGGGGCGGGCCTCTCTGCGTAACCTCATAACGCGAATGTGAATTTACATTCGCATAATACTGGAGGCTGGACCATGACCGACAAGCAGACTTCCCCGGCTGTGACCGTGACGCTCGAGTCCGGGCCCACCGGCACCGACAGCATCGACGACATGGAGCTTTTCTACGCCCGCCGCGCCCTGGACCACTTCAGGACGCGTCTGGGCCGCCAGGGCCTGCTCGACCTTCTGGCCGCGGACATCGAGGAGGGCAACGCCTTCCTGCGGGAGTGCGCGCGCACCTCCGACGGTGAGTTCCACGGCGGTACGACGGTGCTCCGGGCCCGGGGCCTGACCTCGGCCGATTTCCTCGCCTGGATGGACGCGGCCTTCGCGGGCGACGACCCCCGCCCCCTTCTCGCAGCGCACCCCGAGCACTACGTCATGGGCACCGACGACATCGGGGCGCGCGTGGTGGAGAACATCGGCCCGCACGTCGCCTCGTTCTACATGGGCGGCTGGGGCACGGACGCGATGGCCTGGGCCGAGGACGCGGCCGAGCTCCTCCCGGAGTCGGAGTTTCCGCGCAAGATGTCCTCCAACCTCTTCCTGGAGGACGGCACCGTCGTGGGGCGGGCGCTGATCCAGTTCGGCGACACCGCCGACGGCTTCACCGCGAACCTGACGGTCTACTTCCCCACGTCCTGCCCGAAGGACGTCCTGGACCACCACCTGCGGCACTACGCCGTCGAGTTCAGGAACTGGATCGTCGCCGCTGCGGCAGCCCGGTCCTGAGCGACACGGCTGACACGCGTCGTCGGCCGGACGTGGGGGGGGGGCCCCCCCCCCGGGGCCCCCCCCCCCCCCACCCCCGCCCCCCCCCCCCCCCCCCCCCCCACCCCGGGGGGGCGCCCGCCCCCCCCCCCCG